>JANNJV010000594.1:0-5108 GCA_031395945.1 Gemmatimonadota bacterium | reverse complement strand
GGACAGGACGCCCGCTCCCGCCCGCGAGAGACGTGCGACGCGTTATGCGTGACGCGCTAGGCCTCGCGCAGCGCGGCCATGGGCGTCTCGCGAAATACCTCGCGCCCAGTGGCGAGCCCGATGACGATCGCGAGCAACGTCATGGCCGACGCGACCAGGAGCACCGGTACGATTGCCGGCGAGAACGTCGCCTCGAACACGAATTTCATCAGCAGCCATGCGCCGCCGACGGACAGGATGACCCCCGCGGCGCTGCCCAGCGCGCCAAGCAGGGCATACTCCACAAGCATGATCCGTCCCACTTGCTGCCGCGTAGCGCCAAGCGTCTTGAGCAATACCCCTTCGCGCAATCGCTCCCGACGCGTTGCCGCGACGGCGCTGAACAGCACCGGGATGCCGAAGCCCAAGCAGACGATGGCCATGAAGCGGATCGCCGACGTCACCTTGCCCAACACGTTGTTCACCGTGTCTTGAATCAGCGTCAGGTCCAGGCTCGAGACGTTCGGGAATCGCTGCACCACCTTGCGTTGCAGCTCCGCTACCTGCACGCCCGTCGGCACATTGGCGAGCACGGCGAACTGCTTGGGCGCGCGCTGCAGCGCTGATGGATTGAACACCACGAAGAAATTTGGCTCGAAGCGCGCCCAAGTCACCTCACGAATGCTGGTCACCCGCGCGCTGATCGGCACGCCCTGCACGTTCCAGGTAATGGTATCGCCGATTCCCACGTGGAGCTCCGACGCCACCTCCCGCTCGATAGAGATCTGCGGCGTGGTGTCGCCAGGAGCAAACCATTTGCCCGCCGTGAGCTTCTCGCCCGAGGCCATCTCGGCGCGGTACGTGGACCGGAACTCACGCCTCAACGCCCACGGCGAGCTTCGGCGAGCGGTTTGCGGCTGGCCCGATGCGCGCGCAGCGCGCATGAGGCTGTCGCCCTCTGCAAGCAGTTGTGGGACCGGCTTCCCATTAATGGCCCCGATGCGCATGGGCACAATGGCCGCGCGCTGAATGAGCGTGTGTCCACCCGCGCGAATCAGCGAATCGATGCCTGGCTCCTGATCCTCCTGCACGTCGAAGAACACCACGTTCGCGCGCGACTGCTCCAGCTTGACGTCCAGTTGGTTGAGCAGATTCCGCTGCACCTGATAGAGCGTGCTCATGAGAAAAACGCCAAAGCCGAGCGCCAGGATGACGGATTGCGTCTGGTTTCCAGGGCGATACAGGTTGGCCACACCCTGGCGCACCACGAACGACCATCGCGGCCGCGCCAGCCGTCGGGCGCTCCACGCCAGTGCCACGGCCGTGACCCACAGTACCCCGATGGCGCCGCCGATGGCGGCGGCATACGCCAGCGCGCGCTGGACGTTGCCCGCGCGTGTGAGCGCGATGGCGAGCACGCTCGCGATGATCGCGAAGGAGACCACCAGTCCGGCGGAATCACGGCGCGCGCGGCGCATGACCTCCGCATCTGATTCGCGGCGCAGCGTCTGTAGCGGCGACACCCGACGCAGCGACAACAACGGACGGAGCGCAAAGATCAACGCGACCCAGACACCGACGCCGAGTCCCAGCCCGATTGCGGACGGGGCGAGGGCCACGCGCACGTCCACGGGCAGGAAGTCCTGTAGGACCCATGGCAAGAGGAACTGGAAGGCAACGCCCAGCGTGGCACCGAAGAGCGCGCCGACAAAGCCCATCGCCGCGGCCTGCAACACGTAGATGATCAGCACCTGGCCACTGGTCGCGCCGAGACAGCGCAGAATGGCAACGGTATCGATCTTTCGCATGACGAAGGCATGCACGCCGCTGGCGACGCCGATACCGCCGAGCAATAGTGCCACGAGGCCCACGATGCCCAGGAAATTCCCCAGCTGGTCGATGGATCGCGTGAGATCGAACTCGTTCTCGGCCACGGTTTCCAGTCGAACGCGCGGCGTGTCGGTCGAGAACACCGGATTGTAGCGCGCCGCGAATCGGGCCGGGGAGAGTCCCGGCGGCATCTTCAGCAGTGTCTCGTATTCGGCGCGGCTGCCGAACACCAGCAACCCGGTCTCACCGAGAAACTGGTCCGGAATGAAGATGCGGGGACCAATGGCGGCGCTCACACCGAGATCACCGGGCACGCTCTTGATCGACGCCAGGATCACGAAGCGCGCGGTGCCCAGCATCAGCGTGTCACCCAGCCGGGCGTCGAGCGATATCAGTACCGAAGGATCGACGATGGCGTAGCGACCCGACTGCAGTCGCGGCCAGATGCCAGCGGGTTCCGTGGTGATCGTGCCGTAGAACGGATACTTCGCACTCACGGCGCGAACCTGCACCAGGCGGGTCAGCCCCGACCGCGGCACCAGCCCCATCGAGGCGAACTGCGTCACGCGACTGACGCCCACGCCGGCGCGCTCCATGGAGTCGAGCAACTGCGTGACTTTGGGTGAGTACGCGGCTCGCGATCGCAACGCCACGTCCCCGCCCAGGAGCGCGCGAGACTGTTCGCTCACAGAACCGGAGACGTTGGCCGTGAACGAGTCGATGGCAACCAGCGCCGAAACGCCCAACGAAATGGACGACATGTACAGCAGCAGCCGGCGGCGCGCCGTCCTGCTCTCGCGCCAGGCAATCGCCATCAAACGGCCGAATCGTGCGCGCTCGCTCACGTCGCCGCCGGTGCGAGCCGATCGTCCGACACCACTGCGCCATCGCTCAACCGGATCACCCGCTGCGCCCGCCGCGCGAGCACCAGGTCATGGGTCACGAGTACCACCGTGGAGCCGGACTCGCGATTCAGCGTTTCCAGCAACTCTACGATGCGGCTTCCCGTATCGCTGTCCAGGTTGCCCGTTGGCTCGTCGGCGAACAGGATACGCGGCCTGTTGGCGAACGCGCGCGCGATGGCCACGCGCTGCTGCTCGCCACCGGACAACTGCGTCGGAAAATGATCCAGCCGGTCGCCCAGGCCAACGCGCAGCAGGACATCCCGTGCGCGGTCCGCTACATGGTTCTCGCCGCGCAGCTCGAGCGGAACCTGGACGTTCTCAATGGCGGTGAGGGTGGTGATCAGCTGGAAGCTTTGAAAGACGAAACCCACCTTCTCGCCCCGCAGCCGAGCGCGCGCGTCTTCGTCCAGGGCCGTGATGTCGGTGCCGTCGAGCTTCACGGAGCCACGTGACGGTGTGTCGAGCCCTGCCAGCAGCCCCAGGAGGGTCGTCTTTCCGCTGCCCGAGGGACCGACAATCGCGACGAACTCACCTTGCTCGATTGAGAAGGTGACGTCCCGGAGGACTGTGAGGCGGTGGTCGCCGCTTAGATATTCCTTGGTGAGGCTTGCCGCAGAAAGCATGACGGAGGAATTGCTGTGAAGAGATACGCGTTGCTGATCGCGTTGCTGGGTTGTACCGGAGAGCGCGAGTCAACCCCACGTCCGCTGGACAGCGCGAGTGGTCAAGCTAGCGCACCAGCCGGACCGTCGCGGGCGCCAGCGGCGCAGCCAGCACCGGCCGCGACGGAGTCGCGGCGCCGCATCGTGTTCGCGGGGACCAGTCTCACCGCGGGGTACGGTCTCGATCCCGACAGCGCGTACCCATACCAGGTGCAGCGCATGATCGACTCGGCGGGGCTGCGTTTCGAGGTGGTGAACGCGGGGGTGAGCGGCGAAACGTCATCTGGGCTTCTCCAGCGGCTCGAGTGGTTGCTGCGCGGCCCATTCGACATTCTGGTCATCGAGACGGGTGCCAATGACGGGCTGCGAGGAATCCCGGTCGAGACCATGGAGCGGAACATTCAACAGATCATCGAAGGAGTCCGCGCCACGAAGCCCGGTGCGCGCGTCGCACTGGTTCAAATGGAGGCGCCCCCGAACCTGGGTAGGGACTATACGCACCGCTTCCGCGAGGTGTTTCCCGCGCTTGCCCGAAAGAACGAAGTCCTGCTCCTGCCATTCCTGCTGGAGGGAGTGGCCGGTACTCGCGAGCTCAACCAGCCAGATGGCATCCATCCCAACTACGACGGGGAGCGGATTCTCGCACGGAATGTATGGAAGGGCTTGAGACCGCTGCTTCAGTGACCTAAATTCAACGGCTGTCTAAACTTACGCCAAAATTGGGAAGTCTGTCTCATGGCAATACCTGCAACTCAGATTCGGCGCGGCATGGTCATCGTCTTCGAGGGCGAGCCCTGTCGCATCACCGAATTCCGCCACCACACGCCCGGCAACCTGCGCGCGATGGTACAGGCGAAGCTCCGGAATCTGCGCACCGGTTCGAATTTCGAGCATCGCTTTCGCGCCGCCGACTCGGTTGATCCCGCATCCATGGAGACGCACGAGCTGGAGTATCTGTATGACTCCGCGGGCACGTACCATTTCATGAACACGCAGAACTACGATCAGCTCGAAATGGAAGAAGAGGCACTGGGCGACAACGCGCAGTGGATGCAGCCGAACATGAAGATCCAGGCCGAATTCTACGACGGCCGCGCGGTCGGCATTCGGCTGCCCAATTCGCTGACGCTCGAGGTGGTGGAGACGTCGCCCGTGATGAAGACGGCCACCAAGACTGCCTCGCAGAAGCCCGCGAAGCTGGAAAACGGGGCGACCGTCAACGTTCCGGAGTTCATTGGAACCGGCGATAAGATTCGCGTGAATCCCAACACCGGCGAGTACCAGGAGCGCGCGAAGTAAGACTGGGCTGTGGGCTGTCGGCTTTGGGCCATGGGCTGTGAACGGCGCAATAGCGTCGCGATTCCCGATTGAAGGCCCCTCGCCGTTCCACTAGGTTTCTTTGCTCTGTGTCAAACGCGCAGAGCCATGGTGGCTGTAGCTCAATTGGTTAGAGCACCGGTCTGTGGCACCGGGGGTTGCGGGTTCAATTCCCGTCAGTCACCCTGATGGTTGAGCTGGGGGCTCTGGGCTATGGGCTATGCATTGAAGCCCAGAACTCATAGCCCACAGCAGCTTTTCTTTTAGGTCGGTAGCTCAACTGGTAGAGCACTGGTCTCCAAAACCAGCGGTTGGGGGTTCAAGTCCCTCCCGGCCTGTTGGATGTTTGAAAATTGAACGAATGAGGTCTTCGGCGATACGGTATTGGGCGAGAGGAGGGGGAGCGAGCGCTGCC
>JANNJV010000588.1:0-1939 GCA_031395945.1 Gemmatimonadota bacterium | reverse complement strand
GGCTCATCGGCACTCCATTCGAAACCGATCCCCAGGGTGTTCAGTATTGACCAGACCGTTGCCCGGCGAACCGCTAACGTAGATTCGTCGAGGTGTGCGCAGGCGTGCCAATGACGTCGGATGAGTTAGGCGACCTGCTTCAAGGAGTGTTCTCATGACTGTAGCCACCGAGCCCGCGTCTCCGCACACCGAGAGCACCGCGACAGGTCGCATGAAGGCGCTGGTCTATCACGGCCCAGGCAAGCGCGCCTGGGAAGAGACGCCCCGCCCGACGATCCAGAACGCGACCGACGCCATCGTCCGGATCACCACCTCCACCATCTGCGGTACCGACCTGCACATCCTGAAGGGCGACCTGCCGAGCGTGACGCCGGGCCGGATTCTCGGGCACGAGGGCATCGGCGTCGTGACGGAGGTGGGCACGGCGGTCACGGCCGTTCATCCGGGCGATCGGGTGATCATCTCCTGCGTCACGACCTGCGGGAAGTGCGATTACTGTCGGAAAGCCATGTACTCGCATTGCCGCGACGGGGGCTGGATCCTCGGCAACACCATCGACGGCACGCAGGCGGAACTCGTGCGCATCCCGCATGCCGACATGAGTCTCTACCACTTCCCCGAGGGCGGCGACGAGGAAGCGCTCGTCATGCTGAGCGACATCCTGCCGACCGGTTTCGAGTGCGGCGTGCTGAACGGGCAGGTGAAGCCTGGGGACACCGTCGCCATTGTAGGTGCCGGCCCGATCGGTCTGGCCGTCCTGCTGACGGCGCAGTTCTATTCGCCAGCTGCCGTCATGATGATCGATCTCGACGACAATCGGCTCCGGGTGGCGAAGGACTTCGGCGCGACGACCCTGATCAACAGCGCCGACGGCAAGGCGGTCGAGCGCGTCTTGGAGTTGACCGGCGGCGAGGGCGTGGACGTGGCGGTCGAAGCGGTGGGCATGCCCGCGACATTCGACATCTGCCAGTCCATCCTCGCGCCCGGCGGGCGCCTTGCCAATGTGGGCGTCCACGGCAAACCCGTGGAGCTGCATGTCGAGAAACTCTGGGATCGCAACATCACGCTGACCACAAGACTCGTCGATACGGTGACGACGCCGATGCTGCTGAAGGTGGTTGGCTCGGGCAAGTTACAACCAGGCAAGCTCGTGACGCACCGCTTCGCCCTCGATGATGTGATGAAGGCATACGACACGTTCGGGAATGCGGCGAAGGAGGGTGCGCTCAAGGTGATCCTGAAGAACCAGCGAGAAGTCTGAGTGGTGTCCTGCAGTGGTCACACGAAGGCGATTCGTACTTGCAGCCGGAGCAGTTGCCGCGGCGCCGCTGGTCCTGCAGGGGTGTACTTCCGGTAGCGGCGACGTGAGTTACGACGAGGCCGTACAAAGGACCTGGCGCAGTGCTGAGCGCGCCGTCTCGGACAGCTCGTTATTACACCGTGAGCTCGTGCGCTACGCGACACTCGCGCCGTCGAGCCACAACACCCAATGCTGGAAGTTTGCGCTGCAAGAGCGCGCCATCTCCATTGTTCCTGATCTCTCGCGTAGATGCCCGGCCGTCGATCCAGACGATCACCACCTGTTCGTCTCGCTCGGATGCGCGGCCGAGAATCTGATACAGGCGGCGTTGGCGAATGGTTTGATGGGTGAAGCCGCGTTCGAAGTCGCGCCGGCCGATGCTCTGAACATTACCCTGACGCCGACAAAGTTGGTCGTGTCACGGCTGTTCGAGGCCATTCCACAGCGGCAGTGCACTCGGGCAGTCTTCGATGGCAATCCCCTGTCTAACGAAGAACTGAGGTTGCTTGAGCAAGCAGGTACCGGAAAGGGGATCCAGATGCTGCTGCTCAGCGATAGGACGGCGATGGAAAAAGCCCTTGAATACATCGTCCAAGCCAACACCGCCCAAATGAATGACCCCGCGTTCATTAAGGAGCT
>JANNJV010000556.1:0-2863 GCA_031395945.1 Gemmatimonadota bacterium | reverse complement strand
CGGGCTGAATGGATACCAGAGCTCGTACATCTCACACCGCGTGCCGTTCTGCCGCCAACCGTACTCAGTTGGACCAGGGAGCGGGTTCACGGTCCCACCGGTGGTCACGGAGCGTCTGGAGCAGCTCCGCCGGCAGAGCGGGCGTGTCGGCAGCGGCGACATTGGCGCGCACGTGCGCGAGCTTTCGCATGCCGGGAATCACCACGTCCACATCCGGATTGGCGAGGATGAATCGCAGCGCCAATTCGGGGAGCGTCATGCCCTTCGGCAGCGCCCGCTTCAGCGCGTCGACGCGTTGCACGGTTGGGACGAGGTTCTCCGGAACGAAATACAGGTTGCGCCAGTCGCCTTTCGGCCACCGGCTGTCCGTCGTCAGCGTGCCCGTGAGCGAACCTTCGTCGAACGGCACGCGCGCGATGACGCCGATGTTCAACTCTCTGCACACCGGGAACAAATCGTCTTCCGGATTCTGATCGAAGATGTTGTAAATGACCTGCACCGCGTCGATGGCGCCGGTGCGCAGCGTCGCAATCGCGTTGGCAGGTTCCCAGCGGTTCACACTGACGCCGATAGCTCGCACCAGGCCTTCGCGGCGCAGATCGTCGGTGACCCGCTGCCATCGCTCGTCGTTTGCCCAGCCGTCCTCCCAGACGTGGAACTGGAGGAGGTCCAGGTGCGGAATGCCGAGATTCTCCAGACTCTTCTCCGCGTATTCGCGGATGTAGTCCGTGGGGAACACGTCGTCGAGGGGGTCTCCGCGTCGCGATGGCCAGCGTCGGTTCTTGGGCGGAACCTTTGTCGCGGTATGGATGGTCTTGTCGGGATTCGCCCGAACAAGCTGTCCCAACAATTGCTCGCTATGGCCGTCGCCATAGGCCCAGGCTGTGTCGAAAAAGTTGCAGCCAAGATCCAGCGCAAGTTGCAGTGATTGGAGGGACTCGGCGTCGTCCGAGCCCGTCCATCCCGCCATGCCCCACATGCCGTAACCAACCTCGCTCACCTGCCAACCGGTGCGTCCAAAGGTCCGATAGCGCATGGCGAGACTTTACCGCGCCTGACGGTCTGGCGCGAGACGGCACTGCGCCTGGCTCGCCCCGCAACTTCGACGATCACTTATCCGTAGAAGAAGGATGGCCTTCGAGCGACCCACATTCCGATCCGACATCGAGGGGCTTCGGGGCCTGGCCATCCTGTTCGTGGTGCTGTTCCACGCCGGTGTGCGACCGCTGGCCGGCGGCTTCGTAGGGGTGGACGTCTTCTTCGTGCTGTCGGGATTCTTCATCACCGGCCTGCTCGCGCGCGAGCTCGCGGAGAACGGCCGCGTGCATCTCTCCGCGTTCTACGGCCGGCGCGCGCTGCGGCTGTTGCCAACACTGCTGGTCACGTTGCTGATGACGCTGGCGGCGGTCATGTGGCTCTACGCGCCAATCGACCGCGCCGCCATTGCCTCCAGCGCCCGGTCTGTCGCGCTGTACTCTGGTAACATCGATTTCGCGCGCGGCTCGGTGGACTACTTCGGTTCCACGGAGAATCCGCTGCTGCACACCTGGTCGCTGGCGGTGGAGGAACAGTTCTATCTCGTGTGGCCGCTGCTCTTCGCGCTCGCGGCCTATGTGCAAGGACGAAAGAAGTTCGATGAACGCGACGCAGACAACGACGCGTTCTCCGGCAAGCATCTGCTCATTGGCATTGCCATCGCCGGCGCGCTCTCCTTCGTCGCATCCGTGTGGCTCACGCGCTCGTCACAGCCGTGGGCGTTCTTCGGCATGCCTACGCGGATCTGGGAATTCGCCCTCGGCGGCGCGCTCGCGCTCATGACCAACGACGGCACCGATCAGATCGACGGACGGGCGACCATCCTGCAGGTGGCGGGTCTGTTCGCGATCGGGCTTGCCGTCGCCACCTATGATCGCATGACGCCCTATCCCGGGGTGGCCGCGCTGCTGCCGGCGTGCGGTGCTGTGGCGCTCATCGTGGGGGGACAGCGCGCGCCGACAAGCTTCGTGAGCCGGGCGCTGGGCACCTCATGGCTCCGCGGGCTGGGACGGCTGTCGTACGCCTGGTATCTCTGGCACTGGCCGCTCGTAGGCATCGGCGCGGCCATCGATTGGAAGATCGGCGTCGCGGGACGGCTGGCGTGGTCGGCGGCGGCGCTGGTGCTCGCTTGGCTCACGCATCGTTTCATCGAAGGTCCCTCGCGTGACGGTGCGCTCGGGCGTATGCCCGTCCGCTGGATTGCCCCCGCCGCGCTGGGCGCCAGCGTCGCGGTTGCACTTCTGGCGCACGTGGCGATGCGCTCGGCGCAGCGCACCGTCGCGGCAGCGCCTCAGCGCATGTTTGCCGCCGCGCGCGTGGACCGCATGGCGCACGACTGTTGGGCGAATACCGTGGAAGACGCCAAGGTGTGCGAGTTCGGCGATACGCGTTCGTCCACAACCTTGGTGCTGCTCGGCGACTCACACGCGGAGCACTGGCTGGGCGGACTCGATCGCGTGGGCCGTGAGCGTGGTTGGAAGATCATCGCGATGGTAAAGGGTGGCTGTCCCGTGGCGGACATGCCCGAGCTCGTGCACACGCGACTCAAGCGTTACTACCATGAGTGCACGCGTTATCGCGAGGCGATGCTGCAACGCATCATTGCGATGCGACCTGATGCGGTGATTCTTTCCAGCTGGGATCATTACATGCCTACCGACGGGAGCGTTTCGGACTGGCAGGTCACGCCGCCGGCGTGGCGTAACGGACTGCGACGTACTTACGAGCGGCTGACGAACGCGGGACTGCCGACCGTGTCCATACGCGGCACGCCACGCACATGGTTCGACGTCCCGGGGTGTCTGTCTCGGCGTGCCGCGCGGGTGCC
>JANNJV010000532.1:0-1592 GCA_031395945.1 Gemmatimonadota bacterium | reverse complement strand
TCGCAAGGATAAGTGCCGACAGCAGAATGGGTCGCATCATTGATCTCGCGGTGCGAAGGGATGCTGACTGGGCATGCGGAGTTGTCAGCCACGCGGAAAGCAGGCGCTGTGCCTCCGGTCAACCGCGCGATGCGCCGCTTCAGCGGCGACACGGCTCACCTTGGCGTGTCGATCGGCGACGCAGGCGTGTCGCGTTGACGCGTGCGCATACCTGCGTTTTCGGCCGGCGGCTGAACTGTGTTCTCGGCCCGCGGTCGCGAAGAGCATGCGACCGCGGTGAGTTACGCCTTAGAAGTTACGGCTCGCGCACCGCGGTCAATTTCCATTTGAGCACCTGCGTCCCGGATATCAGCGTCTGGGTCACGTTCCCCTCGATCGTCCGGCCGTCGGCACTCACCACGCTCGAGCTTTCGAGCGCGGGGATCTCCAGCCAGCTCCACACGATCTCACCCACGATCGCGCCAAGCGTGCAATGGATCGAGTTCGTCGTCAGCGTGCTCGAACCGATCCCCTGTAGCACTTGTCTATCCGGCGGCGGCGCGAAGGAACCAAAATCCGCGATGTCCAGGTTGATCAGCAGGTTTCCGTCCAGCGCCGACACGGTTCCCGCTGCCGTGCTCGTGATGCATACGGTCGATGAGTTGCCGCTGATGGCGCCGAGTTTCGGCTCGAACGATTCCGATCCGGCGCCTCCGTCCGGAAGCTGGGGCTCTACGACGCGCTCGAACACCAGCCCCGACGAACTGGTGGTGGAGCTGCCCGGCACGGGACCTGTGACGGTGATGTCGATGGACGACGTGCCTTGCCACTTGAAGCAGCCGACGTTCGACACGTTCACACGCGGCAGAAACATGAAGGGAATGCCGGGCGACGGACGCTTGAAGTCCGCGTTGCTGTAGATCAGGACCAGCTCGTCGATGCGCTCGTCCTTCACGTCGCGGCAGAAATTCTTGTACGTCTTCTTGGTCCAGTCCTCGGCGGCCTGCCACTGCCCGCCCTTCTTCACCATCGCCTGGATCTTGAGGTCGGGAAAGTCAGCGAGTGCCAGCGCGTTCAGGTACATGACGGACGCCACGTCGCTGTCGGTGAACTTGAGATAGTTGGTGTGAATGGTGAGTCGCGGCAGCTCGTGCCCCCCAGCCGTCTGCCCACTCTCCTCCAGCAGCTCGAAGCCTTTCTTCGGCGCGCCCTTCTTGTCCACCTCGATGCTCCCGTACCCGAAGATATTGCCCCCGTCGACGAGCTCGAAGTACTTCTTCAGCCCCCACGTCAGCCCGTCCCACTCGTTGAAGTCGTCCTGGTTCTGTCCCTGGACGTCGTTCCACAGCGCCAGCGCGAACTCGGGCCACACTTTGCGCAATCCACCGCGCGACGCGAGGCCGTTCTGCAGCGCGGTCACGCTGTTGCCGCTCGCGCTCTCTGTCGCGTCCCAGATGGCCTTGATGGCGGTGGCGTCGTACTTCTTGGCCAGATACAGCATGAAGACGTAGTCACTGTAGCCGTTTGTCTTCTTGGCGTTGCCGTCGAAACCCAGGTCGATCGGGACGAAACGCTCCGAGTCCATGTAGTACTCGGCGTACGGCTGCTCGACG
>JANNJV010000515.1:0-12413 GCA_031395945.1 Gemmatimonadota bacterium | reverse complement strand
AGCCAGCTCGGAAGCAGCGAACTATGGAAGAACCTGGGCAACGGTCGCTTTTCCGACATGACGGACGGCGCTGGGCTTCGCCTTCCCGACATCGTCGCCGTCGGCGCGTCCTTCGCGGACACCGACAACGACGGCGACGCCGACCTCTTCGTAACGACTGTCCGCCACGGCAATCGGTTGTTCGAGAACACCGGTGGCACGTTTCGGGACATCAGTGCAGCGGCAGGAGTCGCCTACGTCGGGCATTCGTCGGGTGCGACGTTCTTTGACTATGACCGCGATGGCCGCCTCGACTTGTTCGTGAGCAATGTCGGCGGGTACACGACCGAGCAGAAAGGTCGCGGGGACTATTACGTCGCGTTGACCGATGCCTTCGAGGGGCATCTGCACCCTGATCGATCCGAGACGAGCATCCTCTATCGCAACCTCGGCGAGAACCGATTCGAAGACGTCACACGCGGCGTCGGACTGGTTGACTCGAGCTGGACCGGAGACGCGACCGCCATCGATGCGAACGACGATGGCTTCCTCGACCTGTACGTCCTCAACATGCAGGGCAAGAATCGCCTGTGGCTCAACGAGGCTGGAAAGCGATTCCGCGACGGGACAGCAGAATTCTTTCCGCGAACGCCATGGGGCGCGATGGGAGTCAAAGCGTTCGACTTCGACGGCAACGGCCATCTCGATCTGCTCGTGACGGACATGCACTCGGACATGTTCGTCAATCTCCCGCCCGGTGATTGGATCGCTGAGGCTCGCAAGTCGGATTTCTGGGAGGCGAAACCCGGCATGATTGTGGGCCGGCCAGCGCAGTTCATTTTCGGCAATGCCCTGTTCGCGAAGGGCGATGCGGTCGCCCGCGGTCGATCGCCCTTCAAGGAAGTCTCCGACGCCGTTGGTGTCGAGACCTACTGGCCGTGGGGGCCCAGCGTGGATGATCTCAACGCCGACGGCTGGGACGACATCTTCATGGCGAGCAGCATGAACTTCCCTTACCGGTATGGCATCAACTCGGTCTTGATGAATCAGCTGGGCAAGGGTTTCATGCCGAACGAGTTTTCCCTCGGGGTCGAGCCGCGATTGCGGGGCGAAACGGAGCAGGAGTGGTACACACTCGACTGCTCCGGTGCCGATCGTGGCCACCTGTCCTGCGGTAAGTGTCGCGAACCAAACGCGGCGGCACAGGGCTGCCGTGGCGATCCAAACGGACGCCTGACGATGATGGCCGCCCGCGGCACCCGCGCGGCGGTGATCTTCGATCTCGACAACGACGGCGATCTCGATATCGTGACCAACGAGTTCAACGCCGCACCGCAAGTGTTCGTGAGCAACCTGATCACCCGCCGCCGCATCAACTTCATCAAGGTCCGCCTTCGGGGCACGAAATCGAACCGCCAAGGCATCGGCGCCGAAGTGACCCTGGTGCTACCCGATGGACGGCGCGTCCTCAAAGTGAACGACGGAAAATCCGGCTATCTCTCGCAGAGTGCCCTGCCGCTGTACTTCGGGCTCGCGCACCTGAAGGAAGGGTCGTCGCTCGAGGTGCGCTGGCCGTCGGGTGCTCGCCAAACGGTTCAAGGTCCACTGCGTGCCGGCAGCACGGTCGAGGTGGTGGAGCCTTAAGGCGTTATCGCCGGTCTCGGCCCGCGGCGATGCTCCAGCAACTGCGTGGCCTGCCGCAGGGCCGACGACGCGTCGCCGTAGGCAGGGTTGATCTCCAGGGCTGCTTTGAAATGTTCGATAGCTGTGACAAGGCTGTCCTGTTGTGCGAGCGCTATGCCCCAGTTGTAGTGGGCCGAGCTGGTGGGTTGAATCGCAACGGCCTGTTGGTAGTGCGCGATGGCTTCGGTGTGGTGGCCCAGCCGCGCGAGTGCATTACCCCAGTTTGTGTGCGCACCCGAATTCTTCGGATTGGCGTCGAGCGCATTTCGGTATTGCTCGATCGCCAGGTCCACTTGGCCCTGCCCGGCCAGCGCGATCCCCCAATTGCTGTGCGCATCGTCGTAACCCGGCTTCGACGAGACCGCTTGACGGTAGTGGACGATGGCTTCAGCGAGCTGTCCTTCCATCGCGAGCGCCACGCCAAGATTGTTGTGCGCCTCGGAGAAGTCGGGTGTAATCGCGACGGCTTGCCGGTATTGCTCGACCGCGTCGGAGATCCGCTGCCGTTGCACGAACACGTTTCCGAGATTGTTGTGCGCCAGCGACGACTGCGGCTGCAATCGCACGACGTGTCGCCACAGCGTCTCCGAGTCGCGCCACACCCGGGTCTGACGCCAGGTCACCACCGCGAGGCCGAACAGCACGATCGAAGCAATGGCGCCGCGGGCGTAGAATGATGGGTGCCGGAGCCCGGCAAGACCGGCCGCGATCAGGATCGCCAGCGCCGGCGCCGCATGGTACGTGTAGCGGTCCGCCGCAATCTGCGGCCCGTTTTGCACGACGCCGAGAAAGGGGAGTATTATCGCGAGAAACACGAGCAGAGCGGCAGTCACGCCAGGGCTGCGACGGCGTTGCGTCCAGAGGACAATCATCAGTGCGATGGCGACGGCATAGCCAACGAGGTACTCGCCCTGCAGTGCACGGATTTCTTCGGGCAGAGCGTACAACGGCGACAAATGGAAGGGCGCCAGCGTCTTCCAGAGGTAGAATGCCAGGCTGAATGCCGACACGGCCACCTTTCCCGCCAGATGCAACTGCTCCGGCGGCGTCAATGCGACGAGAGAGAGAATCGATGCTGCCGCCGAGAACAGCGCGAATGGAACCAGCTCGCGGAAGACCTGACGAGCGCGATCGTTCCACCAGCCACTGACGCCCCCGACACGCCGCAGCGGGTAAACGTTGACGATCAGCATAACCACTGGCAGCGACACCGCGCTGCCCTTGGACAGCAGGGCACATACAAACAGCGCCAATGCTCCCCAATAGCCGCGCCGGCCAGACCCGTTCACCTCCGCCGCGCGTAAGTATGACAGCAGGCTCGCAAGGTAAAAGAAAAGTGACAGTACGTCTCGCCGCTCCGTGACCCATGCGACAGATTCGACTCGTAACGGGTGGATGGCGAAGAGCAGAGCGGCCAACGCGGCTGTCAGCGGCAGCAACCGCGTATCAGGCTTACCCGCGAACGCGTCGGTGAGCCGCAGCAGGCGACGCGCAACGAAAAACACCAGAACGGAATTCCCCGCGTGCAGCAACAGGTTACTCAGGTGATAGCCGACAGGGTTCATCCCCCACACCGAGTAGTCGAGTCCCAGGGTCATCCAAGAGAGCGGCATGTAGTGACCCATATGAAACGTCGACCACATCCAGCGGAGCTGCGTCAATCCGAGCCCGCGATACTGCGTATTTTCGAGGATGATCTTGTCGTCATCCCAGGCAACGAAGTCGGCTTGCAGCGCGGGGAGAAATGGGATCACGGACAGAACCGCCACGCCGACGGCGACCATCCACAGGAACCTTCTGTCGCGCCAGCAGCCACTCGAGTCGCGCGGTGCCGGACTGTCATGTCGGCGGCGCTGACTTCCTTCCATTCCTCGGCTCAGTGAGGGGGCGGTCGGGTCCAGATGGCGATTGTGCCGCAAGTCAATCTCGACGACAGGCTTTGCGAGAACTGCGTCGGGGTCGTGGACGGGCCCGTATATACCTCGATGCCCTCGATATCGGTCAAAGGCAAGTCGTCGATCTCCATGCCGGGCGCACGCTGGCCGTCCACCCAAATCAGTGGCGGACAATCGCGACGGATGTCCATGACTCGGGCGTAGGTAAAGCGCACGCCTTTTCCACTGGGAACTCGAACGAAACGCACGCCTGGTGTCGAACGCAGCATGTCGCTCGGTGCAAACGAATTGCGGGCCACAATCTCGTCACGAGTGACGAACGTTCCAATGCCATTGATCCTGCGACGATAGAAGTCCTCGATCCATCCGCGCTTGCGTCGCTCGCTCTCCGAGACCTCGATGGCTTCGAGCACCTCCGGTTGCGCCATGAGAGCTACCCGCACCGAATCCACGCCAAGCGGGGTGACGACGAATCGTTCGATTCGTGCATGAAAACCGAGTCGGCGCACGGAAAGATCGACTGTGCCCGGGTGCAGCTTCGTGAACGCGAACCGCCCCTCGTCATCGGTTCTCGCAAGCCGTTTCAGACCAACGAGTCCCACGTCGGCGTCGCGAATTGGAGTGCCGGAGGAGTCGGTGACAACGCCTCTAAGTGCGCCCTGTTGGGCGCGGGCGTCGTCGGCCCCGAAGGCCAGGAAGGCCAGCAGCCAGCAAATGCCAAGGCGCAGTGCAGCCGGACGGTCCAACATCCTTCCTTCTTCCGCGGCGGGGAACCTGTCACGAAGATATTGCTGGGACGATAGGTCCGCTATGAAAAAGCTGAAACGGCGCACGTCCCTTGCACTGATCAAACGCAAGGAATTCCACAGACGCCTCAGGGTCTGGCTATGTCTATACGCAACAACACTTTAGCTGCCATCTCTTTGGCAGTCATCCTCGGTTCTACTGCAATCGCCGCACAGGTGCCAGGCGCACCCGTGCTCCAGAATGCCTTTTCCAACCCCGGTCTTGGCTTGGCGGCGAACTTTGGCGGGGGAAGCGGGCAGAGCTTCTACGGGTTGGCAGCGGCATACGGGATGGGCGGGGGACGACTTCAGGTTAGCGCAGCTGCAGGCGCTCAGCACAGCACTGACGCCACGAGGGGGGCATACGGTGCCCGCGCCTCGGCGAACGTGTGGACGAGCGCTGGGGGCGCGCTGGCCGCAGCAGCGTTTGCCGGGATTGGGGGAGCGCCCCGCACACGGAGCGGCGCGGTAACGACAAACCCCGCCATGCTGGTCGTACCCGCTGGTATCACAGCCGCCTATCGACGCGGACTGGGGGCCACGCGTGGCATCGCGGCGTATGTGTCGCCTCTGTATCGTTGGACCCGATTGACCTCAGACACGTCCACCTCGACTGGCAAGCTGGGCGCCTCGCTCGGCATCGATGTTTCTGTGACGTCTTCGATCGGAGCGACCATCGGCGCGGAGCTGGGCTCGGCGACTGGGGGTTCAAAAAGTTCGGCCCTGTTTGGCGGTGCAGTTTCCTGGGTCCCTCGGAGGAAGTAAACGTGTCGAAGAAGCAGAAGCTCCCGGCGATCCTGGTCGTGGACGACAATCACGACAACGCGCAGATCATCCAGCACTACCTCGAGACGCGCGGCTATCCGATTACCGTGGCCCACAATGGCGAAGAAGCACTGGCGCTGTTCGAGACCGTAAAACCGGCGGTCGTCCTCCTCGACGTGATGATGCCGGGACGCGACGGGTGGGAAGTGTGCCGCGTCATGAAGCAGCATCCGGAGCTGGGAAAGACGGTGCGCATCATCATGGTCACCGCGCTCAACGAGATGGATGACAAACGCGAAGCCCTGCAGACCGGTGCCGACGACTACGTCGAGAAGCCGTTCGATCTCGCGACACTAGCTGCCACGGTGCAGCGGAATCTCGCGGTGCAGCGGACGGCACTCGCGTCCTGAGGACGTCAACAACCGCGTGCAGAACGGCTCCGTACTACTCTCTGATTCCACCGACCAGGCGATCGCCGCGGCCGTCGAGCGTCTGGAAGGCTGGCGTCTGGACCGCCGCGCATCGGCAGAACTCGTCGAGGCGCTCGGTTCAGGAGCGGGCGTTCGAGCCGTGTATGTCACCACGAGCGATCCGACGTTGCTGCGCGACGTAGTGGAGCGGGCGCACGCCAGTGCCATTCCGGTGGTCGTGGAGTGTGACGACGAAACGTCGCGCCGGCGCGCCGTGGAGCTGCGTGCCGAGGAGTGGGTGTTGCGCGGGGCGTCGCCGGACGAGATTGCCGCGCGTGTGCATGCGGCGCAGGCGCGTGGAACCGCGTCGATCGCGGGGATCGGCGATCGGGTAGAGCGGGTGGAGTACGAGCGGATGCTGCACGACTCGCTCACGGGCTTGCCCACGCTGCCGGTGATGATCGAACGATCGCGTCAGCGCTTCAAGGAGCGCGGCGAGATTGTCGTGTTGTACTTCAACTTCGTCCGCTACTCGAAAATCGAGGAGATCTACGGCTGGGAGAAGTTGGATGCGGTGCTCGAGACCACGGCGCTTGCCGTGCGGGAGTTCCTGGATGACACGTCGCCGAATCCGTCCCGATTGATGGTGAGCTTCACCAACGACGACGATTTCATTTTCTTCCATGTCCCGGCGGCTGGGGTCGCCGCGGCGACCGAAGGCGAGATCACCGAGATGGTGGCACGGCTCCAGCGCAACGTGCAGTCGCGCATCGAGGCGCTGCATGGTGAGGACATCGCGGCGCTGTTCGACATCTATGTGGGCAGAGCCCATGTGTACTACAATCCCAAGATCCGCCTTGAACGGATGATCTATCGCGGGATCCGCGAGGCGGCCAACGCGTCACGCAGCATCGAGCAACGCGAGCGAGCCAGGAAGGTGGCGGACCTGCGAAGCAGCCTGCGAGAGCGCGGCGTGTACGTGGATTATCATCCGATCGTGTATGCCGACACCGAAGAAATCTTCGGCTACGAAGCACTGGCGCGCGGCGTAATGCGTAGCCTGCGGAGCCCTGAGGTCATGTTCGAGGTCGCGGAAGAGGCCGATCTCATTTGGGAGCTCAGTCGCCTGTGCCGGGCCCGCGCCCTCGAGGGCCTTGAAAGCCGCCTGAATCCCGGCGAGTTGCTGTTCATCAACGTGGACCCGCACGACTTCACCGATCCGCTGTTTGGTGAGCAGGAGGTGCTCCACCCCGAGCGCGTCGTCCTCGAGATCACCGAGCGGACGGCAATCAAGGACTATCCCAAGTTCCGGGAGCGGCTTCGCGTGCTACGCGAGATGGGTTACCGCTTTGCGGTGGACGATGCGGGCAGCGGCTACGCGGGCCTGGGGTCGATCGCCAATCTCGAACCCGACTTTATCAAGCTGGACATCTCTCTCATCACGGGTATCGACACGAATTTCATCAAGCAGAACCTGGTGGAGACGATGGTCAAGTTCGCCAACGATCACGGTGCGATGGTGATCGCGGAAGGAGTGGAACGCGCGGAGGAGTTCATGACGGTGCGCAACCTTCATGTGCCGCTGGTCCAGGGCTTCTTCCTGCACAAGCCTGGTGCCGGGCTGGCCGTTCCTTCGCGACACGCCCAGCCGGCGATCAAGACCGCCTGATCTCAGGCCAGCAGCCGCTCTACCAGTTTGAACGAGCGCTCGGCGGCGCCGCGGCCGCGATCGATGGCGGCGCGGGCATGACCGCCGGCAGCGCGGCGAAGAGTGGCGTTCTGAAACCACTCGACCAATGCGTCCTCGATGTCGAGGGCGCTGTTGACGGCTTGCGCGCCGCCGACTTTCAGCAGCTCCAGCGCGTCCCGACTGCGATGGTGCCGCGGACCGAATAACACGGGTACGCCGAACGCGGCCGGCTCGAGGACGGAGTGCAGTCCGGCGTCATGAAAGCCACCGCCCACGAAGCCAACGTCGCCGACGGCATAGAGGTCACCGAGGACGCCATATCGGTCCACGAGAATCACATCCGCGTCAGCGGCGCCGTGGTCATCCACACGCGCCAGGGTCAGCGAGTGCTGGGTTGCCCAGCGCACCAGCGGGTCCAGGTGGGCAGGCGACAGCTCATGCGGCGCGAGAATTACGCGAAGGCCGGAAACGCGTTCGCGCGCGCGAACGATGGCCTCCGTGAGCGCACCTTCGTCAGGTGGCCACGTGGACCCAGCGACAAGCGTCGGGCGCTCAGAGGCCAGGCGCGCGAGAAGTCCGGAAGTCCGATCCGCGTCAGCGGCGCGCTGCCACACTTGATCGTACCTCGTGTCGCCGGTCACGTGCACGACGTCAGGACGCACGCCAAGCTCCATGAGACGCACCGACGTGTCCTCGTCCACTGCGCCGACGGCATCGAGCGAGGCGTACGCGTCTCGCAACAGCAGCCCACCCACGCGACTGCGACGCCGCGACTGTGGGCCAAGTGCGGCGCTGATCAGGCCCAGGCGAACGCCGCGCGCCTTCGCCTGGCGGACAAGTTCGGGCCAGACATCCAGCTTGCTGAATACCAGTGCCTTGGGTGCTAGTGCATCCAGCGCCGCCGCCATGTCTCCCGCACTGTCAAACGGCAGGTAGTCACGAAAATCCACGTCCAGCGTGCGCGAGAACTCCTCCGCGCTCGGTGAGAAAAACGTGTAGGCCAATTGAAGGTCGGGCCGCCGCGACCGGAACAATGACAATACCGGACGCGCCATGAGCCCCTCACCCACCGATGGCGCGTGCGTCCAGAGAAGTGGCCGGGCCGGCTCGCGATGTGCTGCCCCCCAACGTTCGTAGCGCCGTCGGATGCCGTTGCGGGCGCGGAACGCGATCGCCGCCTTTGCGTCGCTTGGCGGAATTACCGCGGACGCGACGCCCGCCAGATTTGCGACAGCGGCGTACAGCGCCCGCAGCAGGAACCGCACTATTGTCCGGTGCGACCCGCCGACTTGGCGCGAGCGCGCTCGATGGCCTGCCGGTAGGCGTCCAGGGGTGCAAGGCCCGCGATGGCCTCGTCACCCACGAAAAACGATGGCGTGCTGCGTACTCCGCTCGAGGCGGCTCTCGTCCGGTCACCAACGATGATTCGCCGCATGATCTGGCTACGCATGCAGCCGCGCCACTGGGCGGCATTCACTCCGGAGGAAATCGCGAGCGAATCGAACATGGCGCTGGCGTTGGGCATCGGTGCCCAAAGCCGTTGGGTCGCGAAGAGCTTGTCGTGCAGCGGCCAGAAACGATTCTGCGCAGCCGCGCAGAGCGACGCCTCGGCCGCGGCCTCAGCATGCGGATGGATGTTGAGCGGCAGATGGACGTAGGCCATGCGGACAATCCCGCGATCGATATAGTCGCGTTTGATCGTGGGGTAGACGTCGTCATGCCAGTTCTTGCAGTAGGGACACTGGAAGTCGCTGACTTCCACCAGCCAGACGGGCGCGCTGGTCGCCCCCTGGATGCGGCCCGCGTCCGCCAGCATCAGCAGGGAGTCGTTACGCGCGGAGTCCGGTCCCTGGACCGCGGGCGTGGTGCTGGCCGTAGCGGACGCGGGCGCTCCCCCACTGGTCGAACTCGGAGCGCTGCGGGACCCGCCATCCGACGGACGGCATCCCAGGAGGACGAGCACCGCAAAAACGAGTGGTTTCATCGCCCAAACATACGGACCGGCACGGCGCCAGCGCCACCAAGCAGGCACAGCTTCTGCGCTAGAGACGGCGGCAATGCAACCGATCCTGGAATGGTACCAAAGTGGCGGCCCGTTCATCGTGCCGCTGCTCGTCGTGGGCATCGGCGGCCTCCTGCTGCTGGTCGAGCGGATCGTCAACATCGTGGTACGATCGAAGATCCACGCACGCCCGTTCATGGAGCGCGTCATCACACTCGCTCGGGCTGGCAAGGTTGACGAGGCGTTGAAGCTGTGTGCCGAGCACCAATCCGCTTTGCCTGATCTTGGACTGGTGATTCTGCGCAGCCGCGGCAGCAACGAGGCGGATCTGATGAACCTGGCGCAGGCGGCGACGCTTTCCGTGAGCCCGGCACTGACGCGCCGGTTACCGTGGCTCCCAACGCTCGCACGCGTGGCGGTGCTGCTCGGGTTCCTCGGGGCAATCGCGAACCTGCACGAGACGCTCATGCGTGCGGCGCCGCTGCAGGCGGGCCTCGCTTACGCGCTCCGTCCCCTGGGCGTGGGCCTTTTGACGGCGATTCCATTCCTGGCCGGCCACACGTATCTGGTAGGCGAAGCCCAGAAGCTTGCGGCTCAACTGGAGGAGTTCGCCACGCGACTGATCAATGCGCTCACCGACCGTCCAGATGTTCGGCTCGGCCATCGCGACTAGCGACGCAGTGACTCCAGAGCTGATCAACAACACATCTCGTCGGGCCCCTGCATTCCAGCGCAGCGCGCTACAGATTGATCGCCTTCCGGGTTAGTATCGGGTCATGTCCGCGATCACGCTAACTGCGTTTCTGGTTCTCCTGGGAATGATACAACCCCGGCAGATCCAGCTTCCGAAGCCCGTCGGCTACGTCAACGACTTCGCGAATGTGATCTCGGCCGACGCCGAGGCACGCATCGAGCGCATCGTGCAGGACGTGCGCGCCAAGTCTGGTGGTGAGATTGTCGTCGTGACGTTGCCGGACGCGCAAGGCCGCGACCCGTCGGACGTTGCACGCGAGATTGGCCGGCAGTGGAAAGTGGGTGCGTCCGGAGGGCCTGGCGACCGCGCCCGGAACGCAGGCGTGATCATTCTGGTGGTGCCCAAGGAGACCAGCGCCGATGGTCGCGGTTACACGCGCATCGAGACAGGGCTGGGCAGCGAAGGCTTTCTCACTGACGCCACCACCGGAGTGATTCAGGACGAGGCGCTTCCGTCGTTCCGTCAGGTTGATTACAGCGGCGGAATCGAGCTGATGACGTTTCGGGTCGCGCAACGCTACGCCGGCGAATTCGGCTTTCAGCTCGATACCGCGCTGCGCGCAAACCTCCCGCAACCCGTCTCACGCGGGACCGGAGGCGAGGGCGGGTTTCCGCCGATCCTCATCATCATCCTGATCTTTCTCGTGCTCTCGATGCTCGGCGGCGGGCGTCGGCGACGCGGCTGCGGCGGGTGTATTCCCATCTTCCTGCCGTTTCCTGGCGGAGGATTTGGAGGCGGTCGCGGCGGTTTTGGTGGTGGCGGATTCGGTGGCGGCGGCGGCTTTGGTGGTTTTGGTGGTTTCGGTGGCGGCGGTGGTTTTGGCGGCGGCGGCTCTGGACGGAGTTGGTAATGGCGCGCATGACTCTCGAGGATCTGGTATCGCAGCTGAAAACGGCGTTTGGCCAGGGGCTGCACGCGGTGGTCTTGTATGGGTCCGCAGCAGCGGGTGAGCACCTCCCCAAGTCGGATTACAATGTCCTGGTGCTCGTGGACTCACTCGACGCCAGCCGATTGCAGGGCGCGTCAGCGGCGGCGAAGGCATGGGCCGACGACGGCAACCCGGCTCCCCTGACGTTGACCATGAATGAGTGGCATGGATCGGCGGACATCTTTCCCATGGAATACGCCGATCTCCTCGAGCGACACCGCGTGCTGTTCGGTGATTTCCGTACGGAAGTCCGGGTGGATCCCGCGCACCTGCGCTTGCAGCTGGAGCACGAAGCGATGGGAACGCTGCTCCAGTTGCGTCGAGGCGCGCTGGCGACGGGGAACGACGGCAAGGCGCAGCTGGCGCTGCTGGAAAACAGCTCCAGCACCGTCCTGGTCATTTTCCGCGCGCTGCTGCGACTGCGCGGCGAAGTGCCGCCCACCGACAACGTCGAGTTGGTCCAGAAGGTGGCAGCGATCGCTGAGCTGGACGCGGCGCCGTTCGCCGGCGTCGTCTGGCACAAGCGCGGCCAAACGCCTATCCGAACACAGGACGTGGCCGCTGTGCTTTCCGGCTACCTGGCCGGCATGCAGCAGGTGGTCCGCTACTTGGACCAGTTCTCCGCGCGAAAGCCGTGAATCCGGCCGCGCATACCGCCGTAGTGTATTCGCAGTTTCACCGTTCGATGGAAAGGAGATCAGACATGTTTCGTCGCTGGGTCGTGGTGTCGCTCGCCCTGCTCACTTCGGGGTGCGGCTACAACAGAATCCAAGAGCTGGACGAGCGCGCGCAGTCGTATCAGGGGCAGATCGAGGTCCAGCTCCAGCGCCGCGCCGACCTGATTGGCAACCTGGTGGAAACCGTGAAGGGATACGCCCGCCACGAGGAGCAGGTGTTCACGAACGTCGCCAATGCGCGTGCCGGTCTCGTCGGCGCGGTCAGGTCGGGAGATTCCGAGCAGATGGCCACCGCCAATGCACAATTGACTGGCGCCATCGGCCGTCTGTTCGCCGTGGTCGAGGCGTATCCGACGCTCAAGGCAGATCAGAACTTTCTCCGTCTGCAGGATGAGCTGACCGGCACGGAGAACCGCGTAGCGGTGTCGCGCAACGACTACAATGCCGCTGTGAACGAGTACAACGCGTACATCCGCAAGTTTCCCGCGGTGATCACCGCCAAGGTGACCGGCGCGAAGCAGCGGAAGTATTTCACCGCGGCGCCGGGATCGACCGAGGCGCCGAAGGTGGATTTCTCGCCCGCGCCGACTAAGGCGCCGTAGCGCGGGGCGGCTTGGGAAAGAGCGGGTCGCCTTTGCGCACCCGCCAGCCGGTCGCATCGAGGCTCATCAGCGCGTCAAAACGCTGATCCTCGATGCGGCCAGGTGCACCGAGGGAGTCCCACATCTCCTGCGCCTTCGCGGGAATGAACGGGGCGAACAACCCGGCCTCACGCGCGACCGCCCCCGCCAGTGTTCCAAGCGTCGTTTCAAGCGCGGTGCGCGTTTCCGCGGATTTCGCCAGCG
>JANNJV010000503.1:0-3809 GCA_031395945.1 Gemmatimonadota bacterium | reverse complement strand
CGGATCCGTCGAGGCGGGAATCGCGCGGACGTTGGTAGCCGGCACAACGATGAATTCCGCGGCGGTCCCCGGCAGGTGTTCGCCCAGGAGTTTGTATTTGACGCACAGCGAATGCTCCCCAGCCTGGCAGTAGGCGCAGGTCCGGTCGCTGATCCCAGGATTGATCACCACTAGATCGCCGGGCACGACGTTGGTGACCAGCGATCCAATTGATTCGACGACGCCGCACGCATCTGCCGCCACGACCCAGGGCGGAACCAGCGTGCTGCCGGGCAAGCCGCACAGGACGAACAGGTCAAGGTGATTGAGCGCGACCGCGCGCACCCGGATGCGTACATCGGAGGATGAACGCAATTCGGGCATCGGAAGATCGTCACGCACCTGCAGTTGCTCGAGGCCGCCGTGGGCCGAGATGGTCAATGCACGCACGAAGGTGAATGTATATTTGCGTCAGTCATGACATCCATCAAAGTCCCGCCCCTTGGCGAGTCCATCGTCGAAGCTACGGTCTCGCGATGGCTGAAGAATGCAGGCGATTCCGTGGCTCCGGGCGACACACTCGTGGAGTTGGAGACGGACAAGATTACCGTAGAAGTGCCGTCGATTACCGGAGGCAAGCTCACAAAGCAGTTCGCCAAGGAAGGCGATGTCGTGAAGCTCGATCAACTCCTGGCGGAAATTGACGAGAAGGCCGACAGCTCAGCTGCCACACCTGCCACACCTGCCACGCCTGCCACGCCTGCCGCGGCGCCGAAGGCCGCTGCAGTGGCGGCGCCATCGGCACCCGCGCCCGCTGCGGCGTCCCCGGCACTGGCGCCCCGAGCGCCGGCAAACCAGGAAGGGCCGCGCGCCTCGCCGGCAGCGCAGCGCGTGGCCGCCGAATCCGGCGCAGATCTCGCCGCCCTTCAAGGCACTGGCCGTGGTGGCGTCATCAGCAAGGCGGACGTCGTCGACGCCAAACCGGCCGGCGCCAGACCCTCCGCGCTGCCGCCCGCGGCGTCACGCCCGGCGGCCAGCGGCGAGCGTGAAACACGCGAGAAGATGACGACGCGGCGCAAACGCATCGCCGAGCATCTCCTCGAATCACAGCATGCCACCGCGCATCTCACCACCTTCAACGAAATCGACATGAGCGGCGTGGAAGCCGTCCGCTCGCGCGTGAAGGAACGGATCGAAAAGGAGCACGGCGTCCGGTTGTCATTCATGCCGTTCTTTGTCAGGGCGGCATGCATGGCGTTGAAGCAGTTCCCGGTGGTAAACGCCCAAGTGGACGCCGATTCCATCGTCTATCGGCATTACGTGAACATGGGGATTGCCGTCGCATCCGACGCTGGACTGGTCGTTCCGAATCTGAAGGACGCCGATCGGAAAGGGATGCTCGACATCGCGCGCGCGATCGTTGACGTGGCCACACGGGCGCGCGAGGGCAAACTGACGATGGACGACCTGTCCGGCGGCACGTTCACCATCACCAACGGCGGTGTGTTCGGATCGTTGGTGTCGACGCCGATCATCAATTTCCCCCAAGTCGGCATCCTCGGACTGCACAAGATCCAGGACCGGCCGATCGCCGTGGACGGAAAGGTCGAGATTCGGCCGATGATGTACATCGCGCTGTCCTACGATCATCGCATCATCGACGGCCAGCAGGCCGTGTTGTTCCTGGTCCGGATCAAGCAGCTGATGGAGGATCCGGCCCTGTTGGCGATCGACTGAAGTGACTGCGCCAGCCACCGCCGCACCGCAGCCCACGGACGTCGTCGTGATCGGGGGCGGGCCCGGCGGATATGTCGCCGCTATCCGCGCTGCCCAACTGGGAATGAGCGTGGTGTGCGTCGAGATGGACAAGACCCTCGGTGGCACCTGCGTCAACGTCGGTTGCATTCCCTCGAAGGCGCTGCTCACCAGCTCGGAGCACTTCGAGTTCGCCCGCAGTCACGCCAAGGACCACGGCATCGGTTTGAGCGGTGTCGCGCTGGACCTTGGCGTCATGCAGAAGCGAAAAGACGACGTCGTGGGCCAGAACACGCGCGGCATCGAGTTCCTGTTCAAGAAAAACAAGATTACGTGGGCGCGGGGCCGCGGTTCGCTCAAGAAAGGGAACGTCGTCACCGTGGCGGGCAACGACGGCGGCTCTGCGCAGTACTCGGCGAAACACGTCATCATTGCGACAGGATCCGTGCCGTTCGAGCTCCCGTTCCTGAAGTTTGACGAGGCGCGTGTGCTCTCGAACGTCGGCGCCCTGACGATTCCGGAAGTGCCCAAGCACCTGATCGTCATCGGCGGCGGCGTCATCGGACTCGAACTGGGGTCGGTGTGGCGTCGCCTCGGCGCCAAGGTGACGGTGGTCGAGTTGATGCCCACCATTCTTCCGGGAATGGACGACGACATCATCAAGGAAGCGGACAGGATCTTCCGGAAGCAGGGGCTGGAGATCAGAACCGGCACAAAGGTCGTCAGCGGCAAGGGCGCTTCGGATGGCGCGACCATTGAGGTCGAGAAGGACGGCGCGCGGGAAAGCATGATCGGGGACTACGTCCTGGTCTCTGTTGGCCGCCGCGCTTCGCTCACCGGCATCGATGCCGCAGCGCTCGGCCTCACGCTCTCTAACCGCGGTGAAATCGTCGTCGACGATCAGCTGCGAACCAACCTGCCGAACGTTTTTGCCATCGGCGACTGCGTCCCGGGACCGATGCTAGCTCACAAGGCCGAAGAGGAGGGTATCATCGCCGCGGAGGTCATCGCGGGCAAGCCGGCGCACATGCACTACAAGTCGATCCCTTCTGTGGTCTACACCTGGCCCGAGATCGCGAGCGTTGGCTTGAGCGAGCGGCAGGTGAAGGAGAGTGGGCGCAAGTACCGCGCGGGCAAGTTCCCGTTCTCGGCGAATGGACGTGCGCGCTCCATGGGCGAGAGCGCTGGCTTCGTGAAATTCATCGCTGATGCGCGCACGGATGAACTGTTGGGATGCCACATGATAGGCGCGAATGTGTCGGAGCTGATCGCAGAGATCGTCCTGGCATTCGAGTATCGGGCGTCCGCCGACGACATCGGCATGACCGTGCATGCGCATCCCACACTCTCGGAAATCACGAAAGAGGCGGCACTCGCCACGCTCGGGCGCGCGCTGCACATCTGAGCGGTCGCCGTTGACTGGCTACTTCCAGGCGTCCCCACGATCGCTGACCCCAGGTGATTCCGAGCCCGTGCGAGCGCTGATACTCGGAGCCCTGGGCGTTACCCCCTACGTCGATCGTGTCATCGAGCTTCTAGCGGCCGCCGAAACGGGCGATCCGGAATCACGCGCCCTGCTCATTGAACGCGACGGCACGGCAGCCGCTCTGGCGCTGTTCGGCCCGGTCGCCGGAACCCGCGCGGCCTGGCACATGAATGCCATTCTGATCGCACCTCAGGTTGAACTGCGCGAGGTGGGGACTGCAATGGTCAACGGCGTCGTCGAGACGGTGCGCGCTGAGGGCGGACGGTTCCTGGTGGCAGAACTGCCTGCCGATGCCGTGCTGGGTCGGTCGCTGTCGCTGCTGCGCGCAAACGGGTTCAAACAGGAGGGACGAATCCCGGATTTCTACCGCGAAGGTATCGCGCTGCTCTTCCTTCGCCGGGAAATCTGATTCACCTTTGCGCATGCGCTTTCGCTCATTCCTGTCCGCGCGCCCGGCAGCATGTCTCAGCGTCCTGGCATTGACCGGCGCTTGTACCACGGGTGCGACGTCGGGCGCAGCCGTGTCGCAGAGGCGACCGGTGCCTCCTGTCCTGACATCCCTTCTCGGAAAGCCGTTGTACGCGCCGAG
>JANNJV010000490.1:0-2172 GCA_031395945.1 Gemmatimonadota bacterium | reverse complement strand
GGCCAACGATTGGTCCTCTGGGACCAGACGAGGAATGCCAGACAGCCCAGGCCCAGCACGCCCACGCCGAACAGGATGACGCGCGGGTCAGTGGTTGCGAAGACGAAGATCCAGCCCAGCAGCGCCACGACCGCTGGTACGGGATAGAGCCACATGCGAAATGGGCGCGGCATGTCCGGTGCTCTCCGGCGCAGCAGCATCAGTCCAAGAATCTGTCCCATGAACTGCACCAGGATGCGCGTGACGATGAGCGCGTCGATCACGGTGCCCAGCGACAGGAAGCCCGCGAAGATGGAGATCGCCCCCAGGACGATCAGCGAGACGTAGGGGAAGTGCTTTGTCGGATGTAAGCGACCGAACGCCTTGAAGAAGTAGCCACTCTCCGCGGCGGCGAACGGGATGCGTGAGTACCCCAGCAGCAACGCGAACACCGAGCCGAACGCGGTCCAGAGCACCAACAGCGTGAAGATCGACGCGACGCGCGAGCCGTAGATCCGCTCCATGAACGTCGACACGATGAAATTCGACTCCGGGTGCGCGGCCGCGGGCACGAACTCCCGCCATGACACCGTGCCGATGATCGACAGGTTTATCCCGATGTAGATGACTGCGACGGCGGCGGTGCTGATGATGATCGAGCGCGGGATGACGCGGCCCGGGTTCTTCACTTCGTCGCCGATGTAACAGACGTCGTAATAGCCGAGATAGTCGTAGATGCCGATGCGCGAGGCCGCGCCCAGGCCCATGAAGAACCCCAGCGAGAAGTTGAACGCGCCCGGCGGGAAGTCGAAGGCGATGCGCGGGTTGAAGTTCCACGCGCCGGTGATGATGACCGCGAGCACGGTGATCAGCGTGCCAATCCAGAGCGACACCGTGATGGTGGCGATGGAATGGATGCGCCGGTACAGCAGCGCGACGTTCACCAGTCCGATCGCGGTCACGATCGCGATCGTGTCGGCGCGGGACAGTCCTTGCCAGAGGTAGCCGGCGTAGTTGGCGAAGCCGATGTAGCCGGAGGCGATCTCCAGCGGCCCGCTGAGCACGAACTGCCATACGAACAGGAACGCCATCAGACGGCCGAACCGCTCGCGGCCGAACGCCTCGCGCAGGTACTGGAACGATCCGCCGGACCCGGGCATGGCCGCGCCCAACTCGCTCCACACCATCGCGTCGCAGAGCACGATCACGAGGGCGACGATCCACCCCAACATGGCCTGCGGCCCGCCCAGCGCCGACATGAGCAACGGGATCGTGATGAACGGTCCCGCGCCCAGCATGTTGGTCATGTTGAGCGCCGTCGCGGGCAGGAGCCCGAACCGGCGCTGGAGGCGCGGGTTCGGCTCGCCGTGCTCGATCGGCGCTGGCTTCTCGCTCAGCCGCTGGTCTTCCCGGGCTTTCTCGTCTTGATGACGATCACCCCGTTAGCCCCCCGCATGCCGTAGACACCTACGTCGGCGGGGTTCTTCAGCACCTTGATCGACTCGATGTCGTGCGGGTTGACGCCGGTCAATGCGCCGCCGGGCCCTGGCGTGAACGGTATGTCGTCGATGACGTAGAGCGGTCCGTCGCCGCCATAGAACGACGACGCGCCCCGGATCTGCAGGGCAATGCCGCCGTCGGCGGTGCGTGTGACCAGGACGCCGGGCACCTTTGCCTGGAGCGTCTTCTCGATGGGCTCACCGGTATTGGCTTCGATGTCTCGCGGCGTCACCGTCGCTGGAACCGGGTTCTGGCCGGTGTGGCCGGAGCTACAGCCGGCCGCGAGCGCGGCGACTAGCCAGACGGCAAGCGCGACGCGTGGTATGGAGGACGTCATAGGAGGTGCGGGCCGACCCGCTCGGAGAGACACACGCGTCGGGCGGACTGTCCGGCGCTGTCCCTGATTTAGCGCTATGCGCGCGCACCGCAAGAGTCCGGTCGACTCTGCGCGGTTTTGCGTCGTTCTAGTGGTGCGGCGCGGGCGTGGGGTCCTCACGCGGAGCACACTGCGCTCCTCGTCGTGCTCTCCTTCGCTGGCGCTCAGTCCGAGCACTCCTGCGGTGCTCGTTGGCTGCACCGGTTGACGCCTTCGGCGCCTCCCGGCGCAGACGCTCCGCTAAGAGGACCCTACGACCCGCGCCGCGCCCGCCACGCTCCAGCGCGAGCCGGCGCGAGACGGCGGACGGCTCGACA
>JANNJV010000486.1:0-10379 GCA_031395945.1 Gemmatimonadota bacterium | reverse complement strand
CACCAAGCCGCCGGCCCGCTCGAGCAGGTCGCGCGCCGCCTGCCGATCCACCTCGCACACCTCCATGATGATGCGTTCGCTGCGATCCACGAGCTTCACGTTCGTGGCGCGGAGGTCCACCATGAGATTCCCGAATGTCTTCCCCATCCGGATCATTGCGCCTGACGTGATGGTGTTGAGCACCAGTTTCGTGGCAGTGCCGGCTTTCATGCGCGTGGATCCCGTCACGGCTTCGGGGCCGGTGATCGGCTGAATGAGGATGTCCGTCACCGCAAGGGTTTCCGCCGGCGGCGGCGAGCAGGCAACGAGTCCGGTGCGCGCGCCGATGGAACGGGCGTGCTCGAGCGCGCGACGCACGTACGGCGTCGTTCCCGACGCCGCAATACCGATGACGAAATCACCAGCGCGCACGCCGCGCTCGCGCAGGTCCTTCACGGCGTTCTCAATCGTGTCCTCGGCGCCCTCCTGCGAACGCGTGAGCGCCGCGTCTCCGCCGGCGATGATGCCCTGGACCATTTCCGGGTCGGTACCATAGGTGGGCGGCATCTCGGACGCGTCGAGTACGCCAAGCCTGCCGGACGTACCGGCCCCGACGTAGAACAGGCGGCCGCCGCGGCGGAAGGTGGCTTCGGCTTCTTCTATGGCGCGCGCGATCGCTTCACGCTGGCCATGCACCACCTTGGGAACAGTGAGATCCTCGGCGGCGATGAGGTCCACTATCTCGAGGGGGGTCGCTACGTCGATGTCCGCGGTTCGCGGATTGCGCTGCTCGGTGACTCGCGAGTCTTTTGATCTATTGCCTGGGGCCACGTGGAAACTCTTGGAAGTTTGCCGGGTTCAACCATGGATGCTGCTCCCCAGGCGCTGAGGGCTAACTTAGACGGCGCCGAACTGCCATTGCAAGGCGGAGGAACCGTGATTCGTGGCGTGATTGTCGTGTTGGGCATGCTCGTTCTGGGCGCGGAGTCCGCATCAGCCCAGATCATCGACTCGAGGCTGGGACGCAGCGAGCCGATCGCGTGGACGTCGTTGGGCGTGGGCTGGCTGCAGCAACAGGGGCTGTGCGATCCGGATTCCAGCGCGTGCTGGGAGTTCGGGAGCGCGGCGCAGTTCCGCGCGTCACTGGAGATGCCGATGGGACGCGGCGCGTCCTTCGGGATCGTGGGAACCACAGCGCGCGTGCCGTTGACGTACTCCGGCGGCTCCGTGAACGCGTGCGGCAGCTGCGACGCGGATGCCAACGTCAGCCAGATCTTCGGGAACGTCCATATCGGCGGCGGGTCTGGGTTTCACCAGGTCATCGACCTCAACGCGGGTATGACACTCTTCTCGAATTTCCGCTCGACCGCCGGAAGCAAGCTAGGCCCGGGCAAGATGGTGTCGGCGTTCAGCTTCGCCGTGGGATACGGGTTCGGCTATGCGCTGTCCGAGCGGCTGCAGATCATGATGCTGCAGGACTACGGGATGGTGATTCACAAGCGGCTGCCTGGGGATCCGAGCAACACGGCGCAGCAGACGAGCACACGGGTGGGATTGCGGTACGGCTTGGGGAGCAAGGGCCGGGGTTTTTAGCCAGTTCGTCTGAGGTGCGATGTTTGAAGTTGGAGGTGTGACGTCGTACGTCGAACCTCCCACGTCGAACGTCAAACGCTGTCACGATCCGTCCGCGACGCTAGAATCATCGCATGCGAACTTTTCCCGCCGTCGCGCTGCTTCTCGTCGCCTGTCGCACGTCGCCTCCTTCCCCGGTCGCGATCATTCCCGATGATTGGCCGCACCGCTCGCACGCCGCCGCGGTCACTGGAAAACACGGCGTCGTGACCTCCGACGCCCCGCTCGCGAGCCGTGTGGGTGTGGAGATCATGAAGGCGGGCGGCAACGCGGTGGATGCCGCCGTGGCCGTGGGCTTCGCGCTGGCGGTCGTGTATCCCGAAGCGGGCAATCTTGGGGGCGGTGGTTTCACAGTGGTCCGTATGGCAGACGGCCGCGTGGCCGCGATCGATTACCGTGAGGTGGCGCCACTCGCCGCCACGCGGGGCATGTTCGTGGGCGACAGCGGTGGCGCGACGCGGGCGAGTGTCGTCGGCCCGCTGGCGTCCGGGGTGCCCGGAAGCGTTGCGGGGCTGGTGGAGACGCATCGTCGTTTTGGCGCGCTTCCGCTGTCGCGGGTAATTGCACCGGCCGTTGCCCTCGCGGAGCAGGGCTTCGTCGTCGATTCCCTGCTGGCCCGTTCGCTGACCACGTACGCGTCGCTCATCGGACGCTTCGCCGGCGGCGCCGTGTTTGTCCCGGGCGGACAACCGTTGTCACGCGGTGCGCAGTTGCGTCAACCAGCGCTGGCGCGGACGCTGCGAGCAATCGCCGACAGCGGAGCCGCGGCGTTCTATACCGGCGGTCTCGCCCGCGATGTGGCCGACGACCTGCGCGCGGCCGGCAGCACCATCACGTCGCAGGATCTGGCACAGTACAAGGTGGAGTGGCGCGAACCGCTGCGCGCCACGTACCGCGGCCACACGCTGCTCACCATGCCGCCGCCGTCGTCCGGGGTGACGATGATCGAGACGCTGAACATTCTCGAGGGGTTCGACCGGCTCCCGACCTTCGGCAGTGCGCGGTACGCGCACCTTCTGAGCGCGGCGATGCAGCGCGCGTTCATCGACCGGAACGCACTGCTTGGCGATCCGGCATTCACGCGTGTGCCGGTGGATCGCCTGGCGGGCAAGAGTCACGCTGCCAGGTTGCGGGCGAGTATCGGCACACACGCCACTGCCACGGCCAGCCTCGCTACCGCTATGACACGCGAGGGCACACAGACCACCCACTACGCCGCCGTGGACTCGGCCGGTAACGTCGTGGCTACGACGACGACGATCAATGATCTCTATGGCTCCGGCGTGTACCTGCCGACCGTTGGCTTTTTCATGAACGATGAGATGGACGATTTCGCCGCCAACCCCGGCACGCCGAATCTCTTCGGGTTGGTGCAAGGCGAACAGAACGCCATTCAGCCGGGCAAGCGGATGCTCAGTTCCATGCTGCCGACGATCGTGCTGGACCGCACGGGGAGACCGCTTCTCGTGGTAGGCGCTCGCGGAGGGCCACGCATCATCTCGAGTGTCACCCAAACCGTCGTGAATGTGCTCGACCATCGCATGTCGTTGCCCGACGCCATCAACGCGCCGCGGCTGCATCACCAGGCGCTGCCGGACACCGTGCGCTACGAGCAGAACGGGTTCACGAGCGCCATGCTCGACTCGATGCGGACGCTGGGGTACGGGGCCGCCGAGTTTGGACGGGGACCGGCATTCTCGCCCGCCGGGAACATTGGCTCGGTAAACGGAATCCTGCGCGTGGGTTCTGGATGGGTGGGGTACGCGGATCCGAGATCCGGCGGGAGACCGGCCGCGTATTGAGGTGCGAGGGTTGAGGGCTCGGTGCTGAGGGCCCCCGAGTTTTCTGGTGGAGCGGTTTCCGTGGGCAGGTAGGTGTAGAGGAAAGGACAGGGTCATGCGGCGGCGCTGTTTCCCTCTACATCTACCTCAGCGCAGAGCCCACTCCACCAGAAACCTTTCAGGTCCTGCGGTTTCTGAGAACTGAGATCAATTCCCTAACACACAAAAGGGTCCGCTGTTTCTAGAACAGCGGACCCTTTTATGTGCGGCCCTGAGGCTTACGTCGCGATCGTCACCGCATTGCTCAGCGTCACGACAAAGTTGCCGCCCGCGCGAACGCAGCCTTCGTAGTTCGCCGTCGCTGCCGCTGCCCCTGCCCCTGCGGCCGCGCCTGCAGCTGCGCCGATCACGGTGGACTTGGTGTTCTTGCCAAGTACCTGACCCGCGATGGCACCGATTGCGGCGCCCCCCAAGACCTTCTGGACGTCCTTGCTCTTCGGCTGATTGCGCACGCGCTGCACCGGGAGACTCGCCACGCTGCCGTTGATCGCGTAGCTCTTGCCGTTGAACGCCACCTGGTCCACCGAGAACTCCATTTCGATTGGATCGTTCACGTTTTCACTGCGGTTGAGTTTCGTAACCGTCAGCGTGACCGTTGCGCCCGCGGGAATCGTCGCGCCGTTCGAGCCGACCACCGACTCATTCACGGTTGCCATGAACTTGTCGCCGACTTTGTGCGTGTTGGTGCACAGGTCGGAGTTCGCCCGCACGTTCAGCGCGGAGCCTGCCGAAATGGTCCCGGATCGGGATGACGTGCCGGTGCCTGCAGTCTTCGTGTTCCCGCTCGCGGTCTTGGTCGGCGTGGATGGCCGCTTCGTCGCCGACGCGGTCTTGGACCCGCCTGCCGGAGTGGCTGGCACGTCCGTGAGCTGCGGCTGCGCTGCCGTGTCCGTACCAGCGAGCGCGAGGTCGCGGTTCAACGTGGTGTCCATACCAAGCGCGCTGTCTGAATTGCTCTTGTCACCACCGCACGCGGCAAGGAACGCTACTGCGAGGATCGGTAAGAGCCGGCTCGTATATTTGATCATGCGAACTCCCTCGGGAGGAATGGATAAACTTGGTTTGAATACCGACTTAGGACCATCGCGCGGCAACGCCTTCATCGTATGCGGGTCTAACGAGCAAGACAAGGGCCACTGATGCGCTCGCTATGGAGGCTGCTGCCGTATTACCGCCCGTACCGCCGTGCAGTTGGCCTGGGGTTGTTGCTCACGGTTGTATCCTCCGCGCTCGCAAGTGTTCCACCTTGGCTGTTGCGGTCGGCTGTAGACGGAATGCGAGCGGGTGCGTCGCAGACGCGCATCATCCAACTGGCGGCCGGGATGGTGGGTCTGGCCATCGTCGCAGGCACCATGCGTTTCGGCATGCGCGAGCTCTTGAATGGACTCAGCCGCCGCATTGAGTACGACCTGCGGAACGACCTGTTCCGGCAGCTCACGCGGTTGGACGCCGCCTTTTACGCCAAACACCGCACTGGCGACCTCATGGCGAGGCTGACCAACGACCTGGGAGCGGTGCGGCAGGCGTCCGGCCCGGCTGTGATGTACCTGGCCAGCACGGTTTTCGGCGGACTCTTCGCGCTCTGGTTCATGGCGCGCATCGACTCTCGTCTGACCGTGCTCGCGGTGCTGCCAATGGTGCTGCTGCCGGTGGCCGCGATCGTCATCGGACGCGAGATCCATCGCCGCTTCGAGGCCGTGCAGGAATACTTCGGCGAAATGACGACCATGGCGCAGGAGAACCTGTCTGGCGTGCGCGTCGTGCGGGCATACCGGCAGGAGGCCGCCGAGGTAGGGCGCTTTCGCGCGATGGGCGAGGAGTACCTCGCGAGGAACATGCACCTCATGCGGCTGGACTCCATGCTGCACCCTTCGTTCATGCTGCTGGCCGGGCTTGGCGGCGTGGTGGTCCTGGGATTGGGCGGCTCGCTGGCCATTCGCGGCGTCATCTCCGTTGGCTCGCTGGTGGCCTTTAGCGTTTATCTCGGCATGCTCACCTGGCCGCTGATCGCCCTGGGGTGGGTGACGAATCTGTTCCAGCGGGGGGCCGCGTCGATGCAGCGGCTTCTGGTGATTCTCGACGCCGTGAGTGCGGTGCCTGAGACCGCGGCGCCCGTCGCCTTGCCTCCACGCAGCAACGGCAGCGGCCGCGCCATCGAGTTCCGCAACGTGTCGTTCCACTATCCGCCGATTGACTCGCCCGTCACAAACGCGGGGGACGCGGCATCACCGCGCTGGGTACTGCGGGACGTTTCATTCAGCGTACCAGCCGGCGCCACGCTCGGCGTGGTGGGCGCAACGGGCAGCGGCAAGAGCGCGCTGCTGGACCTCGTGGCGCGCGTCCACGATCCGCAGGCAGGCCTGGTGCTCGTCGATGGCGTGAACATCCGGGATGTGCCGCTCGATGCATTGCGCGCGGAGGTGGGGTACGTGCCGCAGGAGAGCTTTCTGTTCAGCGATTCGATCGCGCACAATCTGGCGTACGGCGCTCCGGACGCCGAGTCCGGTGTCTGGGGCGCGCAGGTGGCGCAGCTGGCCGAGACGATCGCCGCTTTCCCAGGTGGATATGAAACCATGTTAGGCGAGCGCGGTATCAATCTCTCCGGTGGGCAGAAACAGCGAACCGCACTGGCCCGCGCACTGGCGCGCCGGCCCGCGGTGGTCCTGCTGGACGACGCATTGTCGGCGGTAGACACACACACTGAGGCGGAGATTCTCAGGACTCTGCGGACCGCGCTGGCGGGGCGGACGGCAATGATCTCGTCACACCGAGTGTCGGCCATTCGTGACGCAAGCGACATCATCGTTCTGGACGAGGGGCGCGTAGTCGAACGCGGGACTCACGAAGTGCTCTTTGCGCGGGGCGGTCGGTACTGGTCGTTGTTGCGTCGCCAGCAGCTCGAGGAATCATTGGAGCAAGACGGCCCGGCGTTGGCAGCCGAGACCGCGGGAGATATCATTCAACCATGAGTTCGGTGAGCACTACGTCGCAGTTGGGTTCGCAGTCCGGGCTGGAAGCGCGGTACACGGCGCTCGAGACCTTGTACAAGGCAGCCATCGCGGAGATTGCCGACATGCGCGGCCGCGACGCGCTGAAGACGCAGTTCCTCGCCAACATCTCGCACGACCTGCGGACGCCGCTGACGGCGGTCATCACGCACGCGGAGATCCTGCGCGACGGCATGCTGGGCTCGTTGAACGAGCGTCAGATGCAGAGCGTTCGCGGCATCATTGCGGGTGGCCGCCAGCTGCTGGACCAGGTGAGCGAAATTCTGACGTACGCCCGCGGCTCCGCGAACCAGCTGGCGCTTTCGCCGTCCACGTTCGCCATCGCGGAAGTCATCTCGCAGGTGACGCGAATCAACGAGTCCCTGCTGGCCAAGAAGCGGCTGGGCCTGGACGTGCATGTGGACGCGGACCTGCCCATGCTGTTCGCCGATCGCGAGAAGGTGGCGCACATCCTCGGCAACCTCTTCGGCAACGCCATCGACTTTACACCAGCTGGCGGACGCGTGTGGATCAACGCGACGGCGCGCGGGAGCGAGCCTGGCGAACTGGTGGTGGAGGTGGGCGACACCGGCATCGGTATCTCGCCCGAGCATCACGGCTTCATCTTCGAGGAGTTCGCTCAGGTCGATGCATCCGCGTCACGGCAGCATCATGGCACGGGCCTTGGATTGACTATCGCCCAAAAGCTTGTGGAGCTGCATGGTGGACGTATCTGGGTCGAAAGCGAACTGGGCGGCGGCAGCCGATTCTACTTCTCCCTCCCCTATCCCGAAGCAACGCGCTAGGGCGATCAAGGCGCACGTGCTCATTGTCGAAGACAATGAGTTGGTGACGGGCGCATTGCGCATTCTCTTCGAGGAGACCGGTCGTCGGGTAACGGTGGCACACTCGGTCGCTGAAGCGGTGAGCGCCGGTGAAAAAGACCCGCCGGACCTGCTGCTGCTGGATCTCACGCTCCCTGATGGCGACGGTCTCGAGGTCGCGCGTTCATTGGCTCAACGCGGCGTGCATCCGAAGGCGACAGTCGCGCTCACCGGACGCGACGACCAGGCATCCCGTGAGCGCTGCACTGCGGCCGGCTGCACGGCGGTCATGGTGAAGCCGGTGCCGAGCAAAGAATTGTTGCGTCGAGCTAAGGAGTGGCTGGCGTAGTCTCTCGTGGAGGAAGCATTTCGCGAAATTCCTCGCCGCTGAGGCGATGTGGCCCTTCCGCGTCACCGGTGCGCCGCTGCACTCCCTGGACCACTTTGTCCACCGTCACCAACGGCGCGTCGGCATCGGCTTGCATTGAGAAGTCCCACTTCCCGCGCTCAGGTCCTTTCAACGTCAGGCGATACTTGGCCGTGTAGACCGCAAGACGCCTCGCGTCAGCGTTCTCGGCGTCACTGACGGCAATGACCGCCACACCTGATTCAGTCGCGCCCTGCTTGATGGGCTGGAAGAGGTGGGCTTCTTCTACCGCCTGGGGATTCACGCGTTCGGCAATGGCGGCCACGAATCGCTCGAGCGTTACGTCGCGCTCCTTCATCTCGCCGCCGCGGTCGCCGGCTGAGCCCCAGGATTCTTCAGCGCGTCGAGCTCGCGCTCGACGTACAGCCGAAGGATGTGCATGAAGTCCTGCGCGTTCGTCACGACGCCGAATGCCTGGTGCGTCCCGCGATCCTTCAGCTTGCTCACCACGAACTCGGACGAATCCACGCAGATGGTGGCCAGCTCGCGCATGCTTCCGTCCTGCTCCGTGACGAACGCGGGGAGCATGTTGCCCGTCGCGATGGCGTGCAGCGCGGTCGCGACGAGAATGGCCATGGTGGCCTTCTTGGTGTGGGCGCGCATCGCGTCCTGCGCCTGCTCCATGTCCGTGATGACATCCGGCAAGGGCCCGTCGTCGCGAATGGAACCCGTGAGCACGAACGGCACATTGTTCACCACGCACGCGTGCATGATGCCGTCCTTGATGATCCCCTGTCTCACGGCCTGGGCAATGGACCCCGCTGCGCGCACCATGTTGATGGCGCGCATATGCAAACCGTGCCCACCCTGTGCGATCTCGCCGGTCTTGGTCATGCCGAGCGTGGTGCCGTAGATGGACACCTCGATGTCGTGCACCGCGACCGCGTTGCCCGCCAGGAGGGCGCCGACGAAACCGTTCGACGTGAACCAGGTCATGTCGTTGCGGGCGCGCGAGTGCACCAGCGCCGGGCCGGTGACCCAGATGGGGTAGCCGCCGCGCGCGCGCTCAGTCACCAGCAGCTTGGCCATCTGCGGGTAGTCGATGGGCTTCTCGCGCGAGACCTCGCTGCTCATGAAGTTGAAGCCGCCCTCCGCGTCGCCGAAGAAGGGCGCGGCGTGGACGAAGATTCCTTCCGTGCCGTCTTCCGCCGCGCCGATGGCGACCAGCTGTCCTTTCTGCACGCGGCGGCCTTCGCGGGCCCAGATGTCGCCCGTGTCGTCCAGCAACAAGCCCGCGTCCATCCGTGGTTCGCGGATGGTCTTCCACTGCCCTTTCACCTTCACATAGGTGGGCAGATTGGTGCTGGAGAAGAAGTTGTCCGGGAAAACGCCGTCAGACGGGGCTGCGGCAAACTTTGCGTCGGGAGCGGCCTTGAACTCCGGCTTCGTGAGGTCTGGCGGCGAGATCAGCACAAGCCAAAACTACTCGGATACCGTTCAGAGAAGCGAGACTGGATCACGATCAACGACGACGCGAAGCTGTCCGCCGGACGGCACCGGCAGACGCTCCGCGACGTACCGCGACACGCGCGTGAGCAGCGCCGAATTCGCCGATTTGATGATGAAGTGCGACCGCCAGCGATTCTTGATGCGCTCGATGGGGCATTTCGACGGGCCAACGATGGCGATGTCGCCGTCGGATCGCTTTGCCAGCATCGCGCGCAGCCGATCCACCGAATCGATGGCCAGCTGCAGGGTCTCCTCTTCGCGCGTTCCGCTGAAGACCACGTTCACCAAACGCACAGCCGGGGGATACGGCGGATCGTCGCGCCCGGCCAGCTCCTGCGTCACAAAACGATGGTAGTCGTGCTCCACCGCGCACGTCACGGCGTGATGGCCGGGCACGCGCGTCTGGATGAACACGTCGCCGCCCTTGGGCCCTCTGCCAGCGCGTCCCGCCACCTGGCTGAGCAGCTGGAAGCAGCGCTCCGACGCGCGGAAGTCCGGCAGGTTGATGCCCACGTCCGCGTCCACGACGCCCACGAGCGTGACGTTGGGAAAATCGAGACCCTTCGCGATCATCTGCGTGCCGAGCAGGACGTCGACCGCACCGCTTTCCACGCGGTCGAGTATCTCGGAGTGCGCCCACTTGCCCGACGTCGTGTCCACGTCCATGCGCGCGATGCGTATGTCCGGCATGCGCTCGGCCAGAATTCGTTCCACCTGCTGCGTACCAAGTCCGCGCTGGCGCATGACGGCGCCGCCGCAGCGTCGGCAGCTGGCGCGAAGATCGTCTGCGTGCTGGCAGTAGTGGCACACCAGGCGCTCGGGCGCGCGGTGATACGTGAGGCTGATGCTGCAGTTGGGGCACACCTCCACTTCTCCACACTGGCCGCACTGCACGAACGCCGAGTACCCTCTCCGGTTGAGCAACAGGATGGACTGTTCCCTTCTGGCCATGCGATCACGCAACGCGTCTTCGAGCGGTTCGCTGAGCACCAGCCGCGCGAGTGCTTCCGAGGTTACGGCACGCGGGGTGGGCACGTTGCGGTCCTTGGGGACGCGCATGTCCACGATTCGTACTGAGGGCAAGCGTCCACCCCCGACGCGATCAGGCAGCGAGAGAAGGGTGAACTTTCCACTCTGCGCGTTGGCCCAGCTTTCCAGGCTCGGCGTTGCACTGCCCAGCACAACCACCGCTCCCTCGGCGCGCGCGCGAACGATGGCGACCTCGCGCGCGTGATAGCGC
>JANNJV010000131.1:0-13520 GCA_031395945.1 Gemmatimonadota bacterium | reverse complement strand
CATGGACCAACTGCTTCCGGTCGCGGTGGCGGCGCTCATCAAGGCAACGGTGCTGCTGGGGCTTGTGGGAATCGCCGCCTATCTCCTGCGTCGCCGTTCTGCCGCGCTTCGCCACCTGCTCTGGACGCTGGCGATTGCCGGCATCGTTGCGCTTCCAATTCTTTCGGCCGTCAGCCCCTTCCAGTGGCATCTGAGATTGGCGCCGCCGCCCGAGGCACGGCAGGATGGCGGTTCGGCGCCGAGCGCGAGCCCGTCGGCGACCGTGGATGAGCCCCGCGAGAACGTCGTGGCGCCGGACGGTCCAACGATGGATCTCGCATCAGGCACCACAACCGGCGCCGCAGGACGCCGGCCGTGGCCGGCGATTCTCCTCACGCTGTGGCTCGTGGGCGTGCTGGTGTCACTCGTACGATTTGCCGCTGGGCTCATCATCGTGAGGCGGTTGGCGCTGCGCGCTACGCCAGTTACCGATGAGCGCTGGCTGGCCCTCGCTGACCGCGCCGCTCGCACATTGCACGTCCGCGCTCCCGTGGAAGTCCGCGTCACCGACGCCGTCGCCATGCCATTCGCGAAGGGCCTCATCACGCCGACCATCGTCCTGCCGACGTCATCCGCCGAGTGGACGGCGGAACGACGTGAGGCCGTCCTCATGCACGAGTTCGCACACATCAGTCGTGGAGATCTGGCAATGAACACGCTCTCACACGTTGCCCGCGCCGTGTATTGGTTTCACCCGCTCGCGTGGCTGGCTGCGTATCGGCTGCGTGTCGAAGGCGAGCGCGCCTGCGACGATGCCGTCCTGAACGCCGGTGCGCGGCCCTCCGACTACGCGGAGCATCTCCTGAGCATCGTACGCAGCGTGGGTCCAACCGTGCCGAGCGCGGCGCTCGCGATGGCTCGCCGTTCCGATTTTGAGGGTCGCCTGCTGGCGATTCTCGAGCCTGGCCTGCCGCGCGGTGTGCTCACGCGCTGGCGCGCCGCCGGAATGGCTGTGCTGTTCCTTTTCGCCGTGATGCCGCTGGCCGCGATGTCGCCTGCCGTCACAGGTCCATCGTCGGTGAGCTTCTCGGCGGAGTCACAGGAAGCGCCATCCGAGGCTCCTTCGCGGGTGGAATCCGCCGCGGCCGTTTCCGCGCTCATGGAAACGCTCTCGGACGCCAACGCGGCCGTGCGAATGGCGGCCATCAACTCGCTCGGTCATCTCCAGGACCCGCGCGCCATCGCGGCGCTGGCGAAAGCCATGCGCGAGGATACCGACGCGCGTGTCCGAGAGGCTGCCGCGTGGGCACTGGGCGAGATTGACGATGTGCGAGCGGTGCCGCACCTGCTCGAGGCATTGAAGTCCGAGCGCGTCGCGTCCGTGAGGGAGAAGATCGTTCGGGCACTTGGAGAGATCGACGATCCGTCAGCCGTGGGCGGTATCACGGGCGTGCTGAAGGATCCAAGCGTTGTCGTACGCCGCGCCGCCGTGTGGGCGCTGGGTGAGTTGGAGGATCCCGCCGCGGTGTCGTCGCTGGCCGCGATGGTCAGGGACGAAGACACCGAAGTTCGCAAGCACGTTGCGGAGGCGCTCTCGAACCTGGACAACGCCGGAGGACTGGACGCACTCATGACGCTGGCGAAGGATGCCAATGCCGACGTCCGCATGAACGCGATCTCCGGTCTGGGACAACTCGAGGACCTGCGCGCGCTGGCAACGCTGGTGGTCGCGCTCAAGGATGCGAACGCCGATGTCCGGCAACACGCCGCTGAAGCGATCGGCGACCTCGAGGGCGTGGACAGCGCGCCTCGCGCGCTCATCGAGGCGGTGGCGGACGGCAACAAGGATGTCCGGCACAGCGCCGTGCACGCCCTCGGCCACATCGGAGATGCCGCCGCCGTTCCCGCGCTGAAGAAACTCACGGCCGACGGCGACACCGATGTGCGCCGTGCCGCCGCCGAAGCGCTGTCGGAGATTGGCGGGCCAGAGGCCATTTCCGCCTTGATGGGGATGCTCAAGGATCCCGATCCGGAGGTCCGCCGCATCGTGGCCGAGGCACTCGGCAGCAAACGTCGCTAACCACGAGCGTCACGGAGTTGAGATGATAGATCGATTGGTTGGCCCGTGGCGCATTGCGCTGTTGGCACTCGCGCTGGCCAGCAGCGCCTGTGTGCGGGACGGCGACGCCCAAGTGCCGAGTGCGGCGGCGTCTCGTAGTGTGGACGACACCGCTTCGCTGGACAGACTGCTACGGGCGGTACGGGGTGCGGATCCGCTACTCTGCGAGTTGGCGACGCGTAGCGTGGACAATCACGGCTGGTGGTCGCGCTGGGGTCCAATGTCCGGCAATCCGCTGGATGGCGACTCAACCGCTGCGGCGATCATTTCCTGGATTCAGCGCGACCACCACGACCCGCGATTCGTAGCGAGGCTCTCGGCGGGGATGCGAGACACCGATCGATGCGTCCGAAGGGTTGCAGGATCCTTTCTCGGACGCGTCGAGCACCCTGCGGCGGTCACGGCGCTGCTTGCAGCGCTCGACGATCAGAGCGCCGACACCCGCTTCGTCGCCGTGGTGGGCCTCGGGTTGTCGGAAGACTCCACAGCGCTACAACCTCTCATTCGCAGACTGCGCGACCAGTCGCCCGACGTGAGGCGCGCCGCTGCGTGGAGCCTTGGATCGCTGGAGAACAAGGGAGCGTTGCTGCCGCTCATAGAGGTCCTCGATCGCGACGCCGACGCGCGCGTCCGTCAAGCCGCGGCCTGGGCCATCGGGCGGGTCACGGGCTAGACGAGGTCACGCGCAGGGTAGCCACGTACTGGTCCTGGCGCAGCTGCGCGGGCGCAACGGGAACTGGACGCAACGCGCGAAGTGTCAGTGTATGGCCGAATGCCTGGACCGGCGGCGCGCCGCCGGCGGTCCTGAGATCGACGGTCGATGTCCGTCCGGCCGAGTCGAGCGACAGGCGCACCGTGGCATTGCCCTCCCACACGCACTGCACGTTGGTGGGACAGCGGCTTTCTTCGGACACCGTATCGAAATGAATACGCAGCGCAGAGCCTTGCATGACGGCGGTCTCACCCTTTGCGAGCTCGAAGTCCGCGTTGGGCTCGGCGGGTATGGTGCCGTTCGTGACCGCCGTGCAGGCGGAAGAAAGAACCGACACGAATGCAAGAACGCTGAGTAGGCAATGTCGCATGAGCAGGTTGCCCGAAAAGGGGATGGTGTAAGAATATGAGATCCCGGCGTTTTTCGCGGTGGGGAGTTGTGATTCATCCTGAAGCGCGCAGCTTTCAGGCCATGTCGCGTTCTTCCCAGGCTCTGGCTCTGGTTCTCACCGCCGTCGGCTGCGCCCGGCAACCACGCCCCACCGCTGATGTCGTTGCGACGCTGTCATCCGACTGGAGCGCGTACGGATACAACGCGCTGGGGCAGCGCTTCTCGCCACTGACGCAAATCGATCGTGCAAACGTGTCGCGGCTTGCGGTAGCGTGGGTGTATCACACCGGAGAACCGCTGCCCACGCCCAGCCGGCGACGGTCGCTTGAGGCAACGCCGATCGTCGTGAACGGCGTGATGTATTTCTCGACGCCGCTGGGCAAAGTTGTTGCACTCGATCCCGTCACCGGCCGGGAGCGATGGACCTTTGACGCACGCGTCGACGGCTCCACGCGTTTCGGAGACTTCACCACGCGCGGCGTGAGCGCGTGGCGTGACCGGATTGTGTTCGCGACCGTGGATGGACGGCTCATCTCACTCAGCGCCGTGACCGGAGCACGCGTGTCCTCATTCGGCGCCAACGGCGAAGTCGATCTGCGTCGCGGCTTGCGTAACGCGCCTTTCGAGTTCGCGGAGTACGAGGTCACGTCTCCGCCGGCGATCATCAATGATTTCATCGTGATTGGATCGGCGGTGGCCGACAACAACCGCACCGACGCGGCCAGCGGTGAAGTGCGCGCGTACGACGCGCGCACCGGCGCCCTGCGATGGACGTGGGATCCCGTGCCTCAGGATGCACGCGACCCGGCGTACACGAGATGGGAAGGCGCCAACGCGCGACGCACCGGTGCCGCCAACGCGTGGAGTGTCATTGCCGCCGATGCGGCGCGCGACATGGTGTACGTCCCGACAAGCTCGCCCAGCCCCGACTACTTCGGTGGCGCTCGGCTGGGCCGGAACGACTATGCCAATTCGATTGTCGCGCTGCGGGCATCCACCGGCAAAGTCGTTTGGCATTTCCAAACGGTGCACCACGACCTCTGGGACTACGACAATGCCTCGCCGCCGCTCCTCGCGACGGTGAAGAGTCAGCCCGCGGTCATTCAGGCGACGAAGACCGGCATGATGTTCGTGCTCAATCGCGAGACGGGCGCTCCGATCTTCCCGGTGGAGGAGCGCGCCGTTCCGGCGAGCACAATCCCCGGCGAGCGTGCATGGCCCACGCAGCCATTCTCGTCACTGCCGGCATTGAGCCCGCACGCCACCGTCGCGGACGCGACGAACGACGCCTGCCGGCAGCTGGTGAGCGGGCTCCGGAATGAAGGCATCTTCACACCGCCGTCGCTCGAAGGCACCCTAGTAATACCGTCCAACATCGGCGGGGCGCACTGGGGTGGACTGACCTTCGACCCGGAGAGGCAGATCGCCGTGGTGCCGGTGAATACGCTGGCGGCCATGGTGCAGTTGATCCCGGCGTCCACGGCAAATGTCGATTCCATGCGGCAGCAGCGATCGCGCGTCGGCTACGAAGACACGCGCATGCGTGGCACGCCGTACATCATGCGTCGCAAGATCCTGTTTGTTCCGCCGGGTGTGCCATGCACGCCGGGCCCGCCGGGGTTACTGGTGGCCATGGATCTTGCCACCGGCCAGGTGGCGTGGCGAACGCCAATTCTGCCGACGCTGGGCGGACCGATCGCGACCGCGGGCGGCGTTGTGTTCATGGCAGCCACTATCGACGGCAAGTTCAGGGCGTTCGACATCCAGACTGGTCGCGAGCTGTGGAGCACCGACCTGCCGGGCGGCGGGAAGGCTACGCCCATGACGTATCTCGGCGCCGACGGTCGCCAGTATGTCACGATCGCCGCAGGCGGCGACGGCGAAACCTGGAAGCCAAGCGACGCGATTGTCACCTTCGCGCTTCCCAGGCCATGAGGGAAACCGAAGGGCTGAAAGAGTTGGGAGCGCACCACGCGGTCATTGCATCGCGGTCGTAAGGGTGGTGTCCGCATTTGGGATATGTCGTCCGGGGATGGGACGATCACATCGGAACGAGAAAGTACCATAGCGCGCTAAGTAGCACGCGGACCGAGGGTTAGCGGGACGTCGTTGTTGGTACGAGCAATGCCTCTTGCCGCCCTATGGAAAACCTCGTCAAGGACGCCCGCTTCGCTTTCCGCACGATGCGGAAACAGCGCGCCTTCACTGCGACCGCCGTCGCAACTTTGGCGCTCGCAATCGGCGCCACCACTGCAATCTTTAGCGTCGTCGAAGCGACGCTTCTGCGGCCGCTGCCGTTCCAGACGCCGGAACGGCTGGCCTTCATGTGGGGAGTGGCTGGACCGCAACGCGCCATTCGCGGCGCGTCCTTCATCGAGGCGCAAGACTGGGCGCGGCTGAATCAGACGCTCGAGCACGTCGCCATCTATGACGAGACGTCGCTCAATCTCCGCACGGAATCGGGCGCCGAGCGCGTAGAGGCGGAGATGGTGTCGGCGTCGTACTTCCCGATGCTCGGCGCCGAAGCGCGGCTGGGGCGTGTCTTTGGCGCTGACGAGGATCGCACACCCAACACCCATCCCGTGGTCACCATCAGCGATCGGATGTGGCGCACGCGGTACGGGGCTGATCCCAACATCATCGGCAAAAGCCTGACCCTCAACGACCGACCGTTTGCCGTCGTCGGAGTGATGCAGCCGGAATTCAGCGGTTTGTCGTTCGACACCGACGTCTGGTTCCCCGCGATGATGGTCCAGGCGAACGGCGGGCCCACTGACCTCTCGACGCGCGGCAGCCGCTGGCTTGGCGCTGTGGGACGCACGAAGCCGGGCGTCACGCTGGAGCAGGCGCAGGCCGACGCCGATCGTGTCGCGGCACGACTGACAAAGGATTTCCCGGAGAGCAATGCCGACCGCGGCATCCAGCTGTTCTCGCTGCGCGACTCGTACCTGGGATCTACACGCAACATCATCTGGTCGGTCTTCGCCGCTGGTGGACTTCTCTTGTTGATCGCCTGCGCAAACGTGCTCGGTCTGCAGTTCGTTCGCGCGGCGTCGCGTACGCGAGAGATCGGGCTGCGACTCGCCATCGGCGCGGACCGCTGGCGTCTGGTGCAGCAGCTGGTGGTCGAAGGCCTGGTGCTGTCGGTGGTTTCGGCGGCCGCGGGTCTGGTCGTGGCGTACTGGGGCCTGCAGGGACTGTTGGCTCTCGCCCCGGATGGCGCGCTGCCGACGTACGTGACTCCATCCATCAACGCGTGGACGTTTGGCTTCGCGATGCTCGTTGCCCTCGGCTGCGGCATCCTCTTCGGCCTCATCCCGGCACTGCGTGCTTCGCGCGTGGATCTGGTCGATGCGCTCAGGGAAGGTTCGCGCTCGTCGTCTACCGGCTTTGGCCGGCGCATCGGTGGGCAGCAGTTGCTGGTGGTCGCCGAGACTGCGGTGGCGCTCGTGCTCCTCATCGGCGCGGGGCTGTTCGTGCGGAGCCTGCAGCGCGAGCTCTCCGTGCCGCCAGGCTTCGACGCGACCGGCGTCCTTCGCGCGCGGGTCGTTCTTCCCGGGCAAGAGACTCCCGATGCGCGCCTTCGCGTGTCGCAGCAGCTGGAAGAACGTTTGAGCGCCGTACCGTCGGTGCGCGGAGTCGCGATCGGATCCGACCTCCCCCTGGGCGGGTCGTCGAGTGCCGCGTTCGTGTTCATCCCCGAGAAGGAACAGGCCGTTCGGTTTTATCGGCACTCCGTGACGACCAACTTTTTCTCGACGCTGGGCATTCGACTGCTGGACGGACGCGCGTTCTCAGCTGAGGATCGCGATGGCGCTCCTCCAGTCGTCACCATCAACGAATCAATGGCGCGCCGGTTCTGGCCGTCAGAGAGTCCCGTGGGCAAGCGCCTTCGGTTGGGAAACGCCAAGGGTCCCGAGGTGACGATCGTCGGCGTCGTTGGGGACGTGCGCTACCGCGATCTTCGCACACCGCTGGCGACATCGGAGCCCGACGTCTATTTCCCCATGGCGCAGCGGCCGGCGGGCGCCCTGCAGCTGGCCGTGCGGTCCAACCTGCCGCCGGAGAACCTGTCGAACGCGATCCGGCGGGAGCTCGCGGCGATCGATCCGGCCATGGCGCTCTTCGGTGTGCGACCCATGGAGGAACTGGTTGCGCAGCAAACCGCGAATGGCCGATTCGCCTCGTCGCTGCTGGGCGTGTTCGGCGTCGCGGCGCTGGTGCTGACCGCCGTCGGCCTGTACGGCGTATTGGCGTTCCTGGTCAGTCTGCGCAGCCGCGAAATAGGCATCCGTCTGGCGCTGGGCGCGACGCGTGGGAGGGTGCTGGGCGAGATCGTTCGCCAGGGTATGCGACTCATCGTCGTCGGCGTGGTCATCGGCGTGGTGATCGCCTCTGGGGTCACGAGGTGGGTGGCGACGCAACTGTATGGCATCGGCGCTCACGATCCCGTCGTATTTACGCTGGTGCCCCTCCTGTTGCTCGGAGTCGCGGTATTTGCGAGTTGGCTGCCGGCACGGCGTGCGGCGCAAGTCGATCCGCAGGTGACGCTCAGATCGGAGTGATCGAGCCCGAGCGCCAACGTCGCGTCAGACGCGATCGCGGTTACGAAAGACGATAGTGCGTGGCGTTGGCCCGGGTCGCATATTTCCAGGGCATGCCACTGGTCTCCCAGAAAATCGCCACGCCCCTCGGGCCGATGCTCGCCGTTGCCGACGATCGGGGTCTGGTGCTCTGCGAGTTCCATGACCGCCCGATGCTCCCCACCCAGATGAAGCGGATCAGCTACATCTGCGGTGAGAGGCCGATCGAAGGCGCGCATCCCATTCTGGCGCAGACGCAGCGGGAGCTGAACGAATACTTCCTGGGGCAACGCGAAGTGTTCACCATCCCACTGCTCCTCGAGGGTCGCCCGTTTCAGTCCAGCGTGTGGCACGAGCTGCTGCGCATCCCGTTCGGCAAGACGACGTCCTATGACGACATCGCCACACGCGTGGCCCGCCCGGGCGCGGCGCGCGCCGTGGGCCGCGCCAACGGGGACAACCGTATTGCGATCATTGTCCCGTGCCATCGCGTGATCAACGCCGATGGGAGCATGTCTGGGTACGGCGGCGGGCGCCACAGAAAGCGATGGCTGCTCGCGCATGAGAAACGTGGCGTCCAGCTGACGCTGCATCCCGAGTGGGATTGACCGCTAATCGCTCCTGAGTGCCGTCACGGGATCCACCCGCGACGCGCGCCATGCTGGCAACCAGGTCGCCAGGATGGCGGCGACGAGAAGAATGCCAGCGGCTGTGAGATAGGTGACCGGATCCAGTGGCGTGACGCCGAAGAGCATCCCCGACATATAGCGCGTGAGCACGAGCGCGATCGCTGCGCCCGCGACGATGCCGCCCAGCGCAAGCACGCTTCCGGTGCGCAGTACCATCCATCGCACGTTGGCCGCGTGCGCGCCAACCGCCATGCGCACGCCGATCTCGTGCGTCCGCTCGCTGGTCGCGCGGCTCATCACCCCATAGATGCCGATGGCCGAGAGCAGCAGCGCGGTGATGGAGAAGCAGGCGAGCAGTCCCAGCTGGAAGCGGCGTTCGCGCAGCGAGCGCGCCACGAGCGCGTTCATCGTCGTGACCTCGGAGAGCGGCATGGCGCCGTTCAGCGCCGCCAGCTCCGCGCGCACCTGGCGCTCCAGCAGCGCGGGGTCGCCGGCCACGCGAGCCACCAGGTGAATGGCGCCGGTGCTGCCTTGCGCGTGTGGTATGAAGACACTCGGCGACGGATCCGCATGGAGGCCGTCATGTCGTACGTCGCCCACCACCCCGACGATCTCGCGAAGCAGCGGCGCGCTCATGAAGCCCATACTGATCCGCTTGCCGATGGGATTCTCGTCGCGGAAGTGCCGGCGCACGAAGGCGCGATTCACCAACGCCACCAGAGGGGCACCGGCGACATCCGTGGCGGCGATGGTGCGCCCCTGCTCCAGCGGGATGCGCAGCGCCTCGAAGTAGCCGGTAGTCACCGCGGCGGCGCGCACTGTGGGCAGCTCCTCCCCCGGCGCCACGACTTGCCCTTCTATAGTAGCGCGCCCGCGCTCGAACCCGATGGGCCACGCCAGCGGCAGCGACGACGTCATCCCCACGTTCTCCACGCCTGGAATGGCGCCGAGCCGCCCGAGCGCCTGCTTCACAAACTCCGCGCGCCGCACCGGTGTCGGGTAATAGCTCCACGCCTGCACCGTCGCGACCAGCACGCCGTCCGTCTCGTAGCCACGATTGGTGCGTCCCAGCTCCGACAGGCTGCGGAAGAGCAGGCCGGCGCCCACCAGGAGCACGAGGGCCAGCGCCACTTCAGAGACGACGAGCACGCGGTTCGCCTGCCGTCGCCCGCGTCCACCTGATCCCGAGCGTCCGCCGGCGGCCAGCGACTCCGCGAGCCTGATGCGCCCGGCCGCCAGCACCGGCATGATCCCGATCGCTATCGTGGTGACGCCGGCCAGCGCAAGCGCGAGCGCCAGCGTGGACGCGTCGAACGCCAGCCGCTGCAGCTGCCACAGCCCGCTGGGCGCGAACGTTCTGATGGCGATGATTCCCGCATACGCGATCGCGAGCGCCGCCACGCATCCCACGGCTGCCACGAGCATGCTCTCGGTGAGCAGCTGGCGCACGAGACGCCCGCGTCCCGCGCCGATGGCGGTGCGGATGGCCAACTCGCGCCGGCGCCGTATGGCCTCGGCCAGCTGCAGGTTGGCGACGTTCACGCAAGCAATGAGCAGCACGAACGCGACCGCGCCGAAAAGCACCAGCAGCGACTGGCGCGCGTTTCCAGCGATGGCGTCGCGCAGGGTGACCACGGCCGCACCGCTGTTGCGGTTGGTCGCCGGGTGCTCGCTCGCCAAGTGCGCGGCGATGGCATTCATTTCCAAGCGAGCCTGCTCCAGCGTGACGCCCGCCGCCAGGCGCCCGACCACCTGCCAGTACCCGCCGCTGCGCGACGTCAGCTCATGTTGCTGGAACTCCTTGGGCGCCCACATCTCGGCGCCGAAGGGCGCCATCGCGTCATCGGGCATCACGCCGACCACGACGCGCGGAACGGTATCGAGGACGAGCGTGCGTCCCACGATGGTGCTGTCGCCGCCGAAACGCGTGCGCCAGACCGCCTCAGTGAGCAGTACCACATGGGCACTGCCGGGTGCGAATTCCTCCCGGACGAAGGCGCGTCCCAGCACGGGGCGCAGCCCCTGGATAGGGAAGAAATCCTCGGTGACGAGCGCCGTCTCGAATTGCTCCGGCCCTTCGGGCCCCACCCAGTCGAAGCTGTACGGTTCGGCCGCCGCCATGCGGTCGAAGGCGCGAGAGCGCTGCTTCCAGTCGAGAAAGTTGGCGGAGGCGACGGGCTGCGTGGCGTTCGGCACCCTGGTGTCCGTCTGCCAAAGGGTAAAGATGCGATCGGCGTCCGCGAAGGGGTACGGCGCCAACAGGACGCGATACACCGCGGAGCCGAGCGCGGTCGTCGCCCCGATGCCGATGGCCAGCGTGAGGATCGCGACGATCGCGTACGTTCGCTGCCGGGCGATCGTACGCGCGCCGATCCGCAGGTCCTGGATGAAGTCTTCCACCGGGCGGACGCCCCGTGCATCGCGCGCGTCGTCGCGATGACGCACGGTTCCCCCGAAGTCCCGCAGCGTCGTCGCGCGAGCAGCCGGCTCGTCCATGCCATTCCGGACGCGGTTGGCCGTCTCCATTTCGATGTGAAAGCGCAGCTCCTCGTCCAACTCGTTGTCGAATTCGCGTGTGGCGAACAGGGCGCGCAGACGCCGCAACAGCCTGGCTGGGGTCAGCATATCTGATTCACGCAGTTTGCAGGACGCGGGTCACCGCGAGCACGAACTCTTCCCAGCTTGCTGTTTCCTGGGAAAGTTGGCGCCTGCCGGCCGTTGTCAGCCGATAGAAGCGCGCGCGCCGATTGTTGTCCGAAACACCCCACTCGGCGTCGATCCAGCCACGCTCCTCCAGCCGCCGGAGGGCGGGGTACAGCGATCCCTGGTTCACCTGAAGCACATCGCGAGAGATCTGCTGGATCTGCTGGGCGATGCCCCAGCCATGCGCGCGCTCCTGACGCAGAATGCGGAGAATCAAAAGATCGAGAGTGCCTTGCAGCCGGTCGGTTGCTTGAGTGCTCACCATACTCTCCTAGACAGTCGACAAGACGATAAGGTTTGCTCTTGTAGACTGTCAAGGGGAGTTGGCCTCCAACCGCGTCGTTTTGAGCGGTTTGCCGTTCCTCGAATGGAGCGCCTAACATTCGCGGATGAGCAGCAAGACGTTGTTCGCCTTCCTTTTAGTGGGTGGGTGCGGCCAGCTCCCTGCCGGACGAACTGAGGAGTCCAGGCCGGTGGCCGTCATTCCCGCACCGCGACGGCTGCCGCCGGACGTTCGCTTCGTGTCGGGAATGATCTCCCATCACGCGCAGGCGTTGGAGATGACGACGCTCGTAGGTGCGCGTACCAACCGGAGGGAGATTCGGCTGCTGGCCGAGCGTATCGACGTGTCGCAAAAAGACGAGATCGCGATCATGCGCCGCTGGCTGCAGAGCAAAGGGGCAGAGATCCCCGATCCGGACGCGCATCTGCACGCCGCAATGGGGCACGGAGAGCTGATGCCCGGCATGCTCACGGCCGAGGAGCTGGACCAACTGGCCAAAGCCAACGGGACGGCGTTCGACCGACTATTCCTTCAGTCCATGATCCGCCACCATGAAGGCGCGCTCCGCATGGTGGCGGACCTGTTCTCGGCGTCCGGAGCGCACGATCCGCAGTTGTTCAGCTTCGCGTCCGACGTCGACGCCGACCAGCGTGCGGAGATCAAGCGCATGCAAACAATTCAGCGAAACATCCAATGAGAGTTCAGACATTCATCACCGCCGCCACGCTGTGTGCCATGACAGCACATGCCGGCGCGCAAAGCGCGGATCCACGTATTGGTTTGAAGCCGGGCTGGAGCGATGCCGGTGAAGCAGCGCGACATATGGTGCTGGTGGCGCACAGGGACCGTCCCGACAAGTTCTTCAATCCCACGGAGCCCGGTGATTTCGGATTCGCCAACGCCGACTTGGCGTTCAGCGGCAACTACCTCTTTCTCGGCGGCTTCAACGGCTTTCAGGTGTGGGACATCTCGCGGCCGGCTTCACCAACGCTGCGCTCGTCCGTGGTCTGTCCTGGCGGGCAGGGCGATCTCTCGGTGTATCACAATCTGCTCTTCATGTCGGTGGAAGAGACGCGCAGTCGCGTGAACTGCGGCTCGCAGCCGGTCACCGATTCCGTGAGCGCGGATCGTTTTCGCGGCGTTCGCATCTTCGACATCAGCAACATCGATCAGCCGCGCCAGATCGCGGCGGTGCAGACCTGTCGCGGGTCGCACACGCACACGCTCGTGACGGATCCGAAGGACGCGGCGAACGTCTACATCTATGTCGCGGGTACCAGCCCGGTGCGGCCAGCCGCTGAACTCGCGGGCTGCTCCGGCCGTCCGCCGCAGGAAGATCCAAACACTGCGTATTTCCGCATCGAGGTCATCCGCGTGCCGCTGGCCGCGCCGCAGGACGCGCGCGTGGTGAACGCGCCGCGCATCTTTGCGGACAGCACTGGCGCGATCGCGGGTCTCTGGAAGGGCGGGGCGCACGGCGCGGGCACGCAGGAGACCGCCGAGACGGATCAGTGCCACGACATCACCACCTTCTCCGAGCTCGGCATCGCTGCTGGAGCGTGCTCGGGGAATGGCATCCTGCTGGACATCAGCGATCCGTCCAATCCGAAGCGCATTGCCGAGGTGAGCGACCCAAACTTTGCGTACTGGCACTCCGCCACGTTCAACAACGACGGCACCAAGGTGTTGTTCACGGATGAATGGGGCGGCGGAGTCGCTGCACGGTGCCGCGCCACGGATCGCAAGGAATGGGGAGCGGACGCAATCTTCATCCGCGAGGGCAATACGCTGCGCCATGCCAGCTACTACAAGTTGCCCGCGCCACAGACAGCCCTGGAAAACTGTGTCGCGCACAACGGTTCGCTGATCCCGGTGCCGGGACGCGACATCATGGCGCAGGCGTGGTATCAGGGTGGAATATCGGTGTTTGACTTCACCGATCCCTGGAATCCCAGGGAGATCGCGTTCTTCGATCGCGGCCCGATGACCACGACCCAGCCGGCGATTGGCGGTTTCTGGTCATCGTACTGGTACAACGGCAACATCTACGCATCGGAGATCGGTCGCGGCCTGGATGTCTTCCGGCTGACCGCCAGCGAGTTCCTGTCGCAGAACGAGATCG
>JANNJV010000464.1:0-1781 GCA_031395945.1 Gemmatimonadota bacterium | reverse complement strand
TTGACAGCCCGGTCGTATTTCACGCCGTAAGCCTCGACGCCTCGTCGACCTCCGCTGCGTTCGCGAGCATTTCCTCCAGCGGCTTGCGCCACTCCGTCTCCAGCCGTTCGCGAATGGCGGCGCGCCGGCCCGACAGCTCGGTGAACGCCACCTCTGCCTCGTGCAGCTCCTGCACTACGGATGAGGCACGGCGGCGGGTCTCGTCGAGCGCGTGCTCCGCGTTGGTGAGCTGCTCGTCGGCCCCGCGCACGGCGCGTTCGGCGGCCACCAGGTGGGCGTCGCCGTCAGCGAGTGCCGCTTCCCGGGCCTCGAGATCCATGCGCCACGTGGCCATGGCTTCGGCAATACTGCTGTCCGATTGCGAAAGGTCTGCCAGCTCGGCGCCGAGCGCCGCGAGACGAGTGGATGCATGCAGCGCCTCCTGCTCCAGGCGGTTTTCGCGATCGCTCGCCACCTGCAGTCTCGCCTCGATCTGGGCCCGGTCGACTTGCGCCTTGGTATGTGCGTCGCGCGCGGTGTCGTGCGCGCGATCGGCTTCGCCAAGTTCGGCGCGGCGCCGCGCCACTTCAGCTTCGCGCTCCGCCACCAGTTGGGCCACCTCGGCGTGATCCCTGGACTGCGCGTCCAGTCGTTCGCGGGCCGCGTCGGCGCGCTCTCTCAGTCGGTCGGCAAGCGTTGAGGCGTCCACCAGTTCGCGATCCAGTCGCTGCACACGACGGTCGAGCTGTCCCTGCCGCTCACCTGCGTCATGCGCAGCGCGCTGACCCCGTGCGACATGCTCTCCGGCAGCCAGCAGGTCCCGCTCGGCGGTACGCAGCCGTTCGCGTGCAGCTTCCGCGGCGACGCCTGCGGATTCCCGTGCCGCGGCGGTGGCCGCAAGCTCCGACCTGAGCGCGAACAGCTCCGCGCGCCGCCGAAGCGGACCCGCGCCACCGGCCGAACCGGGCAGCCAGATGGCGCCGCGGGCGTCCACGAAGGCTGCGCCATCGCCCAGAGCGCGCACACGACCCAGCAGCGCGCGCACCCAGGCCCGCGCCGTGGGCGCGGCGTCGATGCGGCCAGCCAACGCGTCGGTGGCTGCGTCGTCGGCAAGGCCGGCGACGGCATCCACCGGCAATAGCAGCAAGGGGCCGGGATTCGTTCTCCGATGCCACGCGCGGACGGCTTCGGCAACCGCGGCGTCACGCACCAGCACCGCGTGGACCGTCGGTCCCATGAAGCGCTCGATGAGCAGCGCGGCTTCCTGGTCGGTGGCGATGTAGTCGCTCAAGGGCCCCACGATGGCGCCTTCGCCGAACTGCGCGCGATCCTGCAGCAAACGGGCGGCGGCCGGCGCCATGCCGACGCGCTCGCGCTCCAGCCCTTCGAGTCCGTGCACCTTGCCCTGGATCGCCGCGTGCGCTTCGTCCGCATTGAAAAGCGCGGCCCGGGCACTCGCGTCAGCGTCGCGAGCTGATTTCTCGGCATCACGAACCTGATCGGCGCGCGCCAGCAGTTCCGTCGTTTCCCGATCGGCTTGCTCGCGCGCAACGTTCGCGTCCTCGAGCTCGCGGCGCGCCAACGCGGCGGTGTCCGCCAGGGCAGCACGCTCGCGCTCCAGCACCGAGCTGCGCTCAGACGTTTCGTCCAGATCACGTTGCGACCGTTCGCGGGACAGGTCGGCCTCGTGCGCCTGGTCCTGCACCTCGCGCAGTGCGCGCTCCGCTTGCTCCAGCGACGTCCGCGCGACGGCGACGGCGTGACGGCTGGTTTCCTCCTGCGCTCGCAGAGTCTGAAACGTC
>JANNJV010000410.1:0-2355 GCA_031395945.1 Gemmatimonadota bacterium | reverse complement strand
CATCCTGAACAACGTCGCGGTGCCGAACGCCAGTTCGTACGACCCGATGGCGACGTCCACCCCGTTCTCGAACACGCTCACCAGCCTCTTCCTCGGCGGAAAGACACAGGTGCAGAAGGCGCTGGACGCGCGCCCCACGTTCGCGTCCATCTGGATCGGTAACAACGACGTCCTGGGCTTCGCCGTCCGCGACGGGCGCGCCGCCGCCGCCACAGGGCTGGCCGGCATGACACCCGTCGCGACCTTTCAGACGAACTACACCGGTATGCTGAACGGCCTGCTCGCGGGCGCACCCGACCTGAAGGGCATCCTGATCGGGGTGGTCCAGGTGTCCAACGCGCCCATCATGTTCGCGGCAGCCGCCATGTCGAACGCGACCTTCAAGGGCGGTTTCGACGCGATCGCTGGCACGGCCACCACGCTGGACCCCAGTTGCGTCGCGGGCGGCGCCGGCGCTTCATCGTTGCTCAACACCTTTCTCGCGTTCCAGATCCGGACCGGAGCTCACCCGCCGATCGTCGCGTGTGTGGCGGGCGGCGCAAGTGGTGCGCTGCCGGCGCCCGTCGGCGACATCCTTGTGCTCGATGCCGCGGAGCAGGCGACGCTGACCGCCCGTATCAACGCGTACAACGCACACGTCCAGGCCGAGGCGGCCCGGATTGGCTTTGCGTATTATGACCCCAACCCCACGCTCGTTGCACTGCGGACGGCGGGCACGCTCATTCGCACGACCCCGAGCTGGGCGGCCACCAACACGTTCGGCACGGGCATGTCGCTGGACGGCGTGCACCCCGGCGGCACGATTCATCGTGAGATCGCGAACGCCCTGATCCCGCTCATCAACACGCAGTACGGGACCACGCTGGCGCTCGTTCCGTAGATTCAGTTCCAACGGTTATCATCGGGGGCGGTCGTTTGACCGCCCCCGATTTTCTTTCGGAGCAACTGTGGCCACATCGCTCGACGCACCTGGCGGCAAAATTGCGCTCTGGTGGAAACGGCTCTCCCGCGTGCCCTTCGGACGCACGTTGTTCAGTATCATGATCGGACGCACGGCGCCGTATACCGGCTCCATGGGCGCACGCGTCCAGGAGCTGGGCCCCGGCTACTCGAAATGGACCCTCCGCGACCGGCGCAAAGTGAGGAATCATCTCCGCTCGGTCCACGCTGTGGCACTGGTGAATCTCGCGGAAGTGGCCAGCGGCACGGCGATGCTCACCGCGCTGCCGCCGGGAACTCGCGGCATCGTCACTGGCCTGGAAATCACCTATCTCAAGAAGGCGCGTGGCACGCTCACCGCGGAGTCGCGATGCTCCGTGCCGGAGGTGGTGGGCGACACTCGCGTCGATGTCCACGCCGATGTTCGCGACGCGGCCGGGGACGTCGTCGCGAAAGCCACCGTCCATTGGTCACTGAGAAAAGGCGACGCATGACGGCGCTCACCGCGCACGCGGGCGTCCGCGTTCCGCTCATCTGTGGCGCGATGTATCCGTGCAGCAACCCAGAGCTGGTGGGAGCCGTATCCGCGGCCGGCGGTATCGGCATCATCCAGCCCATCTCGCTCACGTACGTGCACGGTCACGACTTCCGCGAAGGCGTGCGGCTGGCGCAGAAGCTCGCGCAGGGCAACCCGGTTGGGTTCAACGCGCTCATCGAGCAGTCGAACAAGTTCTACCGCGAGCGCATGGAGCAGTGGATCGGGATCGCGCTCGAGGAAGGAATCCGTTTTTTCATCACGTCGCTCGGTAACCCGCGCTGGGTCGTGGAGCGCGTTTCAGTGGTCGGTGGCATCGTCTACCACGACGTCACTGAACGCAGATGGGCGCAGAAGGGGCTCGACGGCGGCGTCCATGGCCTCATTGCGGTGAACGACCGCGCGGGCGGGCACGCGGGCGGCAAGTCGGCACAGGCGCTGATCCACGAGCTCGCTCCGCTGGGCCTGCCGCTCGTCTGCGCCGGCGGTATCGGAACTCCCACCGAGTTCCGGCAGGCGTTGGACATGGGATACGCCGGCGCGCAGCTGGGCACCCGCTTCATTGCGACGCCCGAGTGCAGCGCCCACCCCGATTACAAACGCGCCATCGTGGACGCGACATCTGCGGACATCGTGCTCACCGAGCGCCTCACGGGTGTTCCCGTGGCCGTCATCAACAACGACTACATCCGCCGGCTCGGCACGCGCGCTGGCCCTGTCGCGCGCTTCATGCTCCGGCATCGGAAGATGAAGCACTGGATGCGCACCATCTACGCGCTGAAGTCCCTACGCCGATTAAAAAAAGACCTGTACAAGGAAGCCGGCGCGGAAGAGTACTGGCAGGCCGGCAGGAGCGTGGACGGCATCCATGGCGTCGAGCC
>JANNJV010000406.1:0-2673 GCA_031395945.1 Gemmatimonadota bacterium | reverse complement strand
TCCAGTCCAGCGCGTTTCAGTTCACGTTCGTCCAGCGAGAAGCCGAGCGGTTCGATGAGATGCAGCGTGGCGCCGGCAGCGAGACAGGTGCGGCCCGCGTTGCCGGTGTTCCAGTGAATCTCGGGATGGACCAGTACGACGTGGGTTGGCAAGGTGTGGGGGTAAGGTCGCCCAGGCCCAGCAGGACCGGCGCGATCGCGACGTGCAGTTCATCAACGAGTGTCATTCATGTAGTTCAGCCGCGGCGCGGCGGCTCAGGCCGGAAAGATTCATCTCCAGACGCCGCCGAGCCATGGGGAGCAGGTTGATCGTCCCGAGTGCGATGTTTCTCAGGAATCGTTGCGGCGCGCTTTTCATGGTCGCCATGTGCGTCAGCCGCCCAGCGAGTTGCAGCACTTGCTTGGCTGCCGGCCGCCGCAGCGCTTCATACGTGTCGAGGTGGCTTTCGTCCTTACGCCGAGAAACCACATCGACCAAAAGGCGGCCGAGCACGCAGGCATCCACCAGTCCGGTGTTCATACCCTGCCCCCCTGCCGGGCTGTGCACATGCGCGGCATCGCCGATCAACAGGAAGCGTCCACGGCGGTATTTATCGGCTACACGGTGGTGCAGTCGGAAGCGCGAGCTCCAGTGCACTTGCGATACCTTGCCACCTCCCTGTGTTGGCCCCCGCGCGTCCAGTAGCGTCTGCACGTCCGCTATCCCGGGATCCTCTGGGGCGTTGTCGAGCGTTGCTACGATGCGGTACGCGCCCGTGGGTAATGGCGCGACTACGACCAGACCAGCAGGCGAGAAGAACAGCATCACCTCGTCACGGCCCTGGCCCCACGTCATCTCCACGTCGGCCAGGACGAACGATTCCTCGTACCTGGCACCCGCAAACCCGATCCCGGCCGTCTCCCGCACCAGACTATGCATGCCGTCGGCCCCTACCACATACCGTGCGTGGATCGTTTGTCGGCCCTCGCTCGATACCACGGACGCTTGTATTCCCTCAGCCGTTTCGACCAGCGCGTCAACAGTACATCCTCGGCGCACGGCGCCGCCGGCCTCGGCGAGTCCTTCGGCCAGGATCTTTTCCGTCATGTCTTGCGGCAGCATCAACAAATACGCGTGCCGCGTGGGGAGCGTGTCGAAGCGTAGCCGCACCAAGACCCGATCGCGGTCACGGATGCTGAATTTGGCGAGCTTCAAGCCCTTGTGTGCCAGCCGCTCGGACAGACCCAGTTGCTCCAGCACTTCCAGCGTGTGCGCATGGACCACAGCGGCGCGGGACGTGTTCTGTCCTGTGGCGAGCCTGTCGACGATCACATGGGCGATGCCGGAACGCATGAGCATCGTGGCCAGAGCAAGCCCGGTGGGACCCGCGCCGACAATCAGGACATCGGTATCCAGTCTAGTGGTCGTGATGGTCATACTCATCGAAGAAACCCTCTCTCAAGTCCTCAAGGCGTGGCCTAACGCGCCGGAGGTAAGTTGCGGCGCTTCATATAGGATGCGGCTCGCTTGCGAGCCGCGACAAGAGCCGCCCCGCTGAAACTTCGCGTCGCCCTGCGCCGTTTCTCTTGACAACTATAGGAACAAGCTGGTAGTGTACTGTAGCCAGCTACAGAAGCCAGCCCGGAGATCGCCATGCCGCCTCGGTCACAAACGGACGCCCTGCGGGGCTCGCTGGACCTGCTGGTCCTGAAGACGCTCTCCCTCGCCCCCATGCACGGATGGGGGATCAGCCAGCGCGTGCAGCAGATCTCCAAGGGCGTGCTGGAGGTGAACCAGGGTTCGCTCTACCCGGCCCTGCAGCGCCTCGAGAAAGATGGTTTCGTGACCAGCGACTGGGATACGACCGACAACAACCGGCGCGCCCGGTACTACCGACTGACCGCCACCGGACGCCGCGCGCTGGGCGTCGAGTTCGAGAACTGGCGTCGGTTCGCGGCCGGCCTCGAGGCCGTACTGCGCGTTTCGTGACCGCGGGCGGCGTCCGCGCCGCACGCTCTCATTCCCGGAGCATTCCATGACGTGGTTCCACGCCGCGCGCGCGCGCCTGCGCCTCCTCGCCCCGCGCGCCGCCGAGTCCAGGATCGACGACGAGATCCGCTTCCACATCGAGATGGAGACGCAGCGGCTGGTGCGCGAGCAGAAACTCGATCACGACGAAGCGCGACGGCGCGCACTCGCGACCTTCGGCGGCGTGCAGCAGCACCGCGAGACGCTCCGCGACGGCCGCGGCACCGCCTGGTTCAGCGGGCTGTCGCTCGACCTCAAGCTGGGCTTTCGGATGCTCGTGAAATATCCCGGACTGACCATCGTCGGCGGCCTGGCGATGGCGTTCGGGATCTGGTTCGGCGCCGTCACCTTCCAGATGTTCGGTCGCCTGACGAGCACGAAACTGCCGCTTCCGGGTGGCGATCGCATCGTGAAGATCCAGAACTGGGATTCGAAAACGCTCCAGGACGAGGATCGCGTGCTGTACGACTATCAGCTGTGGCGCTCCGCGCGGTCGATCACGGACCTCGGCGCCTATCGCGACGCGAGCGCCAACCTGGTGGGCGCGGATGGCAGCGCGCAGACCGCGGCGGCGGCGGAGATCACAGCGTCCGCGTTCCGCATCGCCCCCGAGCGTCCCCTGCTCGGCCGCGTACTCGCGGAGTCGGATGAACGTCCAGGCGCGAC
>JANNJV010000402.1:0-1525 GCA_031395945.1 Gemmatimonadota bacterium | reverse complement strand
GATAAAGTTTCTGCTGAACGCCAGGAACCACCCCGCCACAAATCCAGTCGCCATCCCCCACAATAGCCCGACGAATGCCCCGCCCCATGAAACGCTATACCCCGCGAAATATTGGTTGAGCAGCGTCAGCGGCGAAGCATCGGCATTGCGGAGAGACTCCACGACGGTGATGAAAAAAAGACCCAGGCCGGCGGCGATCCCGGCGGCGGTCCCGAACGCACTTTTGTGCAGCGGAGCGAACGCGAGCCGCACGTGGGTGGAAGCACTTCTGTCGAGTCTGGCGGATTTGTCATAGTATGGTCTCTCCGGAGCCGATGGCCAGGCGGTCCGCGGGCATCGGGTTGCAAGATAGTGCGCGGCGGGCAGGCGCGGTACAATCGTGTTTGGGGACGTGCGCGACCAACCCTCCCAAAAGGGCGTCAAGTTGCAGCGCCCAACTCAGGTGCGTCCTTAGCGTGATGAACGATCCGTCTCACTCCGCCGCCGCTCCTCCGGTGACCGATTCACGCGGGCCAGAACCCGGCGCAACGTGGTCGCGGTCCACTCGCGTCCTCCTGCTGTCACTTCCGCTGCTTCTCGTCTTTCTGCTCGGCGAGCTGACGGGGCGTTTGCTCGAGCGATACGCGGGCTATTTGCCGCGGCGCGCGGCAAGCTACGCCGAGGGCAATCCGTTCCTGCGCACCGCTCTCATTCCCGGCAAGCGGTTCACATCAGGGCCCTTTCGGGTTGACGTCAACAAGCTTGGCTTTCGCGGGCCTGACATTTCGGTTCCGAAGGCACCCGGCACTTTTCGGATTTTCGCCGTTGGCGAATCAACAACTTTCGGCTGGAAGGGCATTCACTCGCATGAAGAGGCCTGGCCCGGTGTCCTGCAGGCCAAGTTGCGCACGGCGTACCCCGGGCGAAACATCGAAGTGGTCAATGCTGGCGTGCCGGGATATACGTCGATCGAGCAGCGCATCAACTTCATGCTGCGCATTTCCCACCTGCAGCCCGACGCCGTCCTGATCTATCACGGGAACAACGATCTCACTTGGTCGTGGGTCCCCCGGATCGAGACGAATCTGGTGTACGGGCGCGGCGAGAGCATCGCGCCGCCATCGCGCCTGGCGCGGCTCGTGGACCATTCATACGTTTTCATGGAACTCCGATCGCGCGTGGATTTGTTTTCGCGATCGTCCAACGTCAAGCACGACGCACCGGATACCACGGCCATCCGGGTGCTGGGTGAGAATCTCGCGGGGCTTGTGGACGATGCCCGGCGCGCCGGCGCCAAGGTGGCGATCGGAACCTTCGCGCACGGACTGAACGAGGCCGGAAGCCCCGGACAGTTCAGCGCGGACGAGAAAGCCCTTGGCGTGCCGGCCGTCGGGCGCTGGTTCGAGTTCCTCGATCCCCAAGGCGCTCGGAGGAGTTTTCCGATTTACAACGCCATGATCCGCGAGCTGTCCCGGGCGAAGTCGATTCCGATGTCTGAGCCAGCACTGCGAGTCCCCCAGACGCCTGAATACCACACCGATTGGTG
>JANNJV010000317.1:0-10434 GCA_031395945.1 Gemmatimonadota bacterium | reverse complement strand
GCCGGCGACGAGGATCCGAGCGCCTGATGCTTCGGCGCGATTCAGCGCAAATGCTGGATTCGCTTGGCCGTCCGGGAGGTAGCGCCAGTCGTGGAACAGATGGGCCGCCAGTCCGGTGCGCTCCGTCGTCGTCAGAAAGCGTGCGGGAATGATCTGATCGGTGTCGACGTCATCGGCCGGCAACGCGACGTACCGGGAGGTGAAAGTCGTGATCGGAGCTCTCATAGGGTTCTCGGGTCGGTGATCCGGCCGGTCACGGCGCTGGCTGCGGCAGTGATCGGGCTGGCCAACAGCGTGCGTCCGTTCCTGCCCTGACGCCCCTCGAAATTGCGGTTGCTGGTGGACACCGCAAGCTGCCCCGGCTCGAGCTGGTCGCCATTCATCGCGATGCACATCGAGCAGCCTGGATCGCGCCACTCCGCGCCGGCCGCGCGAAAGATATCGGCCAGGCCCTCCTGTTCCGCTTGGCGCTTCACCGCCTGCGAGCCGGGAACCACGAGCATGCGCACGCCGTCAGCGATGCGTCTCCCGCGCAGCACGGCAGCCGCTTCCCGCAGGTCGGGCAATCGCGAGTTGGTGCAGCTGCCCACGAATACCACGTCGATCGGCGTGCCGGCGAGCTGCTGCCCCGGGGTCAGCTGCATGTAGTCGAGTGCTTTGCTCAGTCTGGCGCGCTCCGACGCGTCTACCATCGCGGCCGGGTCGGGCACCCGACCACTCACGCCGGTGCCCATGGACGGGTTCGTCCCATAGGTGATCATCGGCTCGATGCGACTGGCGTCGAGCGACACGTGAGCGTCGTACGCGGCCAGGTCGTCGCTCCGCAGCGTCCGCCAGCGGCGCACGGACGCGTCCCACTGCTCGCCGTGCGGGGCGTGGGGGCGGTTAGCGAGGTACTCGATCGTGACGTCGTCGGGGGCGATCATGCCGGCGCGGGCTCCCGCCTCGATGGACATGTTGCAGATCGTCATGCGCTGCTCCATGGAGAGCGCGTCGATGACGGAGCCGGCGTACTCGATGACGTGTCCGGTGGCGCCGCCGATGCCGATCTGCGCGATGAGCGCGAGGATGACATCCTTCGCCGTCACGCAGGCGCTCAGGCGCCCGTCGATGGCGATGCGCATCGTCTTTGGCTTGCTCTGGAGGAGACATTGCGTGGCGAGAACGTGCCCCACCTGCGACGTGCCAATGCCGAATGCCAGCGCGCCGAACGCGCCGTGCGTGCTGGTGTGGCTGTCCCCGCACACGATGGTCATGCCGGGCCGCGTAAGACCGAGCTCGGGGCCGATCACGTGAACGATGCCCTGCCGCTCGTCGCCCGGCTGATACAGCGGAATGCCGGACTCCCTGCAATTGGACTCCAGCGTGTCGAGTTGGGTTTGCGCCGCGTCTTGCAGGACCGGCAATCCTCTCGCCGTCGGAATCGCGTGGTCCATCGTCGCGACCGTTCGGCCAGGCTGCCGTACCCGCACGCCTCTCGCGCGCAGCTCGGCGAATGCCTGAGGCGACGTGACCTCGTGCACCAGATGCAGATCCACGTAGAGCACGGCGGGGGTGGTGGCAGTTTGGGGCGCGACGACGTGCGCGTCCCACACCTTCTCGAAGAGGGTTCGCGCCGACGCCCGCGCGATACGGCTGACATCACCATCGTCAAGCGCTCCACCCTGCTTCTCGGCCGCGACCTGTTTCATCCGATGCGAGATGCGATGCAGCTGCCCGTCGTCCACGCGGAGCCCCATGTCGGTCAGGCGGCGGCGCAGGGCGCCGCGTCCCGAATGCTTGCCCAGGATCAGCGTGGAGGTTCGTCCCACCGACTCGGCGGACATGATCTCGTACGTCGATCGATGCTTGAGCACACCATCCTGGTGAATGCCCGCCTCGTGCGCGAAGGCGTTTTCGCCGACGATGGCCTTGTTCGGCGGAGGTTGGATGCCCGTGCACTGCGCCACCAGGCGCGAGGCGCGCGCGATCTCTCCCGTCACTACCTGCGTCGAGGCGGCGAACTCGGTTGCACGCGTTTGTAGCGCCATCACCACCTCTTCCAGCGCGGCGTTTCCGGCGCGTTCGCCGATCCCGTTGATCGTACACTCCACCTGTTGCGCGCCAGCGCGAACCCCGGCCAGCGAGTTGGCGACGGCCATGCCGAGATCGTCGTGGCAGTGGGTGGAGACGACCGTATCGGACAGCGAGACGATGCGCGCAATGAGCGCTTCATACTCCCACGGGAGCGCGTATCCCACCGTGTCCGGGATGTTGATGGTGGTCGCGCCGCACCCGATCGCGGCCTGGACCGCCTCGCAGAGGAACGCGACGTCGGACCGCGCGGCATCTTCCGGCGAGAACTCGACGTCGTCGAAGCTCCGCCTCGCGTAGGTGACGGCGAACCGTATGCGATCCAGCACCTGCGCCCGCGTCAGGTGAAGCTTGTGCTCGAGGTGGATGTCGGACGTGGCCAGGAACAGGTGGATCCGTCGTCGCTTCGCGGGCGCCAGGGCGCGCGTGCACGCGTCGATGTCTTCGATGGTCGCTCGTGCCAGTCCGCAGATGATGGGCCCGTCGGCCGTACCGACGTCGTGCGCAATGGCAGCCACTGCCTCGGCATCGGCGACGGAGGATGCGGGAAATCCCGCTTCGATGACATCGACGCGGAGGGCCTTTAGCTGGTGGGCAATTCTCAATTTCTCCGCCGGCCGCATCGAGCAACCGGGCGCCTGTTCCCCGTCGCGCAGCGTGGTATCGAAGATCCGGATCTGTCTGGACGGCGGAGCGGCTTGCATGTCAGAGAGACGGGCGAGCGCGGCAAAACCCCGAATGCGATGTCACAATTGACCCCGTCGTATTGCGCACCCGTGCATGCCCGGGCTATGTTCTTGGCCACCTTGGCAAAGCCTTTCGCGGGCCGACTCAGGGTTCAGACCTTCTCACTCGTCTAGTACTGAATGCGATACCCAACCTCTCTCCTGTTTAGCCTCGTTCTTCTGGTCCTCGCGCTTATTAGCGTGGGCCTTATTGGCGTTCCGGGAGAGCGAGTCGCGATGTAGAACAACCAGCGCCCCTCCCGAGTCAGTGCGGGAGGAGCAGCCCTCGAAAGACCGAGAGAGGCCCCTTCCGTGAAGAACGGAAGGGGCCTCTCCGCTTTCGATGCCCATTCCCCAGCGATCCAACGCAATCAAACGCGGTCCGGAGCGTGCTCCGCACCGCGCCCTGCTGCGCGCCACCGGACAGATTCGGGAGCCAGGCGATTTCGATAAACCGTTCATCGCGGTGTGCAACTCCTACGTGGACATCGTCCCGGGCCACGCGCACCTCCAGGGCTTCGCGCGCGTCGTCAAGGATGCGGTGCGCGCCGCCGGCGCCATCCCGTTCGAGTTCAACACGATCGGCGTCGACGACGGCATCGCGATGGGCCACGCGGGCATGCACTTCTCGCTTCCCTCTCGTGAATTGATCGCCGACTGCGTCGAAACCATGGTCTCGGCGCATTGCTTCGACGGACTGATCTGCATCCCCAATTGCGACAAGATCGTTCCAGGGATGCTCATGGGCGCGGCACGGGTCAACCTGCCCACCATCTTCGTCTCAGGCGGGCCGATGTCGGCGGGCGTCGATCGCTCGGGAAAGAAAATCGATCTCATCTCGGTGTTCGAAGGCGTGGGCCAGCATGCCGCTGGCACCATCGACGACGACCGCCTTCTCGAGTTGGAAGCGCTCGCTTGCCCCACCTGCGGCTCGTGCAGCGGCATGTTCACGGCGAATTCGATGAACTGTCTCTGCGAAGCGCTCGGTATCGCCTTGCCCGGCAACGGCACCGTGCTGGCGACCTCGCCAGACCGGACAACGCTCGCGCAACGCGCCGCCGCCCGGGTCGTCGGGCTCGTCGAGACGAACACGCGCTTCCTGGACATCGTCACCGCGGAAGCCATCGACAATGCGATGGCGCTCGACGTCGCGATGGGCGGATCCACCAACACGGTGCTGCATGTCCTCGCCCTCGCCCGCGAAGCCGGCGTGGACTACCCCGTCGAGCGTGTGAACGAGGTCGCCGAACGCGTACCGCATCTCGCGAAGGTTTCGCCCGCGTGGGATGGCAACCGGCAGTGGCACATCCAGGACGTGCATTCCGCGGGCGGCGTGCCCGCGCTGCTCGCGGAGCTGGCCCGCGTGCCCGGCGCGCTCACGCTGGACGCGCCGACCGTTACTGGCAGCACCCTCGGAGAGAATCTCATCGGGGTGCGCAACCTCAACGTCGATTGTGTGCGGCCAATCGAAGCGCCACACGCGCCGCGCGGCGCGCTCTGCGTGCTGTTCGGCAATCTTGCGCCGGAAGGGGCGGTGGTGAAAGTCGGGGCCGTGGAGCAGCACGAGATGCGCTTCCGGGGACCGGCGCGCGTGTTCGAAAGCGAGGAGGACGCGCTCGTGGCCGCGCGCGAGGAGCGCATCGTCGCGGGCGATGTGGTCGTCGTGCGTCACGAAGGGCCCAAGGGTGGCCCAGGAATGCGCGAGATGCTATCGCTCACCAGCTACCTCAAGGGCGGCCCCCTGGGCGCCTCGGTGGCGCTGATCACCGATGGGCGATTCTCGGGTGGCACGCGTGGGCTGTGCATCGGGCATGTGTCGCCCGAGGCCGTGGAGCGCGGCGCCATCGGCGTCGTGCGCGATGGCGACGTCATCGACATCGATCTCGCCGCCAGACGGTTGTCGGTGGAGCTGAGCGACTACGAGCTCGAGACGCGGCGCGCGGCGTACGTCGCTCCCGCGCCACGATTCACCCGCGGATGGCTGGCCCGGTATGCGCACTTCGTCACCAACGCCTCGCGCGGGGCCGTGCTCGACGTGGCGGACGCGCCCGTGCCGGTGGACGCGTGACGCGCACCGGCGCGCAGGTCATGTGCGAGGCGCTCACGCGAGAGAACGTGCGCGTGATCTTCGGCATTCCTGGCGGTGCGATCATGCCGTTGTATCACGCGCTGTGGGAGTATCGCGATCGGCTGCACCACGTTCTCTGCAGGCACGAGCAGGGCGCTGGCCATGCGGCCGAGGGTTTCGCCCGCGCCAGCGGGCACGTGGGGGTCTGCGTTGGGACCAGCGGCCCGGGCGCAACCAATTTGGTCACCCCGATCGCCGATGCCTGGATGGACGGCACCCCACTGGTTGCCATCACGGGACAGGTCTCCAGCGCCCTGTTGGGCACCGACGCGTTCCAGGAGGTGGACATCACCGGGATCACGGTCCCGATCACCAAGCACAACTACCTCGTCACGCGCGCCGAAGACCTGCCGCGCGTATTCGCGGAGGCATTCCACATCGCGCGCACCGGCCGTCCCGGCCCGGTGCACATCGACGTCACCAAGGACGCGCAGCTGGCGAGCGTGGAGCCGCAATGGGACACGCCCAAACAGCTCCCCGGCTACGCCCCCACGCGGGATCTCTCCACGACCGCGATCCGCTCCGCCGCGGCGCTGCTTGCCGGCGCGCGGCAGCCGCTCGTGCTCGCGGGACACGGCGTCATCCAGGCCGATGCGACTCGTGAGCTGCAGCTCTTCGCCGAGCGAACGCACATCCCGGTCATCACGACGCTCCACGGTCTCGGCGCCTTTCCGCTCGACCATCCGCTGGCGCTGGGGATGCCCGGCATGCACGGCTGGGTCCATGTGAACCGCGCCATCCAGAGCTGCGATGTGCTGTTGAATATCGGCAGCCGGTTCGACGATCGCGTGACCGGCAAGGCCGCCACCTTCGCGCCGAATGCGCGGATCATCCATGTGGACGTCGACGCCGCGCAGATCGGCAAAGTGGTGCGCGCCGACGTGGCGGTGATCGCCGACGCCCGCGAAGCACTGTGCGCCCTGATTGGCGCGGTGCCCGCGCTCGACACGCGCGAGTGGCTGGCGTCCATCCGCGACATGGAGGCGACGCACAAGCCGCGGCAGGCATACGTGCGGCGCGAGCGGTCGGCAGCGCTGATGCCGCACGACGTCTATGACGCGATGAACCACGCGTTTGCGGAGCGATCCGACTGGCGCGTCGTCACCGACGTGGGCCAGCACCAGATGTGGGCCGCGCAGCTGCTCGAGTGGCGACGCCCCAGAACGCACATCACCAGCGGCGGCGCTGGCACGATGGGATTCGCCGTGCCGGCGGCCCTCGGTGTGGCGCTGGCCTGTCCTGGCGACACGGTATGGGCGGTCGTGGGCGACGGCGGCTTCCAGATGACGAACCAGGAGCTGGCGACCATCGCCCAGGAAGGCGTCCGTAACGTGAAAATCGCTGTGATCAACAACGGCTACCTGGGCATGGTGCGCCAGTGGCAGGAGTTGTTCGAGAACCGACGCTACAGCGGCACGCCATTGAGCGGGCCCAATTTCGCGCGCCTCGCCGAAGCATATGGAATGCGCGCGTTCACGGTGTCCGCGGCCAGTGACGCGCGCGGCGCCATCGAGGCCGCGTGGAGTCACCCGGATTCCGCGCTCATCGATTTCAGAGTCGAACGGGAAGCAAATGTGTTTCCCATGGTCCCCGCCGGGAAATCCATCGGCGACATGATCCTGAACGGCGCCGGGGCGGCGCTGTCGGCCACACCCTGACCTGTTCCTCACCATGAAACCCAATGACAACATGTACACCCTTCTCGTTCTCCTGCAGGACAGACCAGGCGCGCTGCACCGGGTCGTCACCCTGTTTCGGCGTCGCGGCTACAACATCGATTCGTTGCACGTCGAGCGGGCGGAAGTCGCCGACGTCAGCCGCATGCGCGTGGCGATCGATGCGCCCGGGTCAGCGCAGGTCATCAACGAGCTGGAACGGCTCGTTGAGGTCCTGTCGGTGCGGGACGTGACTCGGCATCCGGCGCCCCCTGCCAGCACGCTCGTGTCGGCACGGACGCAGGCCGATGGCGTCTGCGACGAAATGGGGGCCGCATGAGCGTCAAGGTTTTCTACGACGCCGATGCATCGCTCGAGCGGCTGGCCACCCGGCCGATCGCGATCATCGGATATGGCAGCCAGGGTCACGCGCACGCCTTGAACCTCCGGGACAGCGGGCTCGATGTCCGAGTGGGCTTGCCCGCCACCTCCCGCAGCCGCAAGAAGGCGTGTGACGCGGGGCTGAGAGTCATGACGCCCAGCGAAGCCACGCGCGAAGCCGAGGTGGTGATGGTGTTGGTGCCGGATACGGCGCAGCCGGAGTTGTTCGATGCCGAGTTGCGCGCCGAGCTGTCCCCGGGAAAGACCGTGATGTTCGCCCACGGATTCAACGTCCATTTCGGGTTTGTCGCGCCACCCGTTGGCGTGGACGTCAGCATGGTTGCGCCAAAGGCACCGGGCCATCGCGTGCGCGAACTGTACCAGGAAGGCGCGGGAACGCCCGCGCTGGTCGCGGTCGCCCAGAATGCGTCCGGCGGTGCGCTCGAGGACGCGCTGGCTTACGCACGCGCCATTGGGTGCACCCGCGCCGGCGTCATCCAGACCACGTTTGCCGAGGAAACTGAGACCGATCTCTTTGGCGAGCAGGCCGTGTTGTGCGGCGGCGTCTCGCACCTGGTGAAGGCAGCGTTCGAAACCCTGGTGGACGAAGGGTATCAGCCCGAAGTGGCGTACTTCGAGTGTCTGCACGAGCTCAAGCTCATCGTGGACCTGATGTACCAGGGCGGCATCAATTACATGCGGTACTCCGTGAGCGACACTGCGGAGTATGGCGACTATCGCAGCGGACCGCGCATCGTGACCGACGACACCAAACGCGCGATGCGCGCCCTGCTGGCTGAGATCCGCGACGGCTCGTTTGCACGCGGGTGGGTGAGCGAGCATCGCTCGGGCCGAAAGTGGTTCGAGGCGGCCCGCCAACGCGATCGGGAGCACCCCCTGGAGCAGGTGGGCGCGCAGCTGCGACAGATGATGCCGTTTGTGCGGCCCAGAGTCGTGCAGGTGGACGGGAGCGTCGCATGACGGCCGCCGCCTGCGCGTCCGAGGATGGGCCGGCGACGCACGAAATGCTGCGCCGGTTGCGTGACGGAGATCAGAGCGCCTTCAACGTGCTCTTCCAGCGTCACTCGGAACCGCTGACGCGATTCGTCGCGCGCATGGTGGAGACGCGTCACGTGGCCGCGGAGCTGGTCCAGGATGTCTTCCTGCGCGTCTGGAGCGGACGGGCGGTGCTGGACATTCGCGGGGATTTCCACAGCTACCTTCGGAGGGCAGCCCGCAATCGCGCCCTCGACTGGCTGCGCCGGGAAGGCCTGCATCGCGAGTGGGAGCAGACCGCCGTGCACGAGACGCAGACCGTTGGCGACGTTCACGCATCCGACCAGGACCGCATGGCCCGCATGTCTGAGGCGCTGGCGCAAACGCTGGCCGCGATGCCCGAGCGGCGTCGCGAGGTCTGCCAGTTGCGCTGGCGCGAAGGGCTCGGTCCGTCGGCGATCGCGGAACGCCTGGGCGTGTCCGTGAAAACCGTCGAGTCGCACATCACACTCGGATTGAAAACCGTTCGCGCGTCCGTTTTTAGGGACTGAGTCGCAGCAGGATCGCGCTCGCGCGCTGCTCCTCGGCGTGCCAACTAGACCGCGGGCTGTCGCGCGCTACTTCTGAACGCACTGGCCGTCTGGCGCCCTCGAACCGGACAGCTCGCTGCGGCGCAGCGCGGCGCGTGTCATCACTGGACCGCGAAAGCGAGCGAGGGCACCGGTCGCCCGCAGCGCGAGCCCATGGCAAAAGTGGCATGCGCCCTTCATGCCACTTTTGGCCAGGGTGCGCGAGGACGAGCGGTGCCCTCACGAGCGCTGCCAGGGTGCGCGAGGACGAGCGGTGTCCTCACGAGCGCTGCCAGGGTGCGCGAGGACGAGCGGTACCCTCGCGAGCGCTGCCGAGCGCGACCGGTGCCGCGACACCGACGGCATTTGCGGGGTGGTTGACTGCCCCGCGGGCTCCCGTGCACGTTGTTCACCTGTGGACAACGTCCTCGCAGTAATCCTCGGCGGCGGCGCCGGCACAAGATTGTTCCCGCTCACGCGCGACCGCGCGAAGCCGGCCGTTCCGCTCGCCGGTAAGTATCGCCTGGTGGACGTGCCCATCTCGAACTGCATCAACTCCGATCTCGACCGCATCTTCGTGATCACGCAGTTCAATTCCGCCAGTCTCAACAAGCACATCGCCCGATCGTACGACTTTGATCGCTTTCGCAGCGGGTTCGTCACCATCCTCGCCGCGGAGCAGACCACGTCGTCGGAAAAGTGGTATCAGGGAACGGCCGACGCCGTGCGCCGTACCATCTCCCATCTCCAGCAGTTTCCGCACAACCATGTCATCATTCTCTCCGGTGACCAGCTGTACTCGATGGACTACCGGCTCTTGCTGCAGCACCATCTCGACCGCGGCGCGGAGATCACCATTGCCGTGACGCCGGTGGTCGCCGAGGAGGCGCCTGGCTTCGGGATTCTGAAGACGGACGACCAGCACCGCATCACGGAGTTTTACGAGAAGCCGAAGTTGTCCGACCTCGCAGGGAAGGAAAGCCCCGTCTCCGCGGAGTTGGGGAATGCCGGCCGCGTGTACATGGCGTCCATGGGCATCTACGTGTTCGACGCCAACGTGCTGTACGATGTGCTGGACGGACATCCCGACGACCATGACTTCGGCAAGGCGGTAATCCCGCGCGCCATCGACGAGCGGCGGGTGTTCGCGTACCCGTTCTCCGGGTACTGGAACGACATCGGAACGGTGCGTTCCTTTTTCGAGACGAACATCATGCTGGCGCAGCCCCATCCGGCGTTCAACCTGTACCAGACCGGCATGCCGCTGTACACCGACGCATGGACCCTGCCGCCCGCCAAGGTGAGCCGATCGCGCCTGCAGAACACCATGCTGGGCGAAGGCAGCGTGATTGTGGACAGTGATATTTCGGATTCCGTCATCGGCATCCGTTCGTTCATTGACGCTGGCTCGCGCATCCATCGCACCGTGCTGATGGGCGCCGACTATTTCCGTTGGCAGGAGCTGGAAACGCGTGGGCATTCCGGCGGCCCGGACTATCCCGGCGTTGGCACCAATGCGCGCATCGAGAACGCCATCGTGGACAAGAACGCGTCCATCGGCAACGGTTGCGTGATCGCGAATGAACAGCACGTGGAGGAAGGCGAAGGACCGGGGTTCTATATCCGCGAGGGCGTTGTGGTGATCGTGAAAAACGCCATCATTCCCGATGGCACGGTGATCTGACGTCAGCACCGCCGTCCACTGTCCGTATTCTCCCCACGTTCCACTCCCCACTCATTTCTACCCTGCGCATCGCTCTCCTGACGAACGAATATCCGCCGCACGTCTACGGTGGCGCTGGCGTGCACGTCGAGTATCTCGCCCGCCAGCTGGCGCGAGCCGGCGACAGGTCGCACCAGGTGGACGTGCTGTGTTTCGGCGAGCAGCAGGAATCGCGCGACAATCT
>JANNJV010000308.1:0-9648 GCA_031395945.1 Gemmatimonadota bacterium | reverse complement strand
CGCGACGACTCCACCATCGCACCGATGAGCGCCGCCAGCAGCGGCTCCGCTGCGATGATCAGAACCCGGTGGCCGGCGTGGTCAGGATTCACAGGATCTCGTGTTGACGTGGTGACCTTTCGCCGGTAAATCTGCATGTCCGACGCCGGAGCGCTTACGCGAGCCGAACTCCCCCCTGCCTTGTGATGGTTTCCCAGCAGAACGACAACCCACCCCGCGGTCTGTCCGTTGAGGTGCATACCGCGCTGGAAGCGGCGCTCCGCTTCTATGCCAGCACCGGCAGCGTGGAAGCACTCAATGCGCTCACGGCAATGGTCCAGACCGCCGGGCGCGATGCCCGCGCGCGCGAACTGCGGTCGGACGAGCTGCTACTCGTGTTCAAATCCATTGAACACAAGCTCGGGATCGGGGATCATGAACGCTTCGAAAAGACCGGAGTGGGACATCCGGAGAACGCGATAAGCCGATCGCGACTCGTGCGCGCCATGCTCGAGGCATACTACGCGGACTGAGGCTGTGGGCTCTGGGCTGGCGGCCAGCAGTCTCGACACGATTTTCGACGGCGCCGGCGAAATGCGCGGGCTTTGCCGCGACTTCGACTGGTCACGCACCTCGCTCGGTAGGGTTGACCACTGGCCGCTGAGTCTGCGCACCACGGTAGCCACGCTGCTGGCGTCGCGACATCCGATGTTCCTGTTCTGGGGACCGGACCTCATCCAGTTCTATAACGACGCGTATCGCCCAAGCTTCGCCGAGGGCGGGCGTCACCCGCGTGCGCTGGGCGCGCGCGGCCAGGAATTCTGGACGGAGATCTGGGACATCATCGGCCCGCAGATCGCGCAGGTGATGGCGGGCGGTGAGGCCACCTGGCACGAAGACCAGCTGGTGCCCATCGAGCGCAATGGGCGCATCGAGGAAGTGTACTGGACCTACAGCTATGGGCCAGCCTACGATGACCAGGGCAAGGTGGGCGGCGTGCTGGTCATCTGCCAGGAGACCACCGCCCGCGTGAAAACGGAGCAGCGGCTCCATGCGATGAACCGCGAGCTGGAGGTGGAGCGATCGCGCCTGGCCTACGCATTCCAGCGGGCGCCCGCCTTTCTGGCCGTGCTGCGCGGCACGTCCTACGTGTTCGAGCTCGTGAACGACGCCTACTACCAGCTGGCGGGACATCGCGAGTTGCTGGGCAGGCCGGTGTTCGACGCCATGCCGGAGACGCGGGGGCAGGGGTACGAGGCGCTGCTGGACAGCGTGGTCAGAACGGGCGAGCCGTACGTGGGACGCGAAAGTTCCATCACGCTGGCGCGCGATGCCGGGGCGCCGGCGGAAGAGCGCATCGTCGACTTCGTGTTCTTCCCGCTGGTCGAGGCCGATGGCAGCCGGAGCGGCGTGATCGTGCACGGCGTGGATGTCACGGATCACGTGAACTCACGGCGTGAAGTGGAACGCCTGCTGGAGGAGAGCAATCGCTCGCGCGCCGACGCCGAAGCGGCGCGCGCCGCCGCCGAGGCCGCGAATCGCGCCAAGAGTGAGTTCCTGGCCATCATGAGTCACGAGCTGCGCACGCCGCTGAATGCCATCGCGGGGTACGCGGAGCTCATCGAGTTTGGTGTGCACGGGCCGGTGACGCCGGAACAGCGCGAGGCGCTGGCCCGCATCCAGAAGAGCGAGCGGCACTTGCTGGGACTGGTGAACGGCGTGCTCAACTACGCGCGCGTCGAGACCGGCAACGTGGACTATCACGTCGCCGACGTACCGCTGGGCGACGTGCTTGGTACGTGCGAGGCGCTGGTGGCGCCGCAGGCGCGGGCGCGACGCCTCAAGTTCGGCGTGGAGGGGTCGCCCTTCGAGATCACGGTGCGCGCGGACGCCGAGAAGTTGCAGCAGGTGGTGCTCAACCTGCTGTCGAACGCCATCAAGTTCACGCCGGCAGGCGGCAGCATCGTGCTGGCGTGCGACGCGGACGAATCCAATGTGTTCGTGCACGTGCGTGACACCGGCGGCGGCATTCCCGCCAACCAGTTGACGCGTATCTTCGAGCCCTTCGTGCAGTTGGATTCGCAGCTGACGCGCGCGCAGGAGGGCATCGGGCTGGGGCTGGCCATCAGCCGCGATCTGGCACGCGGCATGGGCGGCGACCTGGCGGTGACCAGCGAAGTGGGCCGCGGATCCACGTTCACGCTGACGCTGCCGCGGTCGCGCCCGTAATTACACCCGCGCCGGCACTCCCGCGGCGTCGAACGCCTTCACGATGGCCGTGTAGCACTCGCAGGACTGCTGCTCCAGGGCCCGACGGTTCACGATGCGTACGTTCCCGCGCGAGTACTGTATCACGCCGGCGCTCTTCAGCTCTTCCGCGACCTGGCTGACAGTAGACCGGCGGATGCCGAGCATCTGCGAGAGGAGGAGGTGCGTGAGGGGGAGAACGTCGAGATCGATGCGGTCCTGCGCCATTAGTAGCCAGCGCGCGAGTCGCTGCGCCGCCTTGTGACGCCGGTTGCACGCGGAGCATTGGGTGGTCAGGGCAAAAAGAGCGTAGGAGAAGTGATGCAACGCCAGACGAAGGCTGGGGCAATCGGCGATCACCTCGCGAAAGTTCGCGGCATCCATGCTCTGCGCCCACCCGGGTGCCAGGACGACGGCGCGTTCGGAGGCCGTGTGGACTTCGTGGAACACTGACATGCCGCACATGCCCTCGGAACCCACCAGCGCTGTCTCCACCTGCGTCCCGGCTGTCATCGCCAGCAATGAAACCATGCCGTCTTCCATGAAGTACACCCGGTCGATGGTCGTGCCGGGATCGTACAGGACGGTCTCGTGTTTCAGGTGCGTGCGCCGCAAATGTGGGGACATGCGGCGCATGTCCCCGTCGGCCAGCGACGAGAGAACGCGGTTGCGACTCCCCGCCAGGGGTGCGTCGGCCAATTGTCATGCTCGGATTGCGGTGCGTCCGTTCACGGACACCCGCACTACTCTGGCCGACTCCGGGTGTGAACCCGGCCATCGCCTGCACTCGCGCAGTTTGCGCGGGCGAACCAACCAGAGTCGGCGCAGCCTTTGCTATCGCCGTGGTATGTCGCGCAAGGTATCGTGCCAATGCGGGCAAGGTTAGCCCCGCCGCGACATTCCCGAATGCCAACCAGTGAGGCGTATGTTCGCGGCGCTTCCAGATGGTGGAAACAGATGGTGATCAGGATTGATTTGTTTGCGGCTTTGTTCAGCGCCGCATTCGCGGTCATGGCGTGCGGCACGGACAGCGAGACAGCCGGCGACACCACGCGCTCCCCGGGAAGCGCTGATGCACCGGCGGCCGGCACCACCAGCGCCAGCGCCATACAGTCGCCAGATGCGAACCGGCGCACCTGCGGCGTATCCGGCGGCACCACTCTAAATGGCCAGGGCGTGGGCGCGCTGAAAATCGGCGCCACCATGGCAACCGTGCGCCAGCAGTGCGTCGTGCTGCGGGACTCCACGGTGCAGGGCAGTGAAGGGCAGCCCGAGCGGCGCCTGACAGTGGTGCTCGGCCCCGTGACTACGACCGCCACGGTGATGAACGACAAGGTGTGGCGCGTGGAGGTGGAGAGCCCGCGGTTCCGGACCAGCGATTCGCTGGGCGTGGGGAGCACCGTGGGGCAATTGCGCTCGCCGCAGGCGACGCTCGCGCTGGGCGAGGGCGCATTTGTTTTGCGGAAGGATCATTGCGGTCTGAGCTTCAAACTGAACTCGGCCGTCGGCGAGTTCGGCCGCCGTCTGGAGCGCGTGCCTGATTCGGTGCGCGTCCATCGAGTGCTGGTGACCGGGTGCTGACCTGACGATCACCTGTTCGCTGCTTGACCGCGTCGCAGGCGGTGGGTATGCTGCGAAAGCATGAACAAGCATCTCATTACCGCGCAGAATTCCAATTGCCTCCGCCACCGGAGGTCCGGCTAGCTCGCGCGCACTTTGAGTTTCAGTTGCGTAACGATGCCCGCCAGACTCCGGTCCGGCGGGCCTTCTTATTTCTATTTCGTAAACGTCACCAGCACGCAGGAGAGAGATGCCCAGGCCGCTCGATACGTCCATCGACCGCACGTTGCCGTTCAGCAGCGATCTTGCGCTGCGCCGAAAATTCATGATCGTGAATGGCGAGATTCCCGGAAATCTGCGCTGGGGCCGGCTGCTGGAGCAGCTGGACGAGCTGGCGGAGGATGTGGCGCTCAAATACGTGCGTCGCGCCACGCCGCACGCGCGCGTGGTCACGGCGGCCATCGATGACATCGTGCTGCACATCCCGGCGGATATCACGCAGGACCTGGATCTCCACGCGCGCATCAACTATGTGGGGCGCTCTTCCATGGAAGTGGGCATCCGCGTGGACCAGGCGTCGCCTGGAGAACCTGGTTCGCCGTCGCTGGCGTCGTGCTACTTCACCATGGTGGCGCGCAGTGGCGAGGGGGACGACGCGACCAGCGTGCAGGTGCAGCCACTGGACTACGAAGACGACACCGAGCGTTTTCGCCGCGATAGGGCCATCGAGCGGCGGCGCGCGTACAAGCGGCAGCTGGCCAAATCGCAGGAACCGCCCAGCCCGGAGGAGTACGTGCTGCTCGCGGACCTGCACCGCGCGCAGGATCGCTACGGGTTCAATGATCTGCTTGTGGGCGATCTGCTGCGCAGCAGCTGGGCGCGGATGTACCCGGAGCAGGAGAACGTGCCGGAGAAGATCTTTGGCGGGTACCTGATGCGGCGCGCGTTCGAGCTGGCGCATCTGCACGCGGAGGACATCGCGCCGCACCGGCCGATCGTCGCGCGGGTGGACCGCATCAACTTCATGCAGCCGGTGCGCATCGGCGACAAGCTGCATTTCACCAGCCGCGTCGTCTACACGGGCGAGACGTCCATCTGCGTGGAAATAGCCATCGAGCGGCTGAGTCTCGACAAGGTGACCAAGGCGTTGTCCAACACCTGTGCGTTCACCTTCGTGAACGTGGACGAGCGGCTGCGTCCCCGTCCCGTGCCGAAGGTGTATCCCACGACGTACGCCGAGGACGCGCGGTATCTCGAGGCGCACCGGAGGCGGGTGCGGCACAAGCAGACGGACGGTGCCGAGCTGGTGGAAGCGTAGTTCTCAGCGCTCCAGTTAAGTGTGCTAATACTCACTTAACTTGCCGTTCCAAACGCAGCCTTTGTGGTCGTGTTCGCTGGTGAACGGAGAAACATGTGGTGTGACCAAGGCCACAGTCGGGAGTCGTAATGGTGCTCAGGGGACGCAGTTGTCCTGCATTTCGGGCGGTTGGCTGTCAGCGACGCAGCGGAAGTTTTCCCTCTTGATGGGGCTGGTGCTCCTCCGCATATTGGCGGCGGACCACCGAAAGGTCCCACCGCTGCGCTGGTCGACGCCGACCTCCTTACTCTGTCAGGCGATCACGACCGCGCCCCCAAAACACAAAATGTCCCAGCATCCGGGAGCAAGCCGCTTGTCCCTCCCTGTCAACACGCCCTCGAGCGGTGAGATTTCGCCGATCGCGGGAATTGTCCTGCCACTCAGGCGCGCCGAAGAATTATTGGCGACGCTGCCCGGGGTGGTAAGCGCGCGCATTGTCGCGGGCGACAGTGGGGCGGTGGACGAGATTCATCTGCTCACCACGGACGAGGTGAATCCCAAGAGCACCGTGCGCAACGTGGAGAGCGCGTTGCTGGCGCATCTGGGAATGCGGGTGAGCCACAAGAAGATCAGCGTGGCCACGACGACGGAGCCGGCGATGCGCCGCACGCCGCCGACGAGTGGCGAGTACGCCAGCGTCGCGGTCGCGCCACCGGCGCCGGTGACGCCGCCGATCATCGTGGACGACACGCCCAAGCGCCGGCTGTACTTCGAGGACGTGGAAGTGCGGCGTTCGCGCACGCGCGGTGTGGCCTGTCGCGTAACGCTGCGGAAGGGCGAGGAGACGTTCGTGGGTGAGACGGAGGGCCTGGAGAACGAGCGCCAGCGCATCGAGCTGGCGGCGCGGGCGGCGCTGGCGGCCATCACCGCAGCCGAGGGCGAGACGCGGTCGCTTGGGCTGGAAGGGTGCCGGACGCTGGACGCGTTCGAGCGTCAATTCGTGTTCGTGGGCGTGACAGCGCGGTGGGGGCGGGAAAGTTCGCTGCTCACCGGGAGCGCGGAAGTGCGGGAGAGTCCGGAGCAGAGCGCGGTGCTGGCGGTTCTGGACGCGACCAATCGCTGGGTGGAGTTTTCGAAGGGTTAGGGAAACCTGTTTTGACTCAAGGACTTGTGGTCCTGGGTAGGCGGCGAAGGATTTTGGCGGTTTTTGGATTGTGATTTAGGCGACAGAAACAGGATCGCCGATACCATATAGAAGCAGCCCTGAATTGCACGACGTTTTGACGCAACGAGGCGTCAGGGCGACCATCCCACCTTTTTCGGGCAATTACAAGCCGAAGCAAAAAAACGGAACGACCCCCTCCCTCAAGAGCGAAGTTGAGCGGAGTGCGCATCACTGATCAATGCAGTACGAGCGGAGCCAAACCTAGCGGGAGCACGCGAAAGCGTGACTTCATGAAAGGGGGGGTGACGCAACATGATCGCGTACGTCTGCGAATTGCTGGCCAACATGGCTGGTTGGATCGTGGCAAACTAGGTGAGGAAAGGGGGTCCTCCGCCCTTCATATGAACCACCGCACGAAGCTGTACGTAGGCCTCGCCGTAATTCTGGCGATCGTTTGCGCAATCGTCCTCTATCTATCGGATCCATCAATTCCGACCGGTAGTGTGATGGCGGTTGTTCTGCTTTGTAGCCTTGCGCTAATAGCAGAAGCGCTGGCTCTGCTCATGCCGAACTCGGTGAGCGGATCGATCGCCTTTATTCCCTATCTGGCGGCCGCACTGATCGTTCCGAATTGGATCGCGCTGTTCGGCGTTGCGATTGTTCGTATCGTCTTGGAAGTCGTGGTGCGACGGACGGCGGGAGCTCCGCTACTTAACGTTGCGCAGCAGGTGGTGACGTTCTCTTGCGCGGTGTTAATTTTCCGCCTTGCCGGCGGCCAGAGCCTAGCTTCGCTTTCGCATCTGCCGCTTTCGCGAGTGACTTTGATCAGCGGCCTCCCGGCGCTTGCCGCTATAGTCCTTAGCTTCGCGGTGAACTCCACACTAGTTCTGGGGTTTATCGCCGCAAAATCAAACAAGAGGTTTATTGACCTCTGGCGAGGAACCTACCTCTCTACGATTGGGCTCGACATTCTAGCAACACCGATAGTGTTTCTATTTGCCTGGGTCTACGTGAGCTGGGGTGCGTTCGCGGCAGCTGCGCTGTGGGTGCCCGTTCTCGGGCTCAGACAATTGCAAAAAAACAATCTGGACCTGGAACGACACAACAGTGAGCTTCTCGAACTCATGGTTAAGTCGATGGAAGCTCGTGATCCCTACACTTCAGGACATTCGCGTAGGGTACAGCAGTTCTCTGTCGCGATCGCCAGGGGAATGGGGCTGAGCAGTCTCGAGATTGACAAGGTTAGTCGTGCGGCGCTGCTGCATGATGTCGGTAAAATCTACGAAAAGTACGCTCCCATCCTTCGCAAACCGGGCAAACTTTCGCCGGACGAGTGGCAAACGATGCAATTGCATCCCACGGATGGGGCGGAGCTAGTGGGTACCATGTCTCGTCTGCACGACATTGTTCCTTCGATTCGCCATCACCACGAGCGTTGGGACGGGACGGGGTACCCGAATGGACTCGCTGGTGAGACCATCCCGAAGATTTCTCGTATCATTGCCTTCGCTGACACTATTGATGCCATGACGTCGGAGCGGCCTTACCGTCGGACGCTTAGTGAGGCGGAAGTCCGTGCGGAGATGGTGCGATGCAGAGGCACGCAGTTTGACCCATCTATTACTGATCAGATTCTGTCCGCACCAATCTGGCGCCTGCTTTTCCCGCCTGCTCCGACTGAGTCAATTGGCGCCTCGAGCCTCAGTTTGGTGTCAGGGGGCCGTGTGAAGGCAATGCGGCCGGCCTAGCGAGCCTTGGGATCTCTCAAACGCGCTGGTTTGTTCCAAGAGCCGTAGCCTTGTGATTGAAGGAGGCGGCTCGGTGCGCTCGCGTCGCGATACAGACAAGTATTCGCTCAGTAACTGATCAAGTTGTTCGAGGTCACCGCGCCGCCTCAGCGCTTCTCCTATAGCTGCGGTCAAGCCATCCGCACAAGTCAGTCCCTTCGTGCACTGATGGAGCGATAACAACTCGACGAGGGATGCGTCATCAGATTGAAAGCATGGATCTAACTGAAGAAGCTTTAGCTCAATCCCGCGTAGATAGGCCTTGCCACGCATTGAATCACCAAACCCGATGGTGGCTACTGATTCATAGCACTGCCGTGCCAGAACGGCGTCTTTCCGCCAAAGCGCCAACTCCAGGCGATTCGAAAACAGGCGCTGCTTGAGCAGAATCCCGTTCGTGCACTCGCTCAGCCGCTCTGAAACGAAATGCCACTTCTCAGCCGCCTCGAAATCTTCAATACTGAGCCTCGTCCAACACGCTGTGATTGCGAAGTCATATTCCCACACCGTCATGCCGTAGTGAGCCGCCCTTTGACCGCACTGCGTTGCTAGCCGAAGGCTCTCGTCTGGCGCTCCTAGCATCCCGAGCGCAATGCAACCATTCAGGCCCACTCGGAACTGGTGTGTCAAAGAATCAAAGTGTTCTAAGTCAGCCACCAGCGTTCTAGCGAGAAAGAGCGCCTTGTCGCGATCACCGAAGCACAGGTGGTATATCACAGGCAAGAGGCGTGGCGCATAGTCAGTGCTAGATGGGCTCATGAACGGCTCGACTGCTTCAAAGGCTGTAGCAGCCAGTTGCCGGTCGCCAACTTCATGCGCTATGCGAACGATCACGCGCGCCGCATCAATTCGGTGTTCTACCGCCGCGTCTGGCGCGCTCAGGCAATGACGTAGCTGCTCCAACGCCTCCGAGGCCCGCAGGCGTTGTATCCAACTCGCTTCAATTCCAACCATCTCAAGATTCGTGTGGCGACTAGTGGCTGGTAGGGGCGGGCAAGCTAGCAGTTCCTTGGAGTACGTTTCCGCATCTTCCCATCGTCCTGCCGCCTTCGACGCAAGCACTAGCTCGCCAGTAATGTCGCTCACATCCTGGGCGTAGCGAGCAAGCTCCTTTGCGCGCTCAAGCAACTTCATTGCCTGATGCGCGCGCCCGATTTGTCCTGCATGTTGCGCACAGCGGCGAAGGAACTGAATCGCCTTGTCCGCTTCTCCGCTGAGACTCCATTGCTCGGCACAATCCCAGAGCAAGGCGGCATCATTAGTGGCGTCATATCGCCTTTCTAACACTTCTGCGACACAACTGTGCAGCACGCGACGGCTGAGCGGTGGGAGCAGGCTTACTATGCTATCACTGAGAAGTTCGTGAGTGATGCGAACGGCATCATCGGCGCACAGTAAGTACCCTTCTTCCTCGAGCTGCTGCATGGCATCGAGTAGTTGAAGCGGCGTGCTTTCGCAAAGCGACCGAAGAGTGTCAATCGTCGCGTGGCGTCCGAGTAGCGCACTGAACTCGAGTAATCGACGGCACTGTTGAGGGAGCCGTTCCAAGCGTCTCGCGATAGCCGAGGCCAGGTCCGGCGGAACCTCGTAAGCCTGGCCAGTCCGGCTGTAGT
>JANNJV010000270.1:0-1677 GCA_031395945.1 Gemmatimonadota bacterium | reverse complement strand
CTGGTGATCCGCGCGTACCACGCGTCGCGACAGGAGTCGCACCGCGACATCTGTCTCATCCCGCAGTCCGCGCACGGCACCAACCCGGCCAGCGCGGTGATGGCTGGAATGAAGGTGGTCGTCGTGAAAACCGATACGAACGGCAACATCGACGTTCCTGACCTTCGCGCGAAGGCGGTGGAACACGCGAGGAATCTCGGTGCCCTGATGGTGACCTATCCGTCGACACACGGCGTGTTCGAGGAAGCCATCGTGGATATCTGCAAGGTGGTGCACGAGCATGGCGGCCAGGTATACATGGACGGCGCGAACATGAACGCCATGGTGGGCCTCGCCCGGCCGGGAGACATCGGTGGCGACGTCTGCCATCTCAACCTGCACAAGACGTTCTGTATCCCGCATGGCGGCGGCGGGCCGGGCATGGGTCCCATCGGTGTCGCCAAACACCTGGTGCCGTTCCTTCCCGGCCACGCGGTGGTGAAGCTTCCGGGCGACCGGACCGGCGCGGTATCGGCCGCGCCGTGGGGCAGTGCCAGCATTCTGCCGATCTCGATGATGTATATCGATATGATGGGCGGCGAAGGCCTGACGTACGCGACGAAGATGGCAATCCTGAACGCCAACTACATCGCGAAACGGCTGGAGGCGTCGTACCCGGTGCTGTACAAGGGCTCGCACGGGTTGGTGGCGCACGAATGCATCGTGGATCCACGGGCGTTCAAGGCGTCCGCCGGCGTGGAGGTGGAGGACATCGCCAAGCGCCTGATGGATTATGGTTTCCACGCGCCAACCGTGTCTTTCCCGGTGGCGGGAACGCTGATGATCGAGCCAACGGAGAGCGAATCAAAGGCGGAGCTGGATCGTTTTTGCGACGCGTTGATTCAGATTCGCGAAGAGATCGGCGAGATCGAGGCCGGCGCGGCGGACAGGAAGGACAACGTCCTCAAGAACGCACCGCATCCCGTGCGCCGCGTGGTGAGCGACAACTGGCCGCACGCGTATTCGCGCGAGCAGGCGGCGTTCCCCGTGCACTGGGTGAAGGAGCAAAAATTCTGGCCCGCTGTGGGGCGCGTCGAGAGCGCGTACGGCGATCGCAATCTGGTGTGCTCATGCTTGCCGACTGACGCGTATGCCGACGCTGTGGTGGGCGCTTCCCAGTAGGGATCCCCGTCGCGTGCGTCAGCCCCGGCGCGTGGAGCCTACTGGCCGATATGTGCCGAGTAAGCGTCGGAGTTCATCAGGGCGTTCTGCTCGCTGGGATTGGACAGCTTGACCTTCACCATCCAGCCATCGGTGTAGGGCGAGGTGTTGACGATCTGCGGCTCCTTCTCGAGTCGGGGGTTCACCTCGACGATCTCACCGGACACGGGCGAGAAGAGCTCGGACACGGCTTTCACCGCCTCGATGGTGCCGAAGACGTCGTGTTTGTTGAAGCTCGAGCCCACCGACGGCAACTCCAGATACACGATGTCGCCCAGCTCGCCCTGCGCGTAGTCCGTGATGCCGACGGCAACGACGTTGGCGTCCTTGGTGGGCTTCACGTACTCGTGATCTTCGGTGTACAGAAGATCCTTCGGAATATCGGACATTGGCTGCTGTGGGCTGTGGGCTGTGGGCTATCGACTGCGGCATTTCGCCAGGTCGGACTAAGCGTAATCCCTGAACGCCCAAAGCCCA
>JANNJV010000249.1:0-2730 GCA_031395945.1 Gemmatimonadota bacterium | reverse complement strand
CGATCCAGCAGCAGACCCTCGGGTTGACCTTCACCCGGCGGTACTACATCTTTCTCTCCGACCGCGACCAGATTCCCAACGGTGGTCAATGGGAAAGCCGGTGCCGCGCGGGACAGTGCCGAAGGTCACACTGGTAACATTGGGGTTGCTGCTCGTCGTCGTTGGCGCGGCGGCCGCGCACGTCATGTTCCTCAAACCCGCCCGGTTCTTCGCTCCTGAAAACGCCGAGGTGCTCGTGCGCGTGCTCAACGGCACCTTCAGCAAGAGCGAAAACTCCATCGCGCGGCCCAGGGTGGGCGACTTCAGCGTCGTGTCTCCGGCCGGCCGGACGCCGCTGGACACCAGCGCGTGGAGCGCGGCGGGCGATACCAGCACGTTCCGCGTCCGCACCGGAGTGTCCGGCACGTACGTCGTTGGCGCGTCCACGCGTCCGAGCATTATCCCGCTGGCCGCGGCCGAGTTCAATGAATACCTGCGCAGCGACGGCATTCCCGATGTGCTGGCGGCTCGACGCAGCCGCGGCGAGTTGGACAAGCCGGCGCGCGAAAGGTACCACAAGCACGTGAAGGCGCTCATTCAGGTAGGTTCGACGCGAACCGACCATTACGCCACCGTGCTGGGCTATCCGGCCGAGATCGTGCCGATGGTCAACCCCTACTCGCTGGCCGCGGGGAGTGTGCTGCCCGTGCGCACGATGGTGGACGGCGCACCATTGGGAAATCAGTATGTGTTGTACGGCGGGCGCACGGCAAACGGGGGTCGCATCGTGCAGCGCAGCGTCCGTTCCGATAGCGCGGGGGTCGCGCGAATTCCAATGCGCGTCGCGGGCACGTGGTACATCAAGTTCATCAACATGGCGCGCATGCAGGGCGACAGCGTGGATTATGAGTCGAAGTGGGCGACGCTGACATTTCAAGTGCGCTAGCCCGAGGCCGAGGCCAAGATGAGGCGTTTCACCATAACCGTCGTCGCACTGATCGCCACCGCGTCGATCGTTCCCGCCCAAACCCGTCCATCCACTCTTCGCTTCGAGATCACCTTCCCCGCCGAGCGAAGCCGCACACCGTTGGACGGCCGCTTACTGCTGTTCGTCTCAACGGATACCGCGTCTGAGCCACGGTTTCAGGTCAACGACGCGCCGGAGTCGCAGCAGGTGTTCGGCATTGACGTGGACGCCTGGAAGGCCGGCGAGACCCGCGTGGTGGACGCGACTGCGTTTGGCTATCCGCTTCGCTCCCTGGCCGATCTCCGGAGCGGCAGGTATCGCGTGCAGGCGCTCATCAACCGCTACGAGACTTTTCGCCGAAGCGACGGGCACACCGTGAAGCTCCCGCCCGACAAAGGCGAGGGACAACAATACGCTCGCAAACCGGGAAACCTGTATTCCACACCGCGTGCCATGACGCTGGACGTTGCCCGCGGCGCCACCGTGCGCGTGACGCTGGACCAGGAGATTCCCGCCGTCGACGATTTCGCCAAGCAGGAGACGGAGTACGTCAAGTACGTGAGGGTGCGCAGCGAGCGGCTGTCGAAGTTCTGGGGGCGTGACACATACCTGGCAGCCTGGGTGCTGCTGCCTTGGGGATTCAAGGAGCATCCCGACGCGCGGTATCCCCTGCTGGTGAATCACGGGCACTTTCCGTCGTCGCTCGATGGCTGGCGGGTGACGCCGCCGGATTCGGCGCTCGCACCGGACTTCAGTGCGCGCTTCAACCTGCGCGGCTACAATCGGATCCAGCAGGAGCTCGCGTGGCAGTTCTACAAGGACTGGACAGGCAAGGGATTCCCACGCGCGCTGATGATCGAGATTCAACATGCCACGCCATTCTACGATGATTCGTACGCCGTGAATTCGGCGAACAACGGCCCATACGGCGACGCCATCCAGTACGAGCTCATCCCGGAGATCGAGCGTCGCTTCCGCGGTATCGGTCAGGGGTGGGCGCGCTTCACCTTCGGCGGCTCCACTGGCGGCTGGGAAGCCATGGCCGTCCAAATGTTTTATCCCGACGAATACAACGGCGCGTGGGTGGCATGTCCCGACCCCATCGATTTTCGCGCGTACACGGTCGTGAATATCTACACGGACACGAACGCGTACTATCGCGAGGGACCGTTCAAGCGCGTGCCCCGCCCCGGCCAGCGCAACTATCTCGGCCATCTCACCACGACGCTGGAACAGAGCAACCACCGCGAACTGGCGTTGGGCACCCACAGCCGGTCCGGCGACCAGTGGGACGTGTGGGAGTCCGTATACTCTCCAGTGGGTGCAGACGGCTACCCAAAGCCGATCTGGAACAAGGTCACCGGGGTCATCGACCACTCCGTCGCCGAATACTGGCGCGAGCACTACGACCTCTCGCACATCCTGCGTCGCGATTGGGCGACACTGGGCCCCAAGCTGCGCGGCAAGCTGCGCATCTATGTGGGCGACATGGACAACTACTACCTCAACAACGCCGTGTATCTCGTGGAGGATTTTCTCCGGACGGCCAATCCACCGGCGGATGCCGTGGTGGACTACGGCGACCGAGACGAGCACTGCTGGAACTCACGGGTTGGTCGAACTCGGGCGCTGGATTTCGGAGTATTACATCTGCCCCCTGGGCATGACTCTCGCGGCCATGATGCCCGCGGCGGTGAAAAAAGCAGTCGGACGCCGAGTGGTGGTCCGGCTGGATCGGGCTCCGGCCGAGCGAGTCGCCGCGCTGTCCGAAGTGAAGTTGACAC
>JANNJV010000217.1:0-12761 GCA_031395945.1 Gemmatimonadota bacterium | reverse complement strand
ATCGGCGTCGGCGAGAAGACCGATGCGCTCGAGGAGTTCCATCCCGAGCGCATGGCTGGGAGAATTCTCCAGCAGGGCGACATCGTCTCGCTGGTCGAGAAGGCGCAGGGGGCGTTCGACGCCGACGAGGCGAAACGACTCGAAAAGAAAGTGCGCAAGGAAGGAATGGATCTCGCCGATTTCCTCACGGCGATGAAGCAGATGGAGCGGCTTGGCCCTCTCGAAGGGGTGCTCAAGATGCTCCCAGGCGTGAACACGAAAGTGCTCAAGCAGGTAAAGTCCATGGATCCCCGACGTCTCAAGCATCTCGAGGCGATCGTGCTGTCCATGACACCTTCAGAGCGCAAAAATCCGGGACTCCTCAACGGTTCGCGCCGCGCGCGCGTGGCCAAGGGAAGCGGTCGGCCCATCAACGAAGTGAACCGGCTGCTCGATCAGTTCCGCGAAATGCAGAAAATGATGAAGAAAGTCGCCGCGGTGCAGGGCAGCGGCGGGAAAGTGCGGCCGGGGATGTTCGGTGGCATGATGTAGCGCGTTCGACGTTGGTCTACGAGATCAGGCAAACGTCGACGGCAGGACCGGGTGCGGTCGGGGAGTTCTCGATATCGCGATGAGCCCGGAAGCAGGACAACTCACTCTGATTGGAGCGTACGACAATGGTTCGAATTCGTCTCCGCCGTACCGGGCGGAAGAAAACCCCCACGTACCGTATCGTGGTCGCTGATTCGCAGAGCCCACGCGACGGTCGTTTCATCGAGATCATAGGACAGTACGTTCCCCGTCAGGGCGAAACCGCGCTGAATCTGAAGACTGATCGCGCGAATTACTGGCTCGACAACGGCGCGCAGCCGTCGGACACCGTTCGTTCGCTGCTCCGCAAGGCGGGCGTCCTCAAGGCGCGGCACGAACTGCGCGTAGGGCGCAAGCTGCAGGCAGGCGCGGTTCCGGTCGCGGAGGCCAAGGTCCAGGCTTGAGCGCGGAGTTCTATGTGGTGGGCCGCGTGCGCCGCGCACATGGCATTCGTGGCGAACTCGTGGTCGAAGCATTGACCGACGCGCCGGACGCGATTTTCGCGGCCGGCCGTCGTGTTTTTGCGGGCACCGCCGCGGGCGACATCTCCCCGAACCAAACGGAGCTTCGGGTGATCCGCTCGTCGCCATTCAAGGGAGGACTCATCGTCGCATTCGAGGGCATTACAGACAAGACCGCGGCCGACACCTGGCGCGATCGCTACTTCCTAGTGCCAGAGGACGAAGTCGATCCGCCGTCCGAGGATGAGCTCTTCATTCACGACCTCGTTGGGATGCGGGTGGTACGGATCAGCGGTGACGACATTGGCGAGGTGACCGAGGTGTTCGAGTTGCCGCAGGGCCTGGTGATGGATGTCCGGCGCCACACGGGTGCCTCCGTGCTGCTGCCGTTCAACAATCACACCGTCCGGGAGGTTGACGCCGGATCGCGAGTGATTCGGGTCGATCCGGTCGAGGGGTTGCTGGACTGATGCTACGCGTGAACGTCGTCACGATCTTTCCGGAGTTTTTCGCCGGGCCACTCGGGATGAGTATCCTGGGGCGCGCGCGAGCCGCGGGGATCGTCGAGTACCGCGTTGTGGATCTCCGCGACTTCACGCACGACAAGCACCGCACCGTGGACGACGCGCCGTATGGCGGCGGCGCCGGGATGGTGATGAAGCCCGATCCATTTTTCGAGGCCGTCGAATCGCTGAAGGCGTCGGCGCCGGTCGTCCTGCTCTCGGCGCGTGGCCGGCATTTCCGACACGAGGACGCGCAGCGCTTTGCCGCCGGTGACGAGCTCACGCTACTCTGCGGCCATTACAAGGATGTGGACCAGCGGGTCGCTGATCACCTCGCCACGGAAGAGCTGTCTATCGGAGACTTCGTCCTGACCGGGGGCGAGCCTGCGGCGCTCGTGCTGCTCGACGCAACGGTGCGGCTGCTGCCCGGCGCCATGAGCGACATCGAGAGCGCGCGGACGGACTCATTCTTCGATACGCCGGGCATCTCCGCCCCGAGTTATACGCGACCGCCTGTGTATCGCGGTCACGCGGTGCCGGAAGTGCTCGTGTCCGGCGACCACAAGAAGATTGCGGATTGGCGACGGCGCGAAGGCGAGCGCCTGACCCGAGAGCGCCGCGGCGAATAATAGCCGCCATCGCTTCTGCCCGATCGGATTCGCTCGGACGGCCGCTAGGATCGCGCGACCGCCAACCCGTTATGTAGCAACAGGCTAGCGTGAAGGCGAGCCGAGGATTAGTTTGCCTTTGCTCTACCATAGCTGCGTCAATCCACGGGCTCGTCCCGGAGTTTTATATGCACCCCTTTATTGAGACTCAGAAAACCTGGTTGCGGAGCGATCTCCCGGCCTTTCGTTCCGGTGATACGCTGCGCGTCAACGTGCGCGTGAAAGAAGGTGATAAGGAGCGCATTCAGGCGTTCGAGGGCGTGTGCATCGCCCGTCGCGGCAGTGGCGTGAGCGAGACGTTCACGGTCCGCAAGATTTCCAACGGCGTCGGCGTCGAGCGCATCTTCCCCACGCACAGCCCGATGATCGGCGACATCCAGGTGGTTCGTCGCGGCCGCGTGCGTCGCGCCAAGTTGTACTATCTGCGCCAGCTCACCGGCAAGGCGACGCGCATCAAGGAAAAGAAGATTCGGGTCAGCGTGCCCACCACAGGGACCGCGGAAGAGTAGCTCGCAGAGCGGGGGACGGCATCCATGCGCTGGAGCACGATCGAACGTGATCTCCGCACTCAGCATGGGCCGCTGATCGCCGGCGTAGATGAAGTTGGACGGGGTCCCCTGGCGGGCCCCGTTGTCGCATGCGCCGTCGTGATGCCGCCCGAGCGCCGGGCGATGGCGGGCATCAACGACTCGAAACAACTGACCGCGAAAAAACGCGAAGCGCTCGTCCTGAAAATCCGCGATCACGCGATGGGCATCGGCATTGGCGCTGCGTCCGTGCGAGAGATTGACCGGTTCAACATCCTGCAGGCGAGCGTGCTCGCCATGCGCCGGGCGCTGCGCCGGCTTCCCATCACGCCGAATCACGTCGTGGTGGACGGCCGCGCGCTGCGTACGCTGGAGGTGGCGCACACCGCCGTCATTCATGGCGACGCTCGATGCTACTCCATCGCGTGCGCCTCCATCGTCGCCAAAATCACGCGTGATCGAGTCATGCGCGCTCTGGCGTCGCGGTATCCGGGATATCTCTGGGAGAACAATGTCGGCTACTGCACGGCCAACCATCTCCGCGGTATCGCCGAGCACGGCATCACCCCGCACCACCGTCGCTCTTTCCTTCCCGTTCGCCAGCTCACGCTGGACTTCGACGGGGAGGCCATCGAAGTCATTCTCGATGCCGATCAACTGGCCCGGCTCATAGACGAGGCGGCGCACGAAGCACCAGGTCTCGTCGCAGAGGCCTAACCTCGGGGATTCTGCGCACCGCGCGGCTCAACCGCCGAAAAGAAGGGTCCAGCACCTCCGAAGTGGGCCATCCGCGAAAACGAAAGCATTTCCAGTCGTCTTCTTTGGGGTATGCATCCAAAGATGTCGCGCACGATCCCACCTTGGCGTCGGGCCCTGACCCGACTGCAACCACGCTCGGTTCGCCGCGCCACGCTGGCGTTGTCACTGGCCGTCGCGATGGCGATGGCGGCGGCCCTGGGCAGTGCGAAGCAGCACGCGGACCACACGCGCGCGCGACTTGAAAGTGCCGCGGAGCAGTTCGAGTCGCTCACCGACGGAATGCTTGCGACTGCCGATCAGCGCACCGCCATCGCCTGGGGTTACGCCGAGCGGCTGCGCCTGGGGCTCGAGAGTCCCTTCCGGCTCATCGAGTCAGCCGCGAGCGATCCAAGACTCACCACGGACGAGCGCTATACGGTGTCATGGGCCTTGCTCGCGCGGGTGCTTCGCGGAGAGACGCATGAGGTTGAGCCGGCCGCGCTCGACCTCATCGGTCCCGTGGAAAACGGCGCGATCGCCGCTGGTGAGCAGCATCTCGCGCTCATCACCTCGGCGATTGTCGGCGCGAAAAACCCACGGGCCGCCGAGCTCGCGGTCCGTTTTGCCTACACCCTGGCCTCGACGGAGCGCATTATCGATGGCGCAGGTCCACTTCTCGCCGCCGAGGCCGCGGCAATGATAGCCGACCGCGAGATTGGGCGCCGTGAGGCAGCCACGATCGTGCGCGCGGCCGGAACCTCCGACGCCATCGATGTTCTGCGCCGCAAGCGAGCTGCGCGGACGTTCTACCTCGAGCGCCCGGTGTTACTCGCGCCCGGCCGGGACCTGGAGCAGGAAGCCGCGTCGCAATCGGCGTGGCTGCTGGACTCCCTGCGCGCCATGCACCCGGTTCCGATCGTCGCCACAGAAGAAGCCGGCGACCGCGAGAGCCATTCCGGCGGTATCGCCCCGCAATTGTACGCGGCTGGCAGACTCGCCGTGCCTGCGGCTCCCCTGGCGGTCACGGTGCAGCGCTATCGTCCCATACTGCGGTCGTATGCGCCCGCCGTTGATGCGAATGCACTCGCGGCAGCGTCCAACGCCGAGATGCTGGTTGCAGCGACGCAGGTTCCAGACGCCGGAAGAGCACAGCGACGGGCAATTGGGCGCCTCCTGCTTGCTGCCAGCGTGGCGATGCGTTCGCTCTCGCAGGATCCCATCACCGTCGCCGTCGATTCGTTGCCGGCCGTCCTTGCCGTGGCGTCGGCGCTCGGCGTGGCCTCCATTACCTTCGACCGCGATGTACCGGCTGCCTGGCGGCCGCACCTCACGCGCTCGCTCGAGACCGGGGTGCGCGATCTCCGGCGCGTGCTCCCCACGCTGTCGCTGGGCGCGGTGCGCGTGCGTTTTCGGATGAGCGCTCCCGCCGACTCGGCGCTTGCAATGCACGATCCACGCACGCGAACGCTGCATCTGCCGGCAATGACCGCGGGCGGAACGCTGCTGCACGAGCTGGCCCATGAGCTTGATCGCCAAAGCGCCCTTCAACAGGGGCTGGCTGGCTATCGCTCGGACGTCGTCGCGCGTGGTACCGGCGTGAACTCCAAGCGAATCGCGAGTCCCGGCGGGCGCGTCGCCGCGTCGCTCCGCGCGATCACGGAGGAAAGCGCGGACCAACCTCGAACCGCCCGGGTTGGAACCGATCGTCCCGCCGAAATCTTCGCCACGCGCGTTGACTGGTTCGTGGCACAGGCGTTGGCGCGCGAGGGAATCTCGAACGGGTTCCTGACGGGCGTGCAGGATGAGTTGCTCACGGGGCACGTCGTGCATCCGGAACGGCTGCGTACCGCAAGTCGTGCGCGCTCGTTGCTCGACGCGCTCGAGGGGATGACGACGGTCGCGGCCTTTGCGCGTGCCGATGAAGAGCCGAGCATGCAGACACTGCTGCGCTGGGCGCTGGGCGCGTCACTGGATCGCGGCGTGGCCGCGAGCATCGTACGCGGTGAGGCCGGTTTCTGGATGCCCTCCGCGCTCGTCGGGTCAGGCGCCTGTGCCACCGATGAGAGTGGCCGCGTACAGTTGATTCGCATGGCGGCCGAGTCGCGTGTGCGGGGATGGCTACGACAGCGTGCACGCTGGATACCGGAGGCCGAGCGGCCAGGGTGGGCACGTGCGGTGTTACGGCAGTCTCCATGGACGTCGACGCTCGCAGCGCATCGCGTATCGGAGCTGCGGGATTACCTGCTCGTGCAGTTGGCCTCGAGTGGCGAGCTCCCCGCGGGATTGGGCGCGTATGCGGCGCCGCTCGCGATTCGCGCGCGCTGTAACTGAGGGGATGGCGTTGCAACAAGAAACGCGTCCCACACTCGGACGCGTTTTCGCGGCACGCTGATCACCAATGACCCGGGCGGGGCTCGAACCCGCGACCTACGGATTAAAAGTCCGTTGCTCTACCAGCTGAGCTACCAGGTCGAACATTCATAAAACTAAGCGCGCCGCTCGAATTCCTGAATCTTCGCGAGCCGCCGCTGGTGACGCTCCGCTCCCGAGAACTGCGCCTGCAAAAATGCCCGAACCACGTCGGCCGCGAGTGCGGACCCGATGACCCTGGCGCCCAAGCACAGCACGTTCATCGCGTCGTCCTCGACGCCCTGACGGGCGGAAAAGGTATCGTGGCACAATGCGGCGCGAATGCCCTGAAACTTGTTGGCCGCTACGGACGCGCCCACGCCGCTGCCGCAGAGCAACAACCCTCGCGTCGCCCGCCCGCCGGTGATGGCGCCCGCGACGCGCTCGGCGTAATCCGGATAGTCATCGCCAGGCTCGACCACAGTGGCTCCACAATCCAGTACCTCGTGCCCGCTCCCGCGAATGACGGCTATCAGACCATCCTTGAGCGGGAACCCGGCATGGTCAGTTCCAACGGCAACGATCATGTCGGACGGGAATGGATGTGATGAAGGACACGCCGGCGAATATACGTGTCCCTGGGGCTCGGCAGCACAGCGCGTTGCGATATGTACTGTTACGTCGTATTACAGACAGGGGCCGAGGGCGCCCCGTGACCGCCCATTTGAGGATCGTGCATGTCAAATGCCGTGGAGCAGCAGTCCCCATCCCCCGGGGAGGCTTCTCCCAACAGATCCGAACGCTTGAGGTTCGGCTCCTTCACCTTTACGCGATCGCCTGCGGGCCGGTGCATCGTGCAGGTGGAACTCGAGTACAGCGGCAAGCGGTTCGTCGGTCGCGCCGAAGGGCAGTCCAGTCCCATCGGTGATCTGCGATTGGGGGCCGAAGCAGCCATGCAGGCAGTGGAGTCATTTTCTCAGAACGCGCTTGGCTTGGAGCTCATGGGTGTGAAACTCGTCCGAGCGTTTGACGCGAACGTCGTCATCGTTTCCTGCACGCAGCGCAGCGCACGCGGGACTCGGCTGGTCGGCTGCTACCTGGCCGACCGTGATGCAGTGCGCGGATCCGCCCTCGCCGTCCTGAACGCTACCAATCGCGTTCTCGGGAACTATCTCGCGACTCGCTAGGTAGTCTGGCGTCGTGCAGGTTCATCGTCTGTCCGTCCCAAGCGTCGCATCCGTGCAGCGGTTCATCCTTCCAGCGCTGTTGGGGGTCTTCGCGTGCGGCCGAGTTCACGAGCCCGAGCTGACCAGCACCCCTGCGAACGTGGCCAGCGTCCCCAACGGTCCTGCCCAGCAGCCCGACCGGACAACCGCCTCAATTGTTCAAGCGGGCGCCACGCCGGAAACGAATGGCCGCCCGCTGGTGACTGCCAACGATCTCGACAAGCGTACGGCGGAGCTGTTTGGCCACGCGTTGCGACTCGATGCCGCGCTTCCGATGCCCGCGGATTCGGCGATCGATGGCGGGGGTGTTGTCGCGCCAAGCTGGGACATCGAGGTCCGCTCGTACGAGACTTTCGATCGCGTTCGATTCTACGTGGGCTCCTTCACGGGTAGCGCCAAGGACCGGTTTGCCGAGCGCCTGTCACGGGGCACCCGGTACGAGCGTTTGATCAGAGCCAGGCTGCGGGCCGGTGGCCTTCCGGAGGACATGTATTACCTGGCGCTCATCGAGAGCGGGTACAATCCCCACGCGTACTCGCGCGCCGCAGCGGTGGGCATGTGGCAGTTCATGACCTCCACCGCAAAGGGGATGGGGTTGCGCGTGGATTGGTGGATCGATGAACGCCGCGACCCGGTGCGCTCCACGGAGGCCGCGGTTCGGTTTCTCAGGGGATTGAACGAGCAGTTCGGCTCCATGTATCTGGCCGCCGCCGCGTACAACGGAGGGCCGGGACGGGTCGCCCGCGGCTTGAACCGGTACGCCGATGACCTGGAAGGCGCCACTGGCGATGACATGTTTTTTGCGCTGGCCGAGAAGAAGTTTCTCCGGAGCGAGACGAGCAACTACGTCCCCCAACTGATCGCCGCGGCGCTCGTAGCCAAGGAGTCCGACCGGTATGGACTGTCGGTCGAACAACGGGAACCATTTGCGTATGACTCGGCCTGGGTTGGGCCGCGCGTCCCCCTCGCGGCGCTCGCTGAGGCGAGCGGATCCTCACTGTCAGCCATCCAGGAACTCAACTCGCACATTCTTCGGGGCATGACGCCGCCGTTCGCCGCCCGGGACTCCATCAAGGTGCGGCTCCCGGTGGGCACCCGGGCACGCTTCGACTCTGCATTCGCTCTCCTTTCCGATTCCGCCAGGACGGGAGCTCGTCCGGTGACGGCGGAGAAGGGCGCTACCTGGGCGACACTGGCGAAGAAGCACAAAGTCTCCGTCCGCGCGCTGCCGCTCTACAATCCCAAGGTGAAGCTTGCCAAGGGCACCGGGCGGATCATGGCCGGGACGCCACTACTGATTCCAACAGCGGCTGCGGCTTCCGCCGCGCTAAGCATCCCCGATCCAGCCGTGGAGCGCTACGGTTCCGGCACCCGGACACACGTCGTTCGTCAAGGCGAGAATCTCAGCGTCATCGCGAAGCGCTATCGAACGACTCCAGCGACCATCATGCGCCTCAATAGGCTCAAGAAGCCGATGATCTTCGCCGGGCAGGAACTGCTGGTCAATGGCAGCCCGTCATCGAGCAGACCTACAACGAAAAAGGCGACCGCGTCGAAACGCTGATCGCCCTTTTCGTAGCGTAGCCACGGGCCTAGTCGGACGTTCCAGTACCGTTGTAGGCCTTGATGAGAATCCGGTTGTATCCGTCCAACGGGTTCCTGCCTGACTTGCGCGCCTGATCAACCAGGTCTTCCCCAAGGTTGTAAGCCAGGAGCGCCAGGCGAACATCGCCGTTGTACAGGCCGATCAGGCGTCTCAGGTACTGGAAGCCGATTCGGAGATTTGTCTTCGGGTCGTAGAGCGTCTCCCGGGTGACACTGCGGTCGTACTGCACGGCCGTTGAGGGCATCACCTGCACCAGACCCACGGCGCCCACGCGGCTGGTTGCCCGGGGGTTGAAATTGGACTCCAGCTTCACAAGACGGAATGCGAGTTCGGGGTCCAGCCGTTCGGCCAACGCCACATCAAAGATCGTGGCGGCCAGATCGGCGGCGATACCATACCTGCCGGAAAAGTCGATGATCCGGTTGGCCCGATCGACCTGCGCACGGAGAATTGTCGCTTCTCCCATGGCGTTATCAAGCTCCTGCCGCAGCCGGCGACTATCGCCAAGCCTGCTAAACGAGAAGGTGTTCGTCCCCCCCGAAACAGCAGCAGCTTCCGCCGTCGCTGGCGACGGAGGCCGGTTTGCAATCACGAGTAAAGCAGCGCCAGCGATGCCAACAAAAGCGAGCAGGGACCTGATCCTGTTGCGCCTCCGAATGGCGTCGCCGCGGTGCACGTACGTGCTGCGCGGCTTTTTCATAAGTTGTTGTTTTATAACAGGTTGAGTATAGCGGACTGCACCCTACCTCATTGACTATAAGGGGCAACGCGTGTGCCATCAACGGCCAATGTATCAACCACCTAAACCGCCTGTTTTCTCAATCAACGATATATCGCCGATGATCATTCTTCGGTCGGCACTCTTGGCCATGTCATACACCGTTACGAGCGCGACGGTAACAGCTACGATGGCCTCCATCTCTACCCCCGTACGGCCCATCGTCCGCACTTGTGACACAGCTACAACGCCGGGAACCGTTGGGTCGATCCTGAGGTCGACCTGAACGTCGTCCAGCAGGAGTGGATGACATAAAGGCACCAATTCGGCGGTTCGCTTGGCGCCCATTATTCCAGCCACTTTAGCCACCGACAGTACGTCGCCTTTGGCCACCTGGTGCGACCGAATTGCCTCGAGGGCATCCAAAGACATGCGGATCGATCCTTGGGCGCGCGCGGTGCGGAGCGTTTGCTCTTTGGCAGATACGTCCACCATCCGGGCCGACCCGTCTGCGGTAACGTGGGTCAGCTTAGCATGGCCTTTCGTCATGAGAGCAGCTCCTGGAGTTCACGAAGCAGGTTGACGGTGATGAGTTGCGGGCTGACGTTGCTGGCGACGCGCTCCTTGGCGATCTCGACGGCGTCCATCGCGCGCGATGCTGCCAGGGCGGACGGGTGTGCGCCGCGCGATGTCGAGGTCATGGCGCGATCGTGCAGGGCCACGCTCAGAGCGTCCAGGGTGTCGGCAAAACTACCGCGTGCCTTTGACGCAGCCTGTGCCCACGCCACCTCGTATCGCGCGCTTGACTTGCCGCTCGCGGCTTCCAGGAGTGCCTTGGCGTTGGCGACTGCCTGCGACCACATCTGTCCAGCGAGGAGCCGCCCAGGCGCACCGTTGGCGAAAGTCACACGCTCCTGAAGGGCGGAAGGAAGTGTGGCATCATCGGAAAGCCGCTCAGCAACGGATTCGTGGGTCGAGAACTGACGCACCTCGGCCGCCGTCACCGGCGCGACTCGGAACGTGACTACACGTGAGCGAATGGTGGGAAGCAACGCCCCCGATTCGCTGGACGTCAAGATGATGGTCGTGTCCGATGGCGGTTCCTCGAGCAGTTTCAGGAATGCATTTGCCGCCTGTTCGGAGCCTTCCTGTGGTACCATCCGTTCCGCATCGCCGATGACGAAGACCTTCCGCTTTGCGATGGCTGGTGACATGACCGCCTGTTGCACGATGGCGCGCACGGTAGCGACATAGATGCCCTCGCTGCCCGACGGCGGAGCATACAGCCCGCCCGCCCGCGCGCGCTCGGCAATGGCCTCGGCGTAGTCGTCGCGGACGTCCGCCAGATCGGGATCGCTGTCTTTCAGCCGGGGCCGCGGGAAGTACCAATGCAGATCGGGATGCGTGAGCTCCCGCGAAAAGCGACAGCTCTGACACTCGGCGCAGGGGGTCCGGTCAGGGTTGTCGCAGAGCAGCAGTTCCCCGAGCCAAAGGGCCAAGCGTTGCTTTCCAACGCCTCGCGGGCCCTGGAGGAGCATTGACGCGGGAAGCGTGTGCCGCGCGGCGGCCTCGCGCATCCGGGCGCGTAGTTCCGTGTGGCCAAAAAGGGGTACGAGCGCCATGGCAGCTAAAGCTAAGACAGCCGACTGCGAGCGCTGGTTCAGGGCACGATTCCTGAGGTTATCCCTCCGTCACTCATACGAGGAAAATCCATGGGTACCAAACGGCCCCCTTCGAGTCAGCTCCCAGCAACGGATCACAAGACCCGCACAGACGACGAGCACATCCACGAAGAGGACAAGCAAAACCTCCATACCCGCCGCGGAAAGCTGGCCATTCCGCAGCGGGGCGAGAATCCGGCGCTCGAGGAACTGAAGGACAGCAAGCACATTCCCGGTCAGAAGAGCTAGCCGGATGCAACGGGGTCTCGAAGGCCGGCGCATCGCCGTGTACGCGCGGGATGAGGGCCCCGCGTTGCGCCGCTCCCTGGAGGCGGACGAGATGTCGGAGCAAAGCTTTCCCGCCAGTGACCCGCCATCCACGACACCGGTTTCCATCGGGCATCTGAAGCCGGACCGCGGGGGCGGCGCTCGGGTCTGACCCTCGGAGTTCCGGACTGTAACTTTGCATTGCAAAGTACTTGCCGAAACTCGGTTCGACCGTTACACTCTGGCCATGGCCGACGTGCTTCCCATTCGCCAGCGAGCGACCGAGCCGCCCGAAATGCAGGCGAGGGCGATGGACAATCTCCGGTTCATCCGGGAGACTATGGAGGCCGCCGGGACCTTCACAGCGGTGTCCGGCTGGGGCCAGGTGGTCATTGGGCTCACGGCAATTCTCGCGGCGTTCATCGCCTCGAACTTCCCCGGCCGTCCTGAATGGGTACTGGTGTGGGCGGCCGAGGCGTTTCTGGCCCTGCTGATCTCGGTGTGGTTCATGTACAACAAGGCGAGGTTGGCGAGTCTGCCGTTGTTGACCGGCTCCGTGCGCAAATTGCTGTTCAGTTTCTCGCCGGTGGCGGTCGTCGGGATGGTCGTGACGATCGCATTCATGCAGCGCGGAATGTACGCGATGATGCCGGGTGTCTGGATGCTGCTGTACGGAACCGCGGTCGTAGCGGCCGGGGCATTTTCGGTTCGCATCATTCCCGTGATGGGTACGGCCTTCATCCTGGTGGGCGCCGCCGCGTTGTTTGCACCGGTTGCCTGGAATACGACTCTGATGATCGCCGGCTTCGGCGCTTTGCATATCAGTTTTGGCTTCATCATCGCGCGGAGGCACGGTGGCTAAGCACGGGGCAGTGCCAAAGGACGGTCAGCGCGGTGAAGTGAAGAGCGCGCGCGGGTTGCGCACCGTCAAGGGAAAATCCACGGACGACAGTCCGCTGGGTCTCGACCGACTGATCCACGAGCGTTTGCGGCTCGGAATCGTCAGCGCGTTGGCCGTGAACGACTCTTTGAGCTTCAACGACTTGAAGCGATTGATGAGCACCACCGATGGCAACTTGAGCGTGCACGCGCGCAAACTGGAAGAGGCGCACTACATCACGTGCACCAAGAGCTTCGAGGGTCGAGTGCCACGGACGAGCTATGCCCTCACGCCGGCGGGACGACGCGCCCTCGAACGCTATCTCGATCACATGGAGTCGCTGATCCGCGCCACGCGCGATCGCTGACGCATGTCCACGGTTCCCGCTGCGCTTCCTCGTCGCTCCGGTGCGCACACCGCGCTGCAGCGGTTACACGTCGCCATCATCATGGACGGGAACGGCCGGTGGGCCAATGACCGCTTGTTGCCCCGTTCAGCAGGTCACCACGCCGGCGTTCGCACTGCGCGTTCCATCGTGGAAGCTGCGGTTCGCGCCGGCATCGAGACCCTCACGCTCTATGCGTTCT
>JANNJV010000203.1:0-7140 GCA_031395945.1 Gemmatimonadota bacterium | reverse complement strand
GCATGTCGTCGCCGACCAGCGCCAGCAGTCCGTCGGCAAGTTGCCGCGGGTCGTCGGTGGTGTTGTCGAGCGTCAGGACGCGATCGATCAGGTACAGCGTCCGCGTGCGCTGTCGCAATTGTTCGCTGCGCCGATGGAGCTCGATGTGCGCTTTCTCCAGATGCTCGACCGCGGTGCTGACCGTCGCTTCTACGGCGTCCAGGCGCTTCTTCGTTCGACGAGCGTCCTCAACGGCGTGCGCCACCTCGCGTTCAAGCTGCACCGCGCGCGCGGGATCCCCTCCCACGGGAAACTCGCCCGTGGCCGCGAGCAACTTCTCCTCGAGCGCCGCCAGTTTCTTTTCGTACTCGACGTGCAGCCGTTGCGTGAAGTCTTCGAGGGTGGCAACAGCCTCCTGTCGCGCTTCGTGCTCCAGAAAACGCGCGTGCGCAAGGTCGAACAGCGCCGCGGCCGGTGCGAATCGTTCCGCGGTGCGCGTGCCGAAAATCTTGCGGGGCTCGTACAGCACGAGCAGTGACGACAGTGCGCCGTCGAAGCGCAAGCCGCGCACGTTGAGAATGCCTCCCTCCTCCGGCTTCTTGAGATCGAAAAGGCCTGCATACTCATCGGAGGCGTCGCCAAAGTCCACGAACTGGCCGCCGGCGGTAATCGAAATGCGCTCCTTCTGCGGAAGGTGGTCCAGCGTGGTGTCCAGCGTAGACGTCGCCACGGCTTGCGAAGTGACCAGCAGCCGTTCGCGCATCAACGCGCGCCGCGCATCGAAACGGACGAAGGCCAGCTGGGCAAAACGATCGAGCTCGGCTAACGAGTCGGCGAGCGACTGCAGCGCGCCCTCCACATCGGTGGCGACGCTGAGCGACTGAGAGAGCGAAGCGAGCGTGCGCGGAGGCATGGAGGGCCGAAAAGGCGCCGCATGAGGGGTGAACGGGCGACAGAATGTGAGCGCGTACGTTAAGCAATGTCAATCGGTTGAGGTGCTTTCGTTTTCTTGACTTCACTCCCTGCTCCGGTAGTTTTCGTGCAATGGCGGAGCGTACCGTGCAGCTCGTTCTGCACTATGACGGCTCGGGATTCAGTGGATGGCAGCGACAACCCGAGCAGCGCACCGTCCAAGGCGTCATCGAGCATGCACTCGAGCGACTCTGCGGTGAGCACACTGCGGCGCTCGGTTCAGGTCGTACCGACGCCGGTGTTCATGCGCGTGGGCAAGCCGTCGGGGTTCGCGTTCCTGAGAAGTGGACCCCAGATGCACTTCGCCGCGCCTTGAATGCGATCTTGCCGGAGGATGTTTGGGTCGCCGCAGCGTATGACATGCGACCCGAATTCCACGCACGGTACAGCGCCATTTCCCGACGGTACAGCTACTACGTCGGGACCGACGACGCAGCCAACTCGCCATTCCGCCGACGCACTGAATTCGTGTGCGCGTACCCGCTCGATCGCGAGACGCTGCGCGCCGCGGCGACGTCGCTCGTGGGCGAGCATTCGTTTCGCGCGTTCGCCGTGAAGGGCACCGCGCCGGAGACGGATCATCATCGCTGCGACGTCCGCAGCGCGCGGTGGGACGACCGGCCCGGCGGTGTCGTATTCGAGATCGAGGCCAACCGGTTTCTCCACCACATGGTGCGCTTTCTGGTGGGCACCATGCTCGACGTCGCGACGGGACGGCGCGCGGTCAGCGACATCGACGAGCTGCTGGCCGCCGCCGATAATACCGGCGCTTCGGCGCCGGCGCCCGCAAACGCGTTATTCCTGGACGCGGTGCAGTATCCGCCCGACCTCTACCTGACCGCATGAAGACGCGTTCCCTGCTCCTGGCGTTCGTCGCGACGCTGGTCGGCTGCAAGGGCACGCCCGAGTCGTCTGCTGCGCAGCAGTCGCAGCAGAACCTGTCCACGGGCATTACCGACAGCCGCCGGACGGCCATCACCCGGGCTGTGGAGCGCGTCGCGCCGGCGGTGGTCACGATTCAAACCGAGGCGATCGAGCGCGTCCAGGGCGACCCGCTCTTCGACTGGTTCGGCGGGCGGCAGTCGTCGCGTGTCGTTCCCGGGCTCGGGTCGGGATTCATCGTGCGCGCGGACGGTGTGATCGTCACCAATGCGCACGTCGTGGCCAACGCGCAACGCGTGAGTGTCATGCGACGCGACGGAACCGTGCATCCCGCCGAAGTGCTGGGCACTGACGAGACGAACGATATCGCGGTCCTCAAAATCGAAGCGCGCGATCTGCCCATTGTGGCGCTGGGCAATTCGGCCGCGGCGGTCATCGGCGAATGGGCCATCGCCATCGGCAACCCATACGGATTCGTGCTCGGGAATTCCGAGCCGGCGGTGACCGCTGGTGTCATCAGCGGTGTGGGGCGCAACCTGATCGCGCGGGGTGAGGGTCCATCCGCCTACTTCGACATGATCCAGACAGACGCGTCGATCAACCCCGGCAACTCGGGCGGCCCGCTGGTGAACGCCGATGGCGAGGTCATTGGTGTCAACAGCTCGATCTACTCGCCGAGCGGCGGTTCCGTGGGCATCGGCTTCGCCATTCCCATCAATCGAGTGCGCCGGATCGTGGAAGACCTCGTGGAGCACCGCACGGTGCGGCGCCCCTGGGTAGGCATTCGCCTGCAGTATCCGCAGAGCGCGAACGTTCGGGAAGCAATTGCCGCGGGCGCGGTGATCGCATCCGTGACGCCCGGTTCGCCCGCGGCGCGCGCCAATCTCCAGCCCGGTGACGTGATCCTGCGCGCAGGCACCAAGACTGTGCGCAACGCATTCGATTGGGAAGCGACGCTCCTGGACGTCCGCGTCGATGAGACGATCGCGCTGCGCCTGAAACGCGGCTCGCGGGAATTCGCGGCCAGCGTGCGCGTCATGGACCTTCCGGAAGTCAGCGCGCCCAAGGTGCAGGTGCTTCGCGACCTGGAGCTCACGTCGGTGAGCCCGGCCATTCGCGCAGAGCGCCGTATCCGCAGCACCGCCGGCGCCTTGATCGTCCGGGCTGGCCAGAGCACGGCGGACGAGCTGGGCATTCAGGCGGGCGACGTCATCGTGCAAATCAATCAGACACCAGTGGCGTCGGCGCAGGACGCGGCTCGTGCCCTGGAGTACTACGGGGGACGCGGCGTCATTCGCATGTTCGTGGAACGTTCCGGCTATATCTACCAGACCGACTTCGTCATGCGCCGATGACCGAGCACGACCGCTACTCCTCTCCGCTGGCCGAGCGCTACGCCTCCAAGGCAATGCTGGAGCTGTGGTCCCCACGGATGCGCTACGGTCTGTGGAGACGTCTGTGGCTGGCCCTGGCAGAAGCGGAGCGCGATCTCGGCCTGGAGATTCCCTCCAAGGCCATCGAACAGATGCGCGCGCATCTGGACGACGTGGACTTCGAGGTCGTCGCCGCCTACGAGCGGCGCTTCCGACATGATGTCATGGCGCACATCCATGCTTTTGGTGACGTCGTGCCGGCAGCCAAGCCGTTCATTCATCTTGGCGCCACGAGCGCGTTCGTCACGGACAACGCCGACCTCATTCTCATGCGGCGTGGGCTGAGATTGCTCCGGAGCAAGACGGTAAGTGTGCTGCGCGCTCTTGGGACATTTGCTCGCCGGTGGAAGGACGAACCGACCCTGGGGTCCACGCATTTGCAGCCGGCGCAGCCAACTACGGTTGGCAAACGCGCCACACTCTGGATGCAGGATCTCGTCCTGGACATGCACGAGCTGGATCATCGGCTGGCCACCCTGCCCTGCCGTGGCGTGAAGGGAACGACTGGCACGCAGGCCACGTTTCTCGAGTTGTTTGACGGTGATCACGAGAAGGTTCGCGAGCTCGAACGTCGCGTGAGCGCGGCGATCGACTTCGAGGCCGCAATTCCGGTGTCCGGCCAGACCTACAGCCGGAAACTGGACGCGCAAGTGCTCGACGTGGTGGCTGGCATCGCTGCCAGCGCATCCAAGTTCAGTGGTGACATTCGGGTGCTCCAGGCGTTCGGCGAGATCGAGGAGCCGTTCGAGGATTCACAGATCGGTTCCTCGGCGATGGCGTACAAGCGCAATCCGATGCGATGCGAGCGCATTGCCTCGCTTGCGCGCTTCGTGTTGAACCTCGAGGGGAACGCCAACCAGACGCATTCCGTTCAGTTTCTCGAGCGGACGTTGGATGACAGCGCCAATCGGCGGCTGACGATCCCGGAGGCCTTTCTTGCCACGGACGCCATACTCGTACTGATGGAGAACGTGGTGAGCGGTCTCGAGGTCTACCCCGCTCGTATCCGTCGCCGGCTGGAGGACGAACTGCCCTTCATGGCCACGGAACAGCTTCTGATGCGAGCGGTCCTGGCGGGGGGTGACCGGCAGGAGGCACACGAGCGGATCCGGCGCCACAGCATCGAAGCCGCGCGCGCCATGAAGGAAGGTGCTCCCGCGAACGACCTGCTCGACCGGCTGGCCGCCGACAGCGCGTGGACGGTACCGCTGCGCGACATGCGTGCCGCCCTCGATCCAGCCGCATTCGTGGGTCGTGCGCCGCAACAGGTGGACGAGTTTCTGCGCGAGGTCGCCGAGCCGCTGCTCCGAGGCGCGGACGTCCATGAAGCCGAAGAGGTGCGGGTATGACCGCCTTCGCCCTCTCGAGCTTGCCGGCGCTTCCGCTGCGTCATCTGCGTCGTGGCAAAGTGCGCGAGGTTTACGAAGTGGACGAGGAGCGGCTGCTCATCGTCGCCACCGACAGGGTCAGCGCTTTCGACGTCGTGATGAATGAGCCAGTGCCCCAGAAAGGCGCGGTGCTGACGCAGCTCACGGCATGGTGGCTGCGGCAATTCGAGCGGGACGTGAACCACCACATGATCGCGAGCGACGTGGCCCGGATCATTGGGGAGATTCCCATGCTGGCCCCATACCGTGACGAGCTCGCGGGTCGGGCAATGTTGTGTCGCCGCACCAACGTCTTTCCCGTAGAGTGCGTCGTGCGCGGATACATCGCTGGGTCGGCCTGGAAGGAGTACCAGCAGAGCGGAACGCTCGCTGGCGAACCGCTGGCGCTCGGACTCCAGGAGAGCAGCCGCTTTGACCCACCCATGTTCAGCCCCGCCACGAAGGCTGAGACGGGTCACGACCAGAACATCACCAATCAGCGGATGGCCGAAGTGCTTGGAGCCGGGACAGCCGCCGAGCTCGAGCGCTTGAGCCTGCATGTGTATTCGCTCGGCCGCGACATTGCAGAAAAGCGCGGCATCATCATCGCGGACACGAAGTTCGAGTTCGGACGCGATGCCCAGGGCCGGACGACGCTCATCGATGAGGTCCTCACGCCCGACAGTTCGCGATTCTGGCCCGCCGACCGGTATCAACCGGGGCGGTCTCAGCCAAGCTTCGACAAGCAACCGCTGCGAGATTACCTGGATGGGCTGCGTCGAGCGGGGCGTTGGAGCGGTGACTATCCTCCGCCCGCGCTTCCGAGTGACGTGATCGACGCCACCAGTACGCGGTATCTCGACGCGTTCCACCGCATTACCGGCAAGCCGCTATCGGAGATAGGCACCCCGTGAACTTTGCCCGTGAAGGTCTGGTCTTCATCGTCATCGCGTTGCTCATCGCCGCCGGCGGGTACGCGCTTGCCCTCAGCCGACGTTCCTGGCCGTTGTGGCTGCTGGCGTTCGTGCTCACGCTCGTCGCGCTCTGGGTCGCGTATTTCTTCAGGGATCCGGAACGGACGGGCGAGCGGGGCACCGGACTAATGGTGGCGCCGGCCGACGGCAAGATCGTTCAGGTGGTGGAGGTCGATGAGCCCGCGTTTGTCCAGGGACGAGCGATTCAGATCTCGATCTTCATGAACGTCTTCAACGTGCACGTGAACCGATATCCGGTCAGTGGAGTGGTTCGCTACGTCCACTACAACCCTGGAAAATTCCTCAACGCCGCTGCCGACAAGGCGAGCCTCGAGAATGAGCAATCGTCCGTAGGGATCGAGACCGAGAACTATCGGGTGCTGGTACGACAGATCGCTGGATTGATCGCGCGGCGCATCGTGACGTACAGCAAGGTGGGGGATCATGCAAAGCAGGGGGACCGGATGGGCATCATCCGCTTCGGCTCGCGCGTCGACGTGTTCGTACCCGTGGGCTCGAAGATTCTGGTGAAGAACGGTCAGCTCACGACGGCCGGCGTCACGATCCTGGCGGAGGCAGCGCCATGACGCGTCCCGGGCTCCCGCCCCTACCGCGCCCGGACCTTCGTCGTGTGGTCGTGCTGTTTCCCAGCGGTTTGACGCTGGGCAACCTGTTCTTCGGCATCTTCGCGATCGTCGCGGCGTCACGGCTGCAGTTCACCCAGGCGGGATGGTACGTGGTGCTGGGTGGCATCTGCGATGCCTTCGACGGCCGCGTTGCGCGCGCCACGAATTCGGAAGGGCGCTTCGGAGAGGAGCTCGACTCGCTCGTGGACGCGATCACATTCGGCCTTGCGCCGGCGATGATCATGTACTTCGCGGTGCTGAACCGGGACGGGTGGGACTGGTTCTGGTGCTTCTTTTTCACCGCATGCGCGGTGCTACGGCTTGCGCGCTTCAACGTTTCGCAGGCGGGAACGAACAAGGCCTACTTTCAGGGCCTTCCCAGCCCTGCCGCCGGACTGACGCTTGCCACCTACTACTGGTTCAGCCAATCCCCGCTGTACGCTGCCACGGCGATCCAGGATTGGCCTTGGCATCAAATGCTGCGGATCGTCATGCCGGGCCTTGGCTTGCTCATGATCAGCAATGTTCCGTATCCAGTCATGCCGCCGGTCGGCTTCCGTTCAGCCAAGGGGCTCAGTGGACTGGGCGTACTCGTGATTGGCGTGTCGATGCTGATTTTCGGCCGCCTGGAGTATTTCTTTCCGCTGTTCATCGCGTATGTCAGTTTTGGTCTGCTTCGGGCATTCGTGCTCGGTGTCATGGAACGGCGCCAGCAGGAACCGGAGGTCGGTTGGATCCCTGGAGGCCCGAGTGACGCCGATGATTCGGTGATCGAGAGCGTCGGCGAAAGTCTCGAGGATCCAGTTAGTGGACGGCGCCGGCGCCGACGCCGCAGAAGCGGCCGGTTGGATCGCCCAGCACAGGGCGATCTCGACGTGCCGCACGGTGACGCCCTAAGCGGTGACAC
>JANNJV010000195.1:0-2050 GCA_031395945.1 Gemmatimonadota bacterium | reverse complement strand
CCAGGAGCACGCGTCGCTGACGTCGCGGTATCGCGAGGCGCTCAAGCTGTACGACCCCACCGACATCCGCAGCACGCAGAAAGTGGACAGCATGCTCAGGGGTCTCGACCGCCCCCTGACGGAAGCCATGGATCGCATGATCGATTCCGTAGAAGCACAGACCGTGGCGCGCTACGCCGCGCTCAGCGAGTCCGCACGGGCCGACTATTCGACTGTCCGTGCCGCGTTCGTCGCGTCGCTGATCGTCGCGATCGTGATTGCGCTGCTGCTGGCATGGGCAACTATCCGTTCCGTCACCAAGCCGATCGGTGAGTTGGTCGGCATCGCCAACCGCATCGCGGACGGCGACCTGCGGGAAGTCGGTGGCGTCGCGCGCAAGGACGAAACCGGCCAGCTCCAGATGGCAATGCAGACGATGACCATGTCGTTGGCGCAGACTATCGCACAGGTACGGTCGGCAGCCGATGCGCTGTCCGGTGCCTCGACGCAGGTCTCGCAAACCGCGCAGAACCTGTCACAGGGTACCAGCGAGCAGGCCGCATCTGTCGAAGAGACGACGGCGAGCCTGGAGCAGATGAGCGCCTCCATCACGCAGAACGCCGACAACAGCAGAGCCACCGAGCAAACCGCGGTGCAGGGTGCCAGGGACGCCGAGGAAAGCGGCCGCGTCGCCGGCGAAACGAGCATCGCCATGAAGACCATCGCGCAGAAGATCTCCATTATCGAAGACATCGCGTACCAGACCAACCTGCTGGCCCTCAACGCCGCGATCGAAGCGGCGCGTGCTGGCGAGCACGGAAAGGGTTTCGCGGTCGTCGCGACCGAAGTGCGCAAGCTGGCCGAGCGCAGTCAGTCGGCGGCGAATGAAATCAGCGGCCTCGCGGTGAGCAGTGTCACCGTCGCCGAGCGTTCCGGCGCGCTGCTGCAGGAACTGGTACCCGCCATCCGAAAGACGGCGGAGCTGGTGCAGGAAGTGGCCGCCGCGTCGCGCGAACAGGCGTCGGGCGTCAACCAGATCAACCAGGCGATGAGCCAGGTGGATCAAGTCACCCAGCGCACGGCGTCCGCCGCCGAAGAGCTGGCGTCCACCGCTGAAGAGATGTCGGCGCAGGCCGAAGCCCTCCAACAACTGGTGTCGGTGTTCCGCGTCTCGGAATCGAGCGGCCACCAGTCGGCGCCGACGTTGCCCACCGACCTGGCGCCAGCCGGCAATCACGGCAACGCGCGTGAGTGGCCAGTTGTGCGCTCGCTCCAGGCAAAGCCGTCATATGGCGGCAACGGCAAGACGAACGGCAAGCACGGAAAGGCGGCTGTGGCGCTGGACGATGACAAGCACTTCTCACGCTTCTAGAGGAGTCGAGATGATCAACACATCGAGCATCCCCCGCACACAGTTTCTCAGTTTCGTGCTCGCCGGCGACGAATACGCCGTGGAGATCCTGCGCGTCAAGGAAATCATCGAGTACGACAACCTCACGCGCGTGCCGGCGATGCCGCCGGCCGTGCGCGGGGTGATCAACCTGCGCGGACGCGTGGTACCGGTCATCGACCTGGCGCTGCGGTTCGGCCTCACCGGCAGCGTCATCACGCCGCGGAGTTGCATCGTGATCGTCGAGATCGGAACCGGCGAAGGCGCGCTCGTGATGGGCATCATCACGGACGCCGTCAGCGAGGTGCTGGACCTCGCCAACGAGCAGATCCAACCGCCGCCGTCCTTTGGGACCTCCGTTGGTGCCGAGTACCTGGACGGCATGTCGGAATCCGCTGGCAGGAAATTCGTGATGTTGTTGAACATCGATCGCGCGCTCGACTCTCGCGCCTTCGAGCTCCGCGTTGACGTCGCTGAACCGGCGCTTGCCGGCGCGGCGTAACGCGTACGTCCTATCCACCATGACATCGAGATACACAATGAAGACACTCATCGCAGGATTGACGTTCATAGCCGCTACTGCGTTCACCCCGGCCATTGGCCGGGCGCAGGACTCACCAGGGAACGCGCCGACGAGCGAAATGACCTACCTCAGTTTCCAGGTCGACAAGATCGTGCGCG
>JANNJV010000134.1:0-15198 GCA_031395945.1 Gemmatimonadota bacterium | reverse complement strand
CGTTGGCGCAGTCACCCTTCGCTGATCCATGCAAGATTTTCTGAATTCCATCGGGTATATGGGCTGGGTGTTGCCGGCGTTGCTGGCCATCCCGACCGTCGGCGCGGGCCTCATCTGGTTGACGCCCACACCGGGCCGGCGCGGACTCGCCCGTGGCGGCGACGAGATCGCGTCGGGCATCGCGAACGGACCGCGCTGGCTGGCGTTCATCGTGCTGCTCGCCGAATTCATCGTATCGATCGGCTTGTGGTGGTCCTTCGACTCCGCCTCGGCCTCCTGGCAAGCCGCGTTCGACGTGCCCTGGATACCGGCGTGGGGTGCGCGATTCTCGCTCGGCATCGACGGCATCGCGTTGATGATGATCCTGCTCACCACCTCGATCATGGTGCTGGCGGTGCTCGGCAGCTGGACCGGCATTCGCACCCGCACACACGGCTACTACTCGCTCATGTTATTGCTGACGGCGGGCATGCTGGGCGTGTTCATGTCGCTGGATCTGTTCCTGTTCTACGTGATGTGGGAAGTCATGCTCGTGCCGATGTACTTCATCGTCGGCATCTGGGGCGGTGAACGACGCATCTATGCGAGTGTGAAATTCTTCATCTTCACCATGATCGGCTCGCTGCTGATGCTGGTGGCCATCATCTATCTCGGGCTCGCAGCTGCCGACCCGCAGACGGGAATTCCGAACTTCTCCTACGATTACATCATTCAGACAGTGCAAGTCGGTCCCGGTGCCGCGCTCTGGCTCTTCGGCGCGTTTTTCCTCGCGTTTGCCGTGAAGGTGCCGATGTTCCCGTTCCACACGTGGCTTCCGGACGCGCACGTCGAGGCGCCGACCGCGGGCTCCGTGGTGCTGGCCGGCATCATGCTGAAGCTCGGCACGTTTGGGTTCCTCAGGCTCGCGATTCCGCTGTTCCCGGAAGCTGCCATGCGCGACGACGTGCGGGCAGTGATTCTCGGCTTGGCCGTCATCGGAATCATCTACGGCGCGCTGGTGTCGCTGGTGCAGCCCGATTTCAAGAAGCTCGTCGCATACTCCTCGGTGAGCCACCTCGGTTTTGTCATGCTCGGCATCTTCGCCATGACCGTCCAGAGCGTGCAGGGCGCGCTGCTGGTAATGATCAACCACGGCATCTCCACCGGCGCGCTGTTCTTCCTGATCGGCATGCTGTACGAGCGACGGCATACGCGCATGATCGAGGCCTACGGAGGCATCGCGCGCACCGTACCGCTCTTTGCCGCTCTCCTGACCATCGTATCCCTGAGCAGCATCGGCGTGCCCGGCACCAACGGGTTCGTCGGCGAGTTTCTCGTCCTGTTAGGCAGCTATCAAACGCACCCCGTGCTGGCCCTGGTGTCTGCGACCGCGGTGATCTTTGCAGCGGCCTATCTGCTCTGGGCCATCCAGCGGATTCTCTTCAATCCGCTGGACAAGCCCGAGAACGCGCATATCCCCGACCTCAACCGGCGCGAGATCGCCCTGATGGTACCGCTCATCGCCGGCATCATCTGGCTGGGTGTCTATCCCGCGCCCGTCTTGCGACGCATGGAAGTCTCCGCGCAGCGCTTCGTTCAGCAGGTTGAGGCCCGGGCGTCTCGCGGATACGTGGAGCGCTGATGCAATCGCTCGACCTCGACGTTCCGCTCCAGCTCACCATCGCGTTGGGCCCCGACCTCGTGTTGATGGCAGGCGCGATGATCCTGTTGCTCTGGGCCGCATGGCGGCCCGACAGCTCGGCGCATCAGCGGACCATTGCCACGGCGTCCATGGTATTGGTGGCAGTAACGGGAGGCGTGACGTGGTGGTACCTGATCAGGGGCTACACGGCCGCCGCCCCGGGGCCCATCGCCGTTGACAACTTTCGATGGATGGCCGACCTGGTGATTCTGGTCGGCACCATCTTCGCCATCGCGTTGGCGCGAGACGACAACGACCGCCAGGGCATCGGGATCGCCGAGTCACACGTGCTCATCCTGCTGGCGTCGAGCGGGATGATGCTGCTGGCGGCGGCGCGCGACCTCATGATTGTGTTCCTCGCGGTGGAGCTCATGTCCATCGCGGTGTACGCGCTCGCGGGATTGAACCGGCGAAGCCAGCGAGGCGCCGAGGGTGCGCTGAAATATTTCCTGCTCGGCGCGTTCTCGAGTGCCTTTCTGCTGTACGGTATCGCGCTGGTGTACGGCGCCACCGGCGCCACGAACCTGGCGTATATCGCGGAGCGTATGAGCGCGTCGGCGCCGGGCACAGTGGGGGCGTTAATGCTTGCGGGGATCGCGTTCCTGATGGTGGGCTTCGGCTTCAAGGTCGCCGCGGTTCCGTTCCACATGTGGGCTCCGGACGTCTACGACGGGGCGCCATCGGCAGTGACGGCGTATATGGCGGCGACGGTGAAGGCGGCGGCGTTCGCCGCGTTCCTGCGCGTCTGGCTCGAGGCCTTCCCGGGCGCATTCGCCGCGTGGCACGGTGCCCTCGCGACCATCGCGATCGCCACCATGATCATTGGAAACGCCATTGGCTTGGCGCAGCGGAACCTGAAACGACTCCTCGCGTACTCGAGCATCGGCCACGCGGGATACCTGCTGGTGGCCATCGCACCGGCGTCGCTGCAGGGCGCGTCCGCGATGCTGTTCTACCTCTTCATCTATACCCTGGCGACATTCGGCGCGTTCGCCGTGATCGTCGCGATGACGCGTCCGGGACGCGGCACGGTCATGATCGATGAGTTGAGTGGGCTGTGGGCGGTTCGCCCGTGGCTCGCCGCTGGGATGGCCGTGATCATGTTGGCGCTTCTCGGCTTTCCCATTTTCGGGGGCGCCGGGTTCTTCGCCAAGTGGTATGTGATCAAAGCCGCACTGCAGGCGCCAGTGCCGCAGACGGCGCTCGTCGTCGCTCTGGTGCTCACCAGCGTGGTGTCCGCCGGCTACTATCTCCATGTGATCGTCGTGATGTTCATGCGCGCCCCGAATGCGGACGCGCCGCCAGTGCCGTCGACGCCGATGCTGACACGCGTGGTGCTGGCTGTCACCGTGATTGGGATCCTCGTGCTGGGCGTGTATCCCAACTGGGTGCAGGCAGTGGCAAACAAGGGATTGCCGCGGCTCGAGGCGATTTCTGCTCTTGAAATGTCCGGGTCGGGCGCGCGGCGCGGCCGCTAGCGTTCGGCGCGAGTATCACTTGGGCGCCGTGGAGCATCGTCCGTGACCAACACCATCCCCGCGGGGATTTTCCGCCAGTATGACGTTCGCGGCATCGTCGGACGCGATCTGACAGCCGGGGTCGCGCTCGCGCTGGGCCGCGCGTACGCCCGGTTTCTCGACGACCGCGGCAGGCAGGGCGCCGTAGCGGTGGGACGCGACAACAGACCCAGCGGACAGATGTTGCGGGACGCGCTGGTCGAGGGCCTCACGGGCGCCGGCCGAGACATCGTGGACATCGGCGTCGTTCCCACGCCGCTGCTGTACTGGAGTCTCCATCATGTCGGCGTGTGCGGCGGTATTCAGATCACCGGGTCCCACAATCCGCCGGAATACAACGGATTCAAACTCAGCGTGGGGAGCGCGTCGTTGCACGGCGAGGAGATCCAGGAGCTGTATCGCCTCACCGCCTTGCCCGTCAAGGCGGCGCGGCGCGGTTCGGTCCGCGACGAAGCCGTCATCGGTCGCTACATCGACGACATCGTCAAACGCATCGGGAAACTCAAGCGGACCATGAAGGTCGTGTACGACTGCGGGAACGGCGCCGGCGCCCTGGTGGCGACCGAGTTGTTCAAGCGCCTTGGCGTCGTGGGGCGCGGCCTGTTCTGCGAGAGCGACGGCACGTTCCCCAACCATCATCCCGATCCCACGGTCCCGGAGAACCTCGAGGACTTGATCGAAGCCGTAGGCAAGGACAAAGCGGAAATGGGTGTCGCGTTCGACGGCGATGCCGACCGCATCGGACTGGTGGACGACGCCGGCACGATCATCTGGGGCGACCGCATTCTCATCCTCTACGCCCAGGACGTGCTGGCGAGAACAGGGAAGGGACAGCCCATCATCTTCGACGTGAAGTGCTCTCAGGCGCTTCCCGACGCCATCACTCGCGCCGGCGGCCGGCCCATCATGTGGAAGACCGGTCACTCGCTCATCAAGGACAAGATGAAGGAAACCGGCGCGCCCCTGGCCGGTGAAATGTCGGGACACATGTTCTTCACCGAGGGCTTCTACGGGCACGACGACGCGCTGTACGGCGCCGCGCGGCTCATGAGGATTGCGGCCGATAGCGGCAAGACGGTTCGACAACTCCTGGCCGATGTCCCGGATTTTGTCTCGACCCCGGAGATTCGCATCGAGGTGGACGAGGAGAAGAAATTCGCCATCGTCGAGCGGGCCGTGAAGCACTTCAAGAGTCTTCATGACGTGAACGACGTCGATGGCGTCCGCGTTCTGTACGGCGACGGCTGGGGCCTGATTCGCGCGTCGAACACGCAGCCCGTGCTGGTGGCCCGGTACGAAGCTCGTACCGCGCAACGGCTCGCGGAGATCCGCGGCGAGATGGAGGGGTGGTTGCGGAGCCAGGGCGTGAAGGTGTAGGTGATGGCAGGCCGGCGCTGGATCGTCTCCCTGGCCGCCGGCGCGGCGATCACGCTCCTGCTGGGACGCGTGCTCGCGCGCATCTATACCGACTACCTCTGGTACGCATCCCTGGGCGCCTCGGAAGTGTGGAGCGCAAAGTACTCCTCGCTCATCACGCTGCGTGTCGTATGCGGGGCGATTGCCACGCTGTTCGTCTTCGCCAACCTCTACGCGGTGCGACAATCCGTCGTGTCCCTGGTGCTGCCACGACGCATTGGCAACCTCGACATTGCGGAGGAAGTGCCTCGGCGAAAGCTGACCTGGACGGCGTGGTTCGTCTCACTGCTCGTCGGCATCGTGCTCGCCTGGTCGCAGAACGACTGGAGCACCTACATGGCGGCGCGAATCGGACAGCCCTTTGGCGAGACGGATCCATATCTCACGTCGGACCTGGGCTTCTTCGTCTACCGTCTTCCGCTCGAGCTCTCGTTGTTCGCGTGGACCATGACGATGGTGCTCATCGTCATCGGAATCGTCGTGTTGCTGTATGCCTTGACGCCGAGCCTGCGGTGGGAGCGTGGCGCGCTGTACGTCTCCGGCTATGTGCGCCGGCACCTGGCCATGCTGGCCGGTGCGCTACTCCTGGTGCTCGCGTGGCACTACCGGCTGGAGATGTACACCATGCTCGGTCACGGCAGCGCGACCGACGGCGGGTTCACCTCCGTGGATCATCGCGTCGGCATCCCGGCCAGTCTGCTGCTGGCACTGGTCACACTGGGGGCCGGGCTCACCGTGCTGTGGGCAGGCTGGACCGGCCAACTGCGGCTCGCCTTCGCCGCTCTGTCATTCGTCATCGTCGCCGTGCTTGGGGCGCGCCTGCTCGCGCCATTCATCGCAAAACGGACGTCGACGGACCGGGACCCGGTCGTGCGAGAGCGTCCGTACGAGGCGACACGCGCCGGGTACACGCGTCGCGCGTTCGCGGTGGACCGCATCGCTCCCGCGGACAGTCTCATCAAGTTTTCGTCGCTGACTGACGCAGCGCCTCACATTCCGGTGTGGGACGACGGCGCTCTGCGGCGCGCCAGCGATCGCGCGCTTGCCGGCGCCGGCGTGGGATGGGCCGCATCGGACAGCGGCATTATGGCTGCGCTGCCGACGCTCGTCGGTGGTGGAAGCGTCACGACCTATGTGGCGAGCGCGGCAGAAGAGAGCGGTACGCCCATGCGACTGGTGCGCGCCGAGACGCGCCCGGAATCTCCGATGCTGTTGATCGTCGCCGACTCCGGGGCACGGTCGATCCTCATCGCCGATTCCACCGGCCATATCGCGGCACCCTCACTCAGTCCGTCGCTCACGCGATTCGCCCATGCGTTGAGCATGCAGGACTTTCGCGTCTGGTTCGGCGCGCTCCCGTCCCCGACGCCCAAGCTCGTCGCGCGCCGCGGTGTCCGCGAGCGCATCAGCGCCCTCGCGCCGTTCTTCGCCCAAGGCACCGTCGTCTCACCGTTGTGGGTGGCCGATACACTGGTGTGGGCGGTGGAGCTCTACTCCACATCGCGCACGTACCCATTGAGCCGACATCAGATCGTGGCGGGTGAGGAACGCGCCTACTTTCAGCATGCGGCGACCGCGCTGGTGAACGCCACTACCGGCCGCGTCACCCTCGTGGCGGACTCGCTCGCGGATGCAGTGGCGAGCTCCTGGAGGACGCAGTTCCCGAAGTTGTTCGCGCGCCCCACGTCGCTGCCCATGACCCTGCGTCGCCAACTGCCGCCCGCGCGGGAAAGCGCGCGAGCGCAGGCGTACGCGTTCGGCCGCTACGGGATGCGCGGTGAAACTGACGTCGCGCGCCATTTGCCCGACGATGAGGGACCGGACAGCGCCCTGGCGGGCAGCGCCGCCCCGGTCATGGCGCTCCCGCGCGCCGGGACCGCCGCGTATGTGCTGCCGCTGCTCGACCGGACAGAACGATTGCGCGGGCTCTTTGTCGCCCTCGGCGGACCCTCGCATCGTAGCCTCTGGCTTCCGGCGTCAGAGTCCGCGCCTATCTGGAGCGAAGCGCTGGACCGATTGCGCGCCGCCGATACCATGAGCGGCGCCTCGCTGCTGGTGCGGGGTTATGTGCGCGCCTTTCCGGTCGGCAATGAGATCATCCTGATGCAGCCGCGATACGACTGGCGCGGAACCGGCGCACCCAGGCTCATGTACGTCTCGGCGCTCGTCGGCGATAGCGTTCGATCGGCCCGGAGCTTTCTGCTGCTCGCGGGCCGCGTCCCGTACACGACCGACGTCGCGACCACCGATTTCCGGGCGCGCGCACGCCAATTGTATGATGACATGCGCCGCGCCAGCGCGCGTGGCGACTGGGCCGCATATGGCCGGGCCTTCGACGCGCTGGGAATTCTGCTGCGAGAGAGACCCCAGTAACATGCCCGGACGGATTCCGCGAAAACGTCGCAGCAAGGCGTCGGAAGCCATTACGCCAATCGCGGTCATCGCGCTGGGCGGCAATGCGCTCGCGCCGGGCGGCCAACGTTCGAACATTCACGATCAGTTTCGCTACACGCGCGCGAGTCTTGGCCCCATCGTTGACCTGGCGCTGGACGGATGGAACGTGTGCGTTGTACACGGCAACGGTCCGCAGGTAGGGGACGAGCTCGTACGCAACGAACTGGCGCGATATAATGCGCCGCCGCTTCCCCTTGGCGTTCTCGTCGCCGCAACGGCGGGCTGGATTGGGTACATGGTACAGCAATCCCTCGAAAACGCGCTCCGCCGCCTGGGTTCACCGCGGCGTGTCGCAACGATCGTGACGCAGGTGCAGGTGGACCCCAACGATCCCGCGCTCAAGAACCCCACGAAGTTCATTGGACGAGAGGTCAATGCGAAGCGCGCCGCTGAGCTCGAGAAGGAGGGACACGTCATGAAACCGGACGGCCACGGCCGGTTGCGGCGCGTGGTGGGGAGTCCGCACCCAATTGCCGTGCACGAGCTGCCCATCATCAAAACGCTGGTAGACGCCGGCGTGCTCGTCATTGCTGTGGGCGGAGGGGGCGCTCCCGTCTACGACCATCCGACGCTGGGCTGGGAGGGAGTGGATGCGGTGGTGGACAAGGATCTCGCAGCCGCTGTGCTCGCCCGTGATCTTGGCGCCGAACTGCTCTTGATCCTCACGGATGTTGATGCGGTGTATCTGGACTGGGGAAAGCCGACCAAGCGGCCACTCACGCGCATCACGGCCGACGAGGCGGAGCGGCTCGATGCTGAAAAACAGTTCGGTGAGGGGAGCATGGCGCCGAAGATCAGGGCTGCGGTAGACTTCGTGCGCCGCACGGGCGGACGCGCAGTGATTACCGAACTGCAGCGCGGCCGCGAGGCGGTGCGGGGCAAGGCTGGAACAACGATTACAGCATCTTTGGAGATCGAGTGAACATTCACGAGTATCAGGCGAAGGAGTTGCTTCGGGCGGAAGGCGTCCCCATCCCGGCGGGTGAGATAGCGACGACGCCGGATGAAGCAGAGGCCATCGCGCGCAAGATCGGCGGGCCGGTGGTGGTGAAAGCACAGGTGCACGCCGGCGGCCGCGGCAAGGCGGGCGGCGTGAAGCTCGCCAAAACACCGCAGGAGACGCGCGAGTACGCCAGTAAGATCCTCGGCATGAAGATCAAGGGCCTCACGGTATACACGGTGTTGGTGACTGCGGCGGCAGACATCGCCAGCGAGGCCTATGTGGGGATCATCGTGGATCGCGCGGCCAAGAAGCCGGTGTTCATGGTGAGTCCCGCGGGCGGCATCGACATCGAAGAGGTTGCCGCCAAGACGCCCGAGAAGATCATGAAGCTGCCGGTGGACACGCGGTACGGGCTGACGGCGTATCAGGCATCGCAACTGGGATTCTTCCTCTACAACGACCTCAAGAACGTTCGGGCAGCCGCGAAGATCATGCAGCAGCTGTACGCGGCGTTCATGAAAGCGGGTTGCTCGCTCGCGGAAATCAATCCGCTCGTCGTCACGCCGGCCGGCGAGGTCGTCGCGCTCGACGCGAAGATGTCCATCGATGACAACGAGCTCGATCGCCACCCTGAGCTCGCGAAGCTGCGCGATGAGACTGCGGAGGAGCCAAGCGAGGTGCAGGCGCGCAACGCGAACCTCACGTTCATCAAACTCGACGGCAACGTCGGGTGCTGCGTGAACGGCGCTGGCCTGGCCATGGCCACCATGGACCTGGTGAAGTTTTACGGCGGATCACCTGCCAATTTTCTCGACATCGGCGGGTCGTCCAATCCCGAGAAAGTCGTGAACGCGCTCAAGATCATCACGTCGGATCCGAACGTCCGCGCGATTCTCTTCAACATTTTCGGCGGGATCACCCGCACCGATGACGTCGCCAACGGCATCGTGACGGCCACGAAGCAGAATCCGTTGAAGGTTCCCATCGTCATCCGGCTGACCGGCACCAACGAAGAGATCGCCGTCAAGATTCTCAAGAAGAACGGCTTCACGGCCATGACCGACATGGACGAAGCGGTCAAGAAGGCCGTGCAGCTCGCGACGGGAGGAAAGGCCGCGTGAGCATTTTTGCGGACAAGGAGACGACACTCATCGTCCAGGGAATCACGGGCCGCGACGGCTCGTTCCACACGAAGCAAATGATGGAGTACGGCACCCGTGTGGTCGGCGGTGTCACGCCAGGCAAGGGCGGACAGAAGTTCGAGGGCACGGTACCGATCTTCAACACGATGCACGATGCAGTCGCGGCCACGGGCGCCAACACCAGCGTCATCTACGTACCGCCGCCGTTCGCCGCGGACGCGATCATGGAGGCGGCGGACGCCGGCATCAAGCTCATTGTCGCGATCACCGAGGGCGTTCCGGTGCTCGATATGACCCGCGTGCTGCCGTTCGTAAAGGACAAGGGAGCGCGACTCATTGGTCCCAATTGTCCGGGACTCATCACGCCCGGCAAGACGAAGATTGGGATCATTCCCGGGCGTATTTGCACGCCGGGGCGGATCGGCGTCGTCAGTCGTTCAGGTACGCTGACGTACGAAGTGGTGTACCAGCTCACGCGCGCGGGTCTCGGTCAATCTACCTGTGTCGGTATCGGCGGTGATCCGATCAACGGCACCAGTTTCATCGACTGCCTGCGGGCGTTCGAGAAGGACGACGAGACCGTTGCCGTGGCGATGATGGGCGAGATCGGCGGCACTGATGAGCAGGAAGCCGCGGCCTTCATCAGGCAACACATGACCAAGCCCGTGGTCGGCTTCATTGCCGGTCAGACGGCGCCGCCCGGGCGCCGCATGGGCCACGCGGGCGCCATCATTTCAGGATCGTCCGGCACGGCGGCCGAGAAAATCGAGGCGTTCGAAGCTGCCGGCATGGGCGTGGCCAGGCGTCCCATGGATTTCGTCGAGCTCCTGAAGGCACGATTGAAATCGAAGCGCTCGGCCGCGAAACCTGCGGCAAAGAAAGCAGCTGTGAAGAAATCGCCGGCCGGCAAGACGGCCGCAAAAAAACGGGCGAGGAAATAGGGTTCTGCCCACAGCCCATCGCCCACAACCCTTAGCGCAGAAAATGAAAAGCGGGAACTACACGCTCACCATCATCAAGCCCGACGCCTTTGGTGCCGGCAAAGCAGGGAAGATCATCGCCCATCTCGAGGCCGGCGGCTTCAACGTCCGAGCGGCGCGTGTGATGCGCATGACCGACGCGCAGGCCGGGGAGTTCTACGCCGTGCATCGGGAGCGTCCATTCTACAAATCGCTGGTGAGTTTCATGACGTCGGGCACGTGTATGCCCATGGTCCTCGAAAAGGCTGGCGCCGTAGCGGCTCTCCGAAAGGCCATCGGTGCTACCGATCCGGCTGAAGCGGACGCTGGCACGGTGCGAAAGCTCTTTGCTGAATCCAAGGAACGGAACGCCATTCATGCCTCGGACAGCGACGAGAACGCGGCCCGCGAAGCCCGGTTCTTCTTTGCGGAGTCAGACATCCTGTCCAGTTGATAAGTCTTTAGCCCACAAGTAGTTTTGGTGGCTATGCTGTCGTTTGACATACGGTCAATCGCGGCCAGGGCGGCGGTGGTAGATGACGCCTTGGCGACCGATGACGCTGTGTGGCAGGAAGGTGATCCGGTACCATCGAGTCCGCTCAGGGTGACGGGTCGGCTGTCTGCCGCCGGTTCGGGAAGGTTCTACTGGCATGGGCAGATGGCCGGCGATGTCATGTTGGCGTGCCGGCGCTGCCTCGTGGACACCACCGTGCACGTGAAAGACGAATCGCACGTGATCTTCGCCGAGGCAGGAAGTGATGAGACCGACGATCCGGACGTGCAGGTGCTGGACGAACGATCGAATCAACTCGACCTCCGCCCGACGGTGCGCGAGCAATGGCTGCTGCACGTCCCGTCGTACGCAGTGTGCAAGGAAGAGTGCAAGGGACTCTGTCCCACGTGTGGTAAGGATTTGAATGAAGGTCCGTGCGAGTGTCCCGCGACGCACGACGCCAGATGGGATACGCTGCGGCGGGTGCAGACGAAAGAATGAAACAACCGACTAACTGAGTAACGAGTCCAAATGGCCGTACCGAAAAGACGAACTTCCAAGCGGAAGAAGCGCGCGCGCAACACGCACAAGAAGGCGCCCGCAATCACTCTCCAAAAATGCCCCAAGTGCGGGGCAATGAAGCGCCCGCATCGCGTCTGTCCGGATTGCGGGTACTACGCGGGGCGGCAGGCGGTCGAGGCAAAGGAAGCCTGAGCCTTGGCGCGGATCGCGTTGGACGCGATGGGGGGAGATCATGCGCCTCAGGCGCCTGTCGCTGGTGCGCTCGAAGCGCTGGCTGAGCTTGACTCCGCGCACTCCGTTCAGCTCGTGGGACGGCGCCAGGACATCGAGGGCGAGCTCGCTCGGTTAGGCAAAGGATCCGACGGGCAACAGCAGCGCCTCCACATCGTGGAGGCACCCGACGTCATCGAGATGACGGACAAACCGTCAGCCGTACGCGGCAAGCCCAATAGCTCGATGATGGTAGGGCTCAAGCTTCAGGCAGACGACAAGTCGGACGCGTTCGTCTCCGCCGGGAACACCGGCGCACAGATGGCGGCGTCCATGTTGTTGCTGCGCCTGCACGGGGGACTCAAACGTCCGGCAATCGCGACGATTTTCCCCACGTCAAAGCGCCCGGTGGTCGTGCTGGACTCAGGCGCCAATGTGGACTGCTCAGCCGACGAATTGGTGCAATTCGCCCGGCTTGGAGCGGTGTATGCCGAAGACGTCCTGGGTCGTTCCAAACCCGCGATCGGGTTGCTCAGCATCGGCGAAGAGGCCGAGAAGGGAAATGCGGTCACGAAGGAAGCGCACGGCATGCTGGCCGAGGCGGGGCTGAATTTTCTCGGCAACGTGGAGGGACGCGATCTTCCGGCGGGGACATCGCATCATGGCGATCTGGACGTGGTGGTGTGCGACGGCTTCGTCGGCAACGTCGTCCTCAAGTTCTACGAGGCCATGCCACCGCTCATGATTCGGCTCCTGGTCAAGGAAGGGATGCAGGAGCAGAGCATCCGCAAGGCACTCCGCTCGTTGGACTACTCGGAGCACGGTGGTGCGCCGCTCCTCGGCGTAAAAGGCGTGAGCATCATCTGCCATGGTCGCTCGTCGCCGACTGCGATCAAGAATGCCATCAAAGTGGCGGTGCGTGCGGTGGACAGCAGGATGAACGAGCACATCGGCCGTCGGCTGGAACAGAGCGCCGCCGGAGCCGCATGAAGCGACCAATCGCGTACATCGCCGGAACGGGCCGGGGCATTCCCGCGACCGTGTTCACCAATGCGGACTTCGCCGCCATCGGTATCGAAACGACGGACGAATGGATCGTTGAACGCACCGGCATCCGGCAGCGGCACATTGCCAAAACGGAATCGGTCACTGATCTGGCCGCCACCGCTTCGCGTGCAGCGATGCAGAAGGCAAAGGTGCACCCCGGGGAGCTCGACATCATTGTCGTTGGAACGGCCTCGCCCGACCGGCTGCTCCCCTCTGCCGCGGTCGATCTCCAGGCCGCGTTGGGCGCCAGCCGCTCGGCTGCGTTCGATGTGGGCGCGGCATGCTCCGGATTCATTTACGGAGCGACAGTCGCCGAAGGACTCATGGCCACGGGCGCCTATGAGACCGCCCTGGTGGTTGGCGTTGAGAAGCTGAGCGCGATTACCGACTGGCAGGACCGCTCGACGTGCGTGCTATTCGGTGACGGCGCGGGCGCGGCCGTGCTCAAACGCTCGAAGCAGCATAAGGGCATTCTCTCCACCTACGTGCGTAGCGACGGCACGCTCGGCGACCTGCTGTGTCGCCCTGCCGGTGGCGCGCGCACGCCGTTCAGCGCGGACGTCCTGGCCGCGCGCACCTCGTTCATCACGATGAACGGCCGCGAAGTGTTCAAGCACGCGGTTCGCTCCATGTCCGATGCCGCGTCGCGCGCGCTGGACGGCGCCAAGCTCACCGGCGCCGATATCGATCTCATGATCCCGCATCAGGCGAATGTTCGGATCATCGAGGCCACCGCAAAACACGCCAATATTCCGATCGATAAGGTGTACGTGAACGTGGATCGCTTCGGGAACACCTCTGCCGCGTCGATTCCTATCGCGCTGGATGAGGCGCTCGAGACGGGACGCATTGGTGAGGGATCCACGGTGCTGCTCGTCGCCTTCGGCGCCGGGTTCACGTGGGGCGCGATAGTCGTCCGCTTCTAGAGAGCGACAAATGGACGTCGTCCTGCTGTTTCCGGGGCAAGGCTCGCAAAAACCCGGAATGGGGAAGGACCTTCATGACGCCTTTGCGCCGGCGCGGCAGGTGTTCGAGACCGCCGACGCAGCACTGGGCGCGCCACTCTCCACGGTGTGCTTCAACGGACCGGCGGAGGAGCTAACGCTCACCCACAACGCCCAACCGGCGTTGCTCGCGCACGGCGCGGCTGTGTGGGCGGTGGTGCGCGAGCGAGTAGGCCCGCACGTGAGAGCCGCCGCCGGCCATTCGCTCGGGGAATTCACCGCGTATCACGCCGCGGGGACCCTCGCGCTGCCCGACGCGCTCAAGCTCGTGCGGCGTCGGGGAGAACTGATGTACGAGAGTGGGGTTCGACGTCCCGGCGCCATGGCCGCCTTGCTTGGCGATCTCAAGGAGCCCGTTGAGTCGATCTGTGCGCGCGCGACCTCGGAGGCAGGGTTGGTTTCTCCGGCGAACTACAACAGCCCGGGCCAGGTTGTGATCAGTGGCGAAGAGGCTGGGGTTGAGCGGGCAATGGTCCTGGCCAAAGAGTCTGGCGCCAAGCGAGCGATGCGTCTGAATGTGAGCGGCGCATTCCATTCGCCCCTCATGGAATCTGCTTTAGATGGCCTAACGGAAGCTGTTGGAACAACGTCGTTTACCAACCCACGCTTCCCTGTATACGCCAATGTGAACGCCGAACCGGTGACGCTCGGAGATCGTGCGCGGCAGTTGCTGCTCCAGCAGCTCACCAGGCCGGTTCGCTGGACGGACGAAGTGACCGCCATGGCCGAGCATCTGCCGGATGCCCTGTACGTCGAGATGGGCCCAGGAAGTGTGTTGTCCGGCTTGGTGAAAAAGATCGCACCGTCCGTGAAGACGATGACCTGTGGTACGGTCGCAGAAGTGAATCACCTCATGGAGCTGGCCGCCTGATGCAGATCGATCTGTCCGGGCGCTCGGCAATCGTCACGGGAAGTACGCGAGGGATTGGCCGCGCGATCGCGCAGCAATTGTCGGACAGCGGCGCCAACGTCGCGATCGTGGGACGCGATCCGTCTACGGCAGACATGGTGGCCAGTACCATGAAAAGCGCCCGCGGCTTCGGTTGCGACATCACCGATTCCGCCGCCGTGGCCGCGCTCGTCGAAGACGTCGAGAAGGCCTTTGGCGGCGTGGACATCCTCGTGAACAACGCGGGGATTACGCGGGACAACCTGCTCATGCGCCTGAAGGACGACGATTGGGACGCCGTCCTGGCCGCCAATCTGAAGGCGGCATTCGTGGCGACCCGCGCGGTGAGTCGCGGCATGATGAAGAAGCGCTGGGGACGCATCATTAACATCGCTAGCGTCGTCGGCCTCGTGGGGAACAAGGGCCAATCCAACTATGCGGCCTCAAAGGCTGGCTTGATTGGATTCACCAAGTCGGTGGCCAAAGAGCTGGCGTCCCGAAATATCCTCTCGAACGTCGTTGCGCCCGGCTTTATCGAAACAGACATGACGGCGACCATGACTCCTGAGGCACGGGACGCGCTCTCCAAGCAGATACCGCTCGAGCGGCTGGGAAAGCCCAACGACATCGCGGGGACCGTGGCGTTCCTCGCGTCCGAACACGCATCCTACATCACTGGGCAGGTCTTCGTTGTTGACGGCGGCATGGTCATGTGACGTTGCCGCATGGATTTACTAGATTTCCCGCACTATCACCCGACTGAGGATTCAACCCATGGCCGACAATGCACAACGAGTCCGTGACATCATCGAAAAGGAGCTTGGCGTCGAGCGCGAAAAGCTCACTGACGACGCCAGCTTCATCGAGGATCTCGGCGCCGACAGCCTCGACATCGTCGAGCTGGTCATGGAATTCGAGAAG
>JANNJV010000127.1:0-5750 GCA_031395945.1 Gemmatimonadota bacterium | reverse complement strand
CTGTACGTCCGATTTGCAGAACTGGTGTGGACGTTCCTGCGCTTGTTGCTCTACGTGCGGCGAGCGCGCATCCGCGTGGTATGCTACGCGTTGTCGTCGAACCTCCTCCTGGAGTATCTGTTTCTTGCAGCCGTCCAGTGGTTCGGCCGGGCGCACGTGTACCTGATCTGCCACGACGTCATCCCGTTCACCATGCCGAACGAGGACCTCGGCGCAAAAATCCAGAAGCGAGCTCGGTTCTACCGGCTCGCGGATAGATTAATCGTCCACAACGACAATTCGGTGCACGACCTGCGTGAGGCGTTCGGCATTTCGGGGAGCAAGGTTGCTCGCTTTCCGTTCCCGCTCTATACCCCAGACCAGTTGGGAACGCCGCAGCCGCACGCGTTGACGGGCACACGATCGAAACGCTTTTTGTTTGTTGGTCATTTGCGCCCCGAAAAGGGCATCGATACGCTGCTCGAGGCTTGGCCCGGTTTCTTCCATCGAAACCCCGACTGTGAGCTCGTGGTGGCAGGGACTATTCCTCGCGGTTGCAGCTACGATTTCGCGCCGCTTCAGAGCAGCAACTTGCGCGTCATCGACCGTTACCTGACCGACGAGGAGTATGTAGGCCTGATCGCTGGTGCCGATTGTGTCGTACTACCGTATCTCCGTGGCACCAACAGCGGCGTCGTCATGACGGTGATCGGGCTGCGCAGAAACCTCATCGTTTCGGATATCGAGATGTTTCGGAACAACCCGCTCATTCCACCACAGAGCTTCTTCCGTCAGGGCGACAGTGCGAGCCTCGAGGAGCGGCTGGCGCACTTCAGCTCCCTAGACTCCAACGCGCAGGCGCTGGCATCCGACGCCGAGCATCGCTCTGAAGCCTACCAACGCGAGTTTAGGTCGGCCCTCAACAGTGTGTTCGGCCCCGCCGTCTTCGGAGGCCGTGCGTGATGGCAACCCAGAACTCCCGGACGCGGCCGTACGAGATCTGCGTCAACTGCATCATGGACACGAGCGATTCCAATATCGTGTTCGATGGGCAGGGGTGGTGCGACTACTGCAACAATTTCTACCACAACATTCTCCCGAACTGGCATCCGGACGAGCGCGGAGAACGCGAGCTCGCGCCCCAGATCGAGAAGATCAAGCGGCATGGCAAGGGACGCGATCACGATTGTCTCATCGGTTTGAGCGGCGGGGTCGACAGTTCCTATCTCGTGTACCTCGCGAAGGAAAAGTTCGGGCTGCGTCCGCTGCTGTTTCATGTGGATGCGGGCTGGAACTCCCAGGAGGCCGTGCACAACATCGAAAAGCTCGTGGATGGACTGGCCCTCGAGCTCTATACCGAAGTCGTGGATTGGCGGGAAATGCAGGATTTGCAGCTCGCCTTCTTCAAGGCGCAGGTGCCGCATCTGGACACACCGCAGGATCACGTGTTCTTCGCCGGCCTCTACAATTTTGCCGCCAAGCACGGGTCGAAGTACATCCTGACGGGCGCGAACTACTCCACGGAGTGTGTGAGGGAACCGCTCGAGTGGCACTACCACGCGTCGGACCTGCGGAACCTGAAGAACATCCACCAGCGCTTCGGGAAGGTGCCGCTGAACTCCTTCCCCACGGCCAGCATCTTCAAGTTCAAGATCTTCTACCGCTTCGTGAAGGGCGTGCAGGTCGTGAAGCCGCTGAACTACGTGCCCTACATCAAGGCCGACGCGATGGACTTTCTCGTCGAGCGCTTCGGGTGGCAGCGCTACGCGCACAAGCATTACGAATCGCGCTTCACAAGATTCTACGAGGGCTTCTGGCTCCCAACGAAATTCGGCTACGACAAGCGCCGCGCGCATTTCTCCAGCCTCATCCTGACGAAGCAAATGACGCGCGACCAGGCGCTCAAGCAGATCGCGAAGGCTGCATACGACGAAGAGACCATCGCTGCCGACTTCGAGTACGTGGCCACCAAGCTCGACATCCCGGTCCAGGAACTGCGCGACCTCCTGCATGGACCCAACAAGACCTATCGCGACTACAAGAACAGCATGGGGCTGATCGATCTTGGCACACGGGTACTGCGCCTGGTCGGCGTGCAACGCGCGATCATCAGATGATTTCCATCGTCGACTATGGTGTGGGCAACGTCCAGGCGTTTCTCAACGTCTACAAGCGGCTGAACGTGGCCGCCCAGGCTGTGCGCACGGCCGAAGAGCTGGAGGGCGCATCCAAGGTGATTCTGCCTGGCGTGGGTCACTTCGATCACGCCATGCAGCGCCTGTCCGCGTCCGGCATGCGGGAGCCACTGAACGACCTGGTGATGCATCATCAGGTGCCGGTGCTCGGGGTATGCGTGGGCATGCAAATGCTCGCCGACAATAGCGAAGAGGGCGACCTGCCCGGCCTGGGCTGGGTGCCGGGACAAGTACGCGCATTCGCCGCCTGGCCACCCGCCGCGGTGCTGCCGCGACCGCACATGGGATGGAACGACGTTCGCGCGGTCGCGGACACGCGGCTGTTCGAGCAGCTCGAGTCCGCGTCACGGTTCTACTTCCTGCACTCGTTCTTTTTCGACGCGCAGCGACCAGAGGATGTGCTGGCGGTGGCGAACTACGGCGCCGAGTTCAGTGTCGCCGTGCGCACGGGAAACATCTACGGCGTCCAGTTTCACCCGGAGAAGAGCCACCATTTTGGAACGCAGCTGCTCAGGAACTTCGCGCAGCTGTAATGCTCAGGCCCCGAATTATCCCATGCCTGTTGGTCCACAATGGCGGGCTGGTGAAGACCGTTCAGTTCAAGAATCCCAGGTACGTGGGCGATCCGGTGAACGCGGTCAAGATTTTCAACGAGAAGGAGTCGGACGAGCTGGTGGTCCTCGACATCGACGCCAGTGCGCAGGGACGCGAGCCGAACTTCAAGCTCATTTCGCAACTGGCAGTGGAGTGCCGCATGCCGCTGTGCTACGGCGGCGGCATCAAGACCGTGGACCAGGCGAAACGGATCATCGGGCTCGGCGTCGAAAAAGTAGCGCTCAGTTCCTCGGCCATCGAGCAGCCACGGTTGGTTTCCGAGATCGCTCGGGAGATCGGCAGCCAGAGCGTTGTAGTCGTCCTGGACGTCATGAAACGTGGCGCCAGCTACGAGGTGTGGACGCACAACGCGCGTCGCAAAACGGGCAGCGACTTGGAAAGCGTTGCGTCGCGCGCAGAAGCAGAGGGAGCGGGAGAGGTTGTCGCAAACTCCATCGACAACGATGGGGTGATGAAGGGCTATGACCTCGAGTTGGCTACTCGGCTTCGCAAAGTGACCCGTCTTCCCGTCACGATTCTTGGCGGCGCTGGCTCCCTCGCGGATCTGGGGAAATTGATCTCGGCATGCGGAATTGTCGGAGCAGCCGCGGGCAGCCTATTCGTGTTCAAGGGGGCGTACCGCGCCGTGCTGATCAATTACCCGACCCAGGCGCAGAAGGAGGAGTTGATCGCCTCTGCATTGCAGGCCGCCACTCCCACGAGCGCCGCGACGCCCTGACCTCTTCCCGCCGGCTTGCGTGATACCCAGAGGTCAGATCGTTCCGCGCTGGGTGATCACCGTCCAGGGCGTTTTCGCGAGGATCACGAGGTCGGTCGTCAGGGTTCGCGTGCGCACATAATTCAGCTCCACGTCGGTGCGCTCCGGATATCCCAACTCACTGCGTCCTTCCACCGCCCAGAGTCCTGTGATTCCGGGACGCACCGAGAGCAGCATCGCGAGCTGGTCGCCGTAGTGCGTCGCCTCCAGCGATACGATCGGTCGCGGTCCCACCAGCGACATGTCGCCCATGAACACGTTCCAGAGCTGCGGCAGCTCATCCAGGCTGCTCTGCCGCAGGAACCGGCCGACACGCGTAATGCGGGGATCGAGCTGCGTGGGAATCTTGAAATGATTGCTGACGTAATGATGCCGCAACGTTTCGTCCTGGAAGACTCGGTGCTCCGCATCCACTTCCATCGTTCGAAACTTGAGGCAATCGAAATGATGCCCATTCCGTCCCAGGCGCCGGTGCGCGAAGAGCACGGGCCCCTTGGAGTCCAGCCTGATGATCGCGGCCACAACAACTAGCAGCGGAATCAGCATGACCAACAGGACAGTGGATCCCACAAAATCGAGAATACGCTTCGCCCCATCGGCCAGCCGCTGCGCCCAGGTGCGATCCGGAACATCCGCCTCGTTGTCTCGAACCAGCTCGATGTGCGCGACATGCCCGAGAGTGGACTGCGCAATGGCACGCGCCCGATCGCTTTCGCGTCGGGCCCGTGGCATCCGGCTATGGATCAGAGGCTGATGATGCTCGCTTGGCGTCGAAGGATTCACGTTTCCAGAATTCGCTAAAGTCGGCCTGCGGAGGCGATTACGTTCCTTGAACTCGGGATAATAACTGCCGACCACGCCACCGCGACAGTGAACCTGGTCATACGTCGAACCACGGGGCGTGCGTGTTCGCCACGTGTCATCGCATGACGCGGTTGCTCAAGTACACCACTCGGGCTAGGATGGCTCAACCATGAACCACAGTCGGCTTCTGCTCGTTGGGCTCTTGGCAGTTTGCGGACCGTCGATCTCGCAAGCGCAGGTCCGTGAACGGCCTCTGGCGGACGGAGACCGGGTGCTGATCAAGCTCTGGATGGACTCGGTATTTGCTGATATGGCCCGGGTGTCATCGGGAACGATCATCCTTCCAAGGTTGGGCCCGCTGTCGATTGCAACCGTTCCCGCGAGCGCCGTTGCCGACTCCGTGCAGAGTGCGTACGCGCGGGTGTTCAGCCCGTTGGCCGTGGAAGTCACGCCCCTGCGAAAAGTCACCGTGGTTGGCGAGGTTCGAGCGCCCGCAATCTATTTCATCGAGCTCGGCAGCACTTTGCGAGATGTCATTGCCATGGCCGGAGGAATCGTCGAAATCGGCCGGACTGGCTACCTGACCGTGCTGCGTGATTCGGTCAGCACGCGCGTCAGGAACTGGCAAACACGAATGGACAGTTCGGCCGTCCTCCAGTCGGGAGATTTCGTGATCGTGGAGCGGGAGCCGTGGGTCAAACGGAATGCCTTCACCCTGGTGTCGGGCGTCAGTGTCCTCCTTTCCGTTATCCTGACGCTGTCTCGATGAAAGCGGCGGCACTCGCGCTCCTGCTGCTCTTGCCGGCGGAGGCGCAGGCCCAGTCCCGCTGGACGGACGAAGTGCGTGTCGGAAGCGACCGCGAGTTGTATTTGCGCACGCTCGCCCTACTCGGCGATTCCATGGAGCACCGGACGCATCCCTGGAGTCGGTCGTTGGACGCCGCCTCTACTGCAGCTGTCCGGATGCAACGACCGCTCCTCTTCACGTCGTTCAACCAGGCGTTCCCGTGGCCTCCGGCGTCCAGCCCGTCGGGGTGGCAAGGCAAGGGATTGAACACCCTCGCCGCACTGGGCGTAGCCGCGGACTTCTGGCGGTTTTCAGCGAGGTTGGAGCCGGTCTTTTCCTACGTTTCCAATTCCGCGTTCGAGCTCGAGAATCCAGGGATCGCATTCCGCGACGCGATGCGCCCAACCGCTATCGATCTCCCGCAGCGTTTTGGTGAAGCACCGATCAGCGAAATCAGCCCGGGGGAGTCGTATGTGCGGTTGCGCGCTTTGGGAATGGCGTTGGCACTTTCCCACGAGCGTGTGTTCTGGGGGCCCGGCGTGCGTCACTCCCTGCTCTTCAGCGCGGGCGCTCCTCGTTTTCCGCATGTCGAGTTCAGCACCGACGGTCCCCT
>JANNJV010000549.1:0-4976 GCA_031395945.1 Gemmatimonadota bacterium | reverse complement strand
CGTGGTGAGGTCGCGCTCGTGCGAGAGGGCGACGCCTACGCGCGTGAGCTCTGTGAGCTCCTGATAGCGTTGCTGCTCCTGCTCGCGGGCGTTGCGCTCCGCCACCAATGCGGCCGCGTGTCGGAACGCGCCCCGCAACTGGGTGATGACGGTTCCCACCGCGGCATCGCCGGGCACAAAGCTCGTGAGGAGATCAGACGGAAAGTCCGGCGCCGGCTCCGATTCACCTGCGTCGCCGATGCCGACGAACGCCGCGACCATCGCCAGTGCCTCCAGCGTATCGCGAACGCCCCCAACCGATTGAAGCAGGGCGCGATCGAGCGCGATGACCACAGGGCGTGCCTCGGCGACCAGCGCACCCGCGGTGGGCAGGGCGGGAATGCGACGAACCTCTATGTCGTCTTCACGGCGACCGAGAGGGGCAGCAGAGATCGTTCTACCGAAGGCAACCAGTAAGAGTGGCTTCACTGCTTATTGTATAGGCCCGCGTCGGCCTATTTTGAGGGGAAAGAAATCGCCGGCGGACCACAAGATCCGCCGGCGATCGCACGTGAGGCTAGGCCTTATCCACGGGAGAGCGTGTTGATCTTCCGCTGGACGGGAGCGTAGTTCGGGAACTTTACGTCTACCTGGCGATAGAGTTCCACCGCCTTCGACCTGTTGCCCGCGTCCTCTTCCTCGAGCGCCTTCGAATAGAGCATGGCGGTCTTCATGTCCATCTTGCGGGGCTTGGCTTCCGCAACATGCATCGGCTTGGCGGCAGCGGGCTTCGCGTCGGCCGGCTTGGCCTCGGCGGGCTTGGCATCATGCGCCTTGTCCGCCGCGTGTGCATCATGCGCCGCGGGAGCCGCTGCCGCCGGAGCACCCGCCGGCGTTGCAGAGCCGCCGCTCGCGTCGCCGACTCGGAGGGCCGGGATCTTCATTTCCGCGGACATCTTCGCCGACAGCTGCGCGATCATGCCCAGCACGTCGTCGCCCTTGGCGTTGACACGCGTGGGATTGGCGATGACGGACGTCTCGACGTTGATCGTACGACCCGTGAGGACGAAATTGCCGCGGCCATCGCTCATGAATCCGCCGGTGATCAGGTACTGGGCGCCAACAATCTTGCCCAGCCGAATGGCCGTCTGCGGGTCGATAGCGCCCTGCTTGGTGAGGTTTTGCTCCACAAGCAACGCCTGGATCCGTTCACGCTCGACGACGCGCACGTTCGGATTCTGAGCAAAATCGTTGATCAGGATTTCGGCCATGCCCTTGCCGATGCCCTCATAGTCAGCGCGATCCTTGCCGATGGAACTGTTGTCGAAATAGAGCACGGCAACCACCGGCTTTGCCTGCGCTGCCAGCACTGCCGGCGCGAACACCGCGACCGACGCGAGCGACATCGCCACACGCACAATCCGTTTCATAACTCCTCCAATCAGGTTAAACCAACTGCAACTGCGTTCGACGTTCGATGCTTGAAGTTGGAGGTGTGACGTCACACATCGAACCTCAAGCTTCAAGCTTCCAACGCCTTGTTTGCTATCGCTCACTCAGACAGTGAGCGTCATTCCTTCTGCCGCCGCCTCGATGTCCATCTTTACGCCCCGTTCTTTGACGATTTCCCGGCACTGCTCGACACGCTGGTCCAGTTCCTCGTCGCTGCGCTCTGGCTTGTGATGGAACAACACCAGCTGTTCAACCCCGGCTTCGATAGCCAGCGACAGCGCGTCGTCGTATGTGGAATGACCCCAGCCGCGGTAGTGATCGTATTCCTCGGCCGTGTACGTCGAGTCGTGCACCAGCACCTTCGCGCCTTTCACGAACTCTACCAGCTGGCTGCGCCAGCCAACGGGCGTTTCGTACTTGCCGCCTGATCCCAGCTCGTTGTCGGAGATGTAGACCAGGGAACGGGCTCCGTCGATGGTTTCCGTGAATCGGTACCCCAACGCGCCACCAGGGTGCCGAACGGGATAAGCGGACACCTCGAACCCCTGCCGCCGCTGCTTCTCGTGATCGATGGCCGAGAAGTCGATGGTTGCATCAAGCTCCTCGAACGTGACCGGAAAGACCACCGGGTTCATCTGATCCCGAACGATGCGATCGATGCTGGTTTCGAGTGTGTGACTCCCCCAGATCGTGAAGTGGTTCCCGCGCTGAAAAATCGGTCCGAAAAACGGAATGCCCTGGATATGGTCCCAGTGGGCATGCGTCAGAAAAATGTCACCCTTGATTGGCGCCCCGTTCGCGCGGCTCAGCAGTGAACGACCGAGCTCGCGCATCCCCGTGCCGGCATCGAGAATGATGAGCCAGCCGTCCGTGGTTCTCAGTTCGACGCATGGCGTGTTGCCGCCGTAGCGTACGGTCTTCGGGCCAGGGCTCGGAATGGATCCCCGGGTACCCCAGAACTGCACGCGCAAACTCATTGAGCCCCTTCAGAAGCATTACACATCATTGCCCCGGGAACGCCGCGCATGCTACGCGAGCAATCACGGGCTGCTTGTGATGCGAGTCACTTTCGCAAGTCCAAGTCATTCCCGGACTTGCGCCCGCTGCTCGAGCGCGGCGCGATTGGCAATGGAGATCCGGCGCCGTTCCACAGCAATCCAGCCCGATTCCTGGAATTCCTTCATGGCGCGCGACACAGTTTCGCGGCTGGCGCCGATCATCTGGGCGATGGTCTGATGCGTCAGAGACTTCTCGATAAGGTCCGTGCCGCTTTCCTCCGATAGATCGAGGAGCAGACGCGCGATTCGCCCCGGAACGTCCAGCAGCACCAAGCCGCCGATCTTGTCGTCAGCGCGACGCAGGCGACGGGAAATCTCCGTGAGCAGCGACCACGCGACCGACGGGCTGGATTCCACACGCTTGCGGAAATCGTCGCGGCGCAGGACGATGAGGCTGGCGTCCTCCATGGCGATCACATGCGCGGACCGGGGTTGCTCGTCGATGAGCGCGAGCTCCCCAAAGTGCTGGCCCACACCCAGAACACCGAGAATGACTTCACGGCCGTCCTCTCCGATGAGGACCACCTTCACGCGTCCGGAGCGGACGATGAAGAGCGAGTCGCCGGGATCATTCTCGAATAGAATGACGCTGCCCCGAGGATAGGAGCGTTCGCGCGTCAGCTCACCGAAGGTCTGGAGTTCGCCTTGGTCGAGGCCGCTGAACAGCGGCACCGTCGCGAGGAAATCGGCCGTGGTTGTGGTCAAAGGGCGCGGTGCAGGGGTTCCGGAGGACGAAGGTCGGCGGGGACGTAAGCCTGCGTCCGCAGGCGACTTCACCCACGGAATTGACCGCCGAAGTTACGCCTTTAGCACGGAAGTGTCAAACGCCCAAGCCGTTGTCGGGTTGTTTGTTAGGCCCATAACCGGGTATATTCCGGCTTCCAAAAATCCTGTGGGGATTGGAAGGTGGCGCAATGGGCGCTTCACCCGAATTTCGCCACGCACCAGGAAGAGGTTCACCGTGAAAGCCGGCATCCATCCAGAATACTACGCCGCAACCGTCAAGTGCGCGTGCGGCAATACGTTCCAGACGCGCTCGACGCAGGCTGAGATCCATACCGACATCTGCAACCAGTGTCATCCGTTCTACACGGGCAAGCAGAAGCTGATTGACACCGCGGGTCGTGTGGAGCGCTTCCGTCAGAAGTACGTCGACAGGAAAGAGAGCTGAGTCTCAACGATCGACTCACTGAAGCGCTCGCGCGAGCGGGCGAAGTTGAAGCATCGCTCTCGGATCCTCGCACGGTAAAGGACGCTCGGCGCATGGCCGAGTTGGGTCGTGAACACCGGCGGCTCGCACCGCTGGTGGAACTCGCGACGAAAGTGCAGAAACAGGAAAACGAGCTCGCGGAAGCCCGCGAGCTCGTTTCCGTAGACGACGCGGAGATGGCGGCCGAGGCGCGTCGTGAAGTGACGCAACTGGAGCAATCCATCGCGCAACTGCACGCGCAGCTGCGTCCGCTGCTCATTCCGCACGACCCGCTGGATGAACGCAACGTGATCGTGGAAATCCGGGCGGGCACCGGCGGCGACGAAGCCGCGCTGTTCGCCGCCGATCTGTACCGCATGTACACGCGGTTCATCGAGCGACGACGCTGGAAGCCCGAGATGCTATCGTATTCGGCGGGCACACTTGGCGGCATCAAGGAAGCCGTTTTCAAGGTGCCGGCGGACGGCGCATTTGGCATGCTGCGATGGGAGTCCGGCGTGCATCGCGTTCAGCGCGTGCCTGCCACCGAAAACCAGGGACGCATTCATACATCAGCGGCCACGGTAGCCGTGCTTCCGGAAGCCGAAGAAGTGGATGTGTCCATTGACGACAAGGATCTGCGGGTCGACGTCTTTCGCGCGTCTGGCCCTGGCGGCCAGGGTGTGAACACTACCGATTCTGCGGTGCGCATCACGCACTTGCCCACGAACATCGTGGTTCAGCAGCAAGACCAGCGATCGCAGATTCAGAATCGCGCCAAGGCAATGGAAGTGCTCAGGTCAAAGCTGCTCGACTTGCGGATCTCCGAGCAGGAAGCCGAGCGCGCGCGCATGCGAAAGACGCAGGTGGGCACCGGCGATCGCTCAGCGAAGATCCGGACGTACAACTATCCACAGAGCCGGGTCACCGATCACCGGATCCACTACACGACGCACGATCTGCAGGGCGTGATGGACGGCGACATCGAGGAGCTGATCGAGAAGCTGAAACTCGCGGACATCGAGGAGCGGCTCAGTGGCTAGCGCCCGGGTGCGGAGTGGTGGGTGTGGAGTGGAAAGTCTCCTTGGACAGGTGGCTACGACGCTGGCGGGGAGCCCGCACATCGACGACCCACGGCAGGAAGCGCGCGATCTCGTCGCAGCGTTGTTCGACGAGCCGAAGCACTGGCCGTTGCTGCACGGCGGCGACATCGTGAGTGAAGCGCAGGCAACGGGAGCCCTGACGGCGGCAGCTCGGCGCGCGGCGGGAATGCCGTTGGCGTACGCGGTGGGACGCGC
>JANNJV010000085.1:0-8365 GCA_031395945.1 Gemmatimonadota bacterium | reverse complement strand
GCGCCGTGATCACCACCGGAGGCCTGGGGCCCACAACGGATGACCTCACGCGCGACGCCGTGGCCGAGGTGTTCAGCCGCGTGCTGCGTGCCGACGAAGCCCACCTGGAGTGGATGCGTGACCGGTGGCGGAGGCGCTTTGGCCGCGACATGCCGGAGTCGAACCGCCGGCAGGCAATGATTCCCGAGGGGGCGCGCAAGCTGGACAACCGACATGGCTCGGCACCGGGCGTGCTGATCGACGACCAGCGAGGGTTCGTCGTGCTGTTACCGGGCGTGCCTCGCGAGTTGCGCGGAATGACCGAGGACGTGCTCGTTCCCTTGATGCGCGAGCGCGGGTACGGCTCGACCGGCGAACCGATCCACTCCGTGACGCTGCGGACCACGGGCATCGCCGAGTCGCTGCTGCAGGACAAGTTGGCAGCTATCGTGACCACTGATTCCGGCGACATGCCGTCGCTGGCCTACCTGCCGGGCGTGGATGGCGTCGACCTGCGTCTCACCGTCCGCGGTGCGCCTGGACAGTCGGGCCTCGCTCGAGTGGCCGACGCCATTCGCGCAGCGGCTGGCGAATGGATCTACGGCGACGGGGATGACGATTTGGCGGGCGTGCTGCTGGATCGCGCTCGCGGACAGGGGCTGACAATGTGCGTTGCGGAGAGCTGTACGGGAGGGCTGTTGGGCGCCCGCATCGCGGCCATCCCGGGCTCGAGCGACGTATTTGTCGGAGGCGTCATCGCCTACGCGAACGCGGTGAAGGTGCACGAGCTGGACGTACCGGAGCAATTGTTGGCGACGCATGGCGCGGTGAGCGAGGAAGTTGTCCGGGCGATGGCCATCGGTGCTCGGCGAAAATTCGGCGCCGATATCGCGCTGGCGATTACCGGGGTGGCTGGTCCCGGTGGCGGGACGCCAGAAAAGCCGGTGGGCCTCGTGTGGGTATGCGCCGCGATTCGCGATGCGGTGGAGCCACGCAAGATCCAGTCGTGGGGCGATCGTCAGGAGATCCGGTATCGTGCGACGCAAGCGGCAATGGCGCTCGCGCGCGGCATGCTCGGATAACATTGTAGGAAGCTCGAAACACCACCAAAGCCGAGGATCGTTCGCATGCGGACCTTCGCAGTCACTGTGTTGACGGCGCTCGCCAGCGTTCACGCCGCACCGGCGAGTGCACAGTCGGTTCAGTACCGTTCACGCGCGGGGGTTGAGTACCGCGCGCAGCAGGACACCGGCGCCATTGCCCGGGCGGACAGCGCGCTGACGGCGGACCCGCGCAGTGTCCAACGGGTCATCCAACTCGGCGTTGCCCAGTCGGGCGCTCGGCAGTTCCGCGAGGCGATTCGCACCTTTACACGCGGTCTCGAGATCGCTCCTGACGACGCGATGTTGTATCGCTGGCGCGGGCATCGGTACCTCTCCGTGCGGGAGCTGGATCGCGCGATGGCGGATCTCACCAAGGGCTTCGGCATCGACAGCACGAACTACGGCATTCTGTACCACCTGGGCATCGTGCGTTTTGCGCGCGGTGACTTTCGTGGCGCCGCTGATGCCTTCATGCGCGCGCAGCCCCGGGCGCCGGACGCCGGTGAGTTGGCCGGCGCCACCGACTGGCTGTGGATGTCGCTTGCCCGTGACGGACGCGTCGGTGAAGCGCAGGCGATGTTGAACCGTCGGCCGGATTCGCTGCCCACGACGAACGCCTACGGGCAGCGCCTCAAATTGTACCGGGGACTGGTGGGCCCGGATTCGGTGATCACCGCTGCCGATACCGCCGACATCGTGGTGGCGACCCTGAGCTATGGCGTCGGCAACTGGTATTTGACGCGTGGCGACACGGCGCGGGCCCGTACCTGGTTCGAGCGGTCCATCAAGTCGGGTGGGTGGCCGGCGTTCGGATTCATTCTTTCCGAGGTCGAGTTGCGGCGCCTGCGTTAGTCGGGCGTGCGCATCGTCGCTGGGAAGTTCGCCGGCTGGGACCTTACGTCACCCAACGATTTTCGGGTCCGGCCCACCGCCGAGCACGTGCGCTCGGCGCTGCTGGATTTACTGACCAGCGACATCAAGGATGCGCGTGTGCTGGATCTCTTTGCCGGCACCGGCGCGCTGGGTCTGGAGGCGCTGTCACGCGGTGCCCGCACCGCCGACTTCGTGGAGACGCGAGCGTCGAGCCTGCACGCCTTGCGGGCCAACATTGCGCTGCTGCGCCTGCGCGACCGCACGCGCGTCTTCAAGCGCGACGCCCTTCCGTTCGCCGGCGCGCTGGACCCGGACCGCTACGACATCGCCTTCGTAGATCCACCGTACGGGTCGCGTATGCTGGACCGGGTGATCGACGCGTGGCGCGCGAAACGGTTTGCGCGGATTCTCGCCGTCGAGCACGCGAGCGATCACGTGTTGCCCCGGGGAACTCGGCGGCGAGAGTTCGATGACATTGCCATCACCGTGTACACATGAATCGCGTGGGAGCTCTTGCCGCGTCTGCCAGGAGGCGACAAGCTGCCTACGGACTTACCACTTCCTGCCTGCTCGACCACCCACCAACAGGAGCGCGCGCATGATCCGCATCACGTTGGCTGTCGTTCACTTGCTGGCGTTGGGCATCGGGCTTGGCGCGATCTACGCTCGCGCCCGCGCACTCAACACGCTGACGGCGCCGGACGCGTTGCGCCGAGTGTTCGCGTGCGATAACTGGTGGGGCGCCGCGGCGGGCCTCTGGATCATCACCGGGGTCTGGCGAGCGTTTGGCGGGCTGGAGAAGTCGCCCGCGTACTACTGGAACAACCACGTGTTCTACGCCAAGATGGCAATGTTCGCGCTGATCTTCCTGCTTGAGGTCTGGCCCATGGTGACGCTCATTCGCTGGCGGTCCGCCAGCCGCAAACAGGCGCTGCCACCCCTCGCGGACCTCGCCCCAACCGGCAGGAGATTGGCCCGCATCTCCGACGTCCAAACGCTGCTGGTCGCCGGGGTAGTGGTCGCGGCGGCCATGATGGCGAGAGGCTACGGCTTGCGGCCGTAACGCTCGGTTGTGTTCCGGCGTGCGGCTGGGGAGTTTGCATACATGAAAACGAAGCTCCTGATGGTGATTGCGCTGCTGGGCACTGGTGCGTGCGCGGGCACGGCCGTCACGCGTGATTCCTTCAAGCCGATTCCGGAACATGCTCCACCGGCCAGCGTGTCCGCGCTCGTCCGTGGAACGGCGGGTGCGGCGGCCCGCCTGTCCAGCGAGCAACAGGCTGAAATCATCGCCGAAGTTGTGCGACGCTTTTATCGGCCGCTCATGAGGCAGGCCCGTTGGATCGATCCCCGGCCGTTGGCGAATGAACGCACTCGCGAGGCGGACAGCCTGGCCAAAGCAGATGAGAACCGCGCCATCGTCATCGTCGAGGCCATCGGCTTGAAGCGGGTCTGCCCGCTGACCGAAGCCAACGAACAGTGTCGCGGCCTTGAGGGCGGCGTGCTTCGCTTTTCGACGCCGTACGTGGTCGGGGCCGGCACCGCGGACTCCGCGTTGGTATATGCGCGGTACACGCCCGTGAGTTACGGGGTCGAAGGCGAAATCGAATTCTTCATGGTCCGCCGCGAAGGCAAATGGGAGCTGGCCAGTCGCCGGAACATGCCAGTCGTGCCCACCGCGCCAGTGCGTTCGGATATCGTTGATCCGCGCGCGTCATTCGATGAGCTCATGGCCGCCGATCGGCGATTCGCACAGGCCGCTCAGCAGACGGATCTCGTGGCCGCGATCTCCAGCATGTTCGTTTCGAACGTGGTCATGCAGGCGCCGGGCGGACATGTGCAGGGGAAAGACGCGGCGATCGCCGCCCTGAACGCCAATGCCGACAACAAACGCTCGCGCGTCGAGTGGACGCCGGTCGGAGGGGGCACATCGTCGTCCGGCCAGGATGGCTTCACATATGGGTACATGACCGTCACCGGCCCCGACGGTACCACGCAGCCCGCGAAGTACGTCGCGTACTGGGTATTGCGGCCCGGCGGTTGGCGCATTGCGGTATACAGGCGGGTCCCGCGGCCCGCCGGCGCAGTGTCGCTCGCGCCGGTGGCGTCGACGTTGGCGACTCGCGCGCTGCCTATCGGCGACTCCGCCACCGTCCAGCGGTACGCGGACGAGTTGAGTCTGGCGGAGCACGCGTTCTCGCGGGAGGCTGGCGTCATTGGACTGGGGCCGGCCTTTTTCAAGTACGGCGCGCCCGACGCCATCAACGTCGGTGGCCCGAACAGCCCTGAATTCGTGCGGGGGCCGGACGCCATTTCCAAATCGGTCGCCGCGGGCATAACCGCGGACGTCACCATCACGTGGGCGCCATCGCAGGTCATCGTCGCCTCCACGGGGGACCTGGGCGTGAGCATAGGAACCATCAAGATCACCGCGGGCGACACGCGCGACGTGCCCTTCTTCACCGTCTGGAAGCGTGCGTTTCCGGGCGATCCGTGGCGGTACATCGCTGAGTGACGCCCGCACCAAGCTGACATCTCTAGCGCGGCGATCGTAATACGTCGAGGCGAGCAACGTTTGCCGATCTCCAGGGGTCCAACACACCAGGAGCGTGCGTACGGCGATCAATACACAGACATCCGGCAATGCCTTCGTGCAGTTCAATTCCACCACCAACCGACTCGACGCCAATGTGCGCCTTCGGTACGCGGTGGCCGAGGGGACTGATCTCTGGGTTGTCTACAATGAGGGGCTCGATACGGACCGCGCGCGCGACGTCGTTGGCGTGCAGTCGCCGTTGTCGCTTGCGCGCGCGCTCATTGTGAAGTACAGCCACACCCTGGCCTTCTGAGTGCGCTAGCGTCCGATCGTTCGCGCCAGCGACGTCGCGGCGCGACTCAGCTCTACCGCGATCTCGTTCCACCATGCCCCCGCGCGCGGACCGCCGTTGCAGGTGCCATCGGACTCGCCCGGCTGCTTGACCCAGAGAAAGGCGTCCACCAGAGGATGCCCGGTCTGCGTCGTGGGAACGATCCCCAGTGCCTGGCCGCGCGGATTGCACCAGGAGCTCTCGGCACCGACGCCGTTGCGGCTGGTGTCGATGAGAAAATGCTTGCCGCCGACCAGGCGCGACAGCCGCTCGCCATAGGCGATGTTCGGGGCGTTCGCGATGTAGTTCGAGACGTTGAGCGAGAATCCGTTGGCATTCGCGATGTCCACCTGCTTCAGCCGCTGCGCCATGGTCTCGGCGGGGTGCCATCTCGCGTGCCCAGCGTCGATATAGACCATGGCGCCCTGCGCCTTGAGCACGTGCACGGCGTCCCGCATCAGCGCCAGCCGGTCGCGCTGGCCCTGCGCGTTGAGACAATCCATGCCCGGCAGGGCATCCGGCTCGAGAATGACCAGTGTGTTGCGTCCGCGTATCCCGCCCGCGAACGCCCGGATCCATCGCCGATACGCGTCGCTGCCGCCCGCGCCTCCCGCGGAATACGAACCGCAGTCGCGCCCCGGAATGTTGTACGCGACGAACACGGGGACGGCGCCTGCGCCGGTGATCGTGGACACCGCCGCATTGACTTCGCGGCCGATGTCGCCCACCCAATCGCCCAGCCACTTCGCCGTCGGTTGATTGGCGATCTGCTGGACGAGCGCGGCGTCCTGCGGCCGCGAGCGGCGCAACGTCTCTGCCTGCCGGCGCGCCGTCGAGTTGGGGTCGACGTACAAGCGCTTGCCGGCGAGCGGATTCCTGCCCTGCGCGCCTGAGATCAGTACCACGGTCGACAGCAGCGCCACGCCTCGCGCCGCCCGTTCCACGCTACGTGGCACGGTCGCGACGGGGCCCCAACTCCTGCTGCAGCATATACGCGATGCGTGCGGTGAGGATGCGCTGGGCACGAATGTCGTAGTGCGACTTTACCCAGAGCACCGCGAGCTCGCCCGCGCCCCACAACAACCCCGCGAAGATCACCAGCCGCACCGCATCCGCGAACAGCACGCCAACGGACATCGGGACCGTACTGGTCAAGCCGAAGAAGACCTGGAGTGCCATGAGGACGAGAAGCAGAATCGCCATGCCCCGAAAGAGAATGGCGATCACCCGTATCCCTTTGACGGAATCGATATCATTTTCCCGGACCACGATGCCGCCCATGACGGGCTTGTCCTGGGAGCCGCGGCGCTGCTCGGTCGTACTGGAAGATCCTGAAGGCGAATCTGAATCGGGCATGGTATAAGGGGGTCAGTGGTTTCGTGACATCGTGCAAGGATCACACCCCGTCGGGCCCGGTTGCCCAGACGCAACGGCCAACACCTATTATTCCCCCGACCTCCTCACACACCAGCCCCATGACGCCACGCTCGCGCTCGTTTCTCGCCTTGGCCGCATTGACCGCGCTAGTCGGATGTCGTCCTGCCACCCGGACCGGCGCGCCGATGAGTCCGCGCGACGTTCCCGCTACGGCGCGCCTGGTGCCATTGCCAGCGTCTCTCACCGTTCTGTCGGGAGCGCCGTTCACGTTGAGCGCTACCGCGCCCATCGTGGTCGAACCGGCGAACGCTGAAGTCGCGCGCATCGCTGAACAGCTCGGTGAGCTGCTGCGGTATCCGACCGGCTTTGCCATGCCAGTGCTGAACGGCGGCGTCACGACTCCCCTCCCGGGCAGCATCGTACTCCGACTCGACACGGAAGCACGCCCGCTTCCGGAAGCGTATCAGCTCGTGGTGACCTCCAGCGAAGTCCGCATCACCGCGGGCACGCCGGCCGGAATATTCCGTGGTGTGCAGACGCTCCGGCAGCTGTTTCCGTCGCGTATCGAGTCGCACATGAAATTGGCCGACACCGGCTGGACGGTTCCCGCGATCAGTATCTCCGACCACCCGCGTTTTGCGTGGCGGGGCGCCATGCTCGACGTGGCGCGACACTTTTTCACGGTCGATGAGGTCAAGCAATACATCGACATTCTGGCACTGTACAAGCTCAACGTGCTGCACCTGCACCTGTCCGACGACCAGGGGTGGCGCATCGAGATCAAGTCGCGGCCCCGGTTGGCCAGCATCGGGAGCATGACACAGGTGGGAGGCGGGCCGGGCGGATTCTACACGCAGTCGGAGTACGCCGAGATCGTGCGGTACGCGCAGGACCGCTACGTCACTATCGTGCCCGAGATCGACCTCCCCGGACATACCAACGCCGCGCTCACAGCCTATCCCGATGTGAGCTGCAGCAAGCGTCCCGCGGCGCTCTACACGGGAACCGACGTGGGATGGAGCACATTCTGTCCCGACAAGGAAGAGACCTACGCGATCATCGATGACGTGGTGCGTGAGATCGCCGCGATGACCCCGGGCCAATACTTCCACATGGGTGGCGATGAAGTCGAGGTGCTCACCCACGAGCAATACGCGAAGTTCGTCGAGCGGGTGCAGGACATCGTGAACCGGCACGGCAAGCAGATGGTCGGCTGGGAAGAGGTGAACAAGGCTCGGCTGAAGCCGGGCACCCTCGTGCAGCAGTGGCACCTCGACACCATTTCGCTACAACCCGGGGGGAAGTTGCTCATGTCACCCGCGAAGCGAATGTACCTCGACATGAAGTACACGCCGGCAACGGAACTCGGCCTCACCTGGGCGGCCATCATCGAGATGGACGTCGCCTACAACTGGGACCCGGCCATGACCAATCCCGGAGTCGCCGAAGCCGACATTCTTGGCGTCGAAGCGCCCATGTGGAGCGAAACGCTGCGCAACATGACAGCGGTACAGTATCTCGCGATGCCCCGGCTGCCGGCGGCTGCCGAGGTGGGATGGACCCCGCAGGCACAACGAAGCTTTGAGAGCTTCCGTCGGCGCGTCGCCACGCACGCGCCGCGCTGGAACTATCTGGGCATCAACTACTACCGCTCGCCGCAGATACCCTGGTAGGACAGGACCGCGAACGCGTCGCTGACTCCCTCAGGGGTTGGGAAGCTCGATGGTCACCTCCGTCGGCTTCTTGTTGAGCGTCCAGCGCTCGACCGCCGGCGCCTCGCCCGCATGCCACGCGCGGATCTCGACTCGATCGCCGCGACCGAGTTTCATGCAGTAGTGGATGTATCCATCGGGCCCGATGAGGCGGGACTCGGTTACAAGCTGCCAGTCCACGCCGTTGTCCTTTCGCAGTTCCCAGTGAGCATCTATTGCCGGCTTCCCCCCGCGTGTCATCACGCGCGCAATGAGCCAGCGGTCACCCTGCTCTTCCAAGCCGCGGCCTCCGCACGGACGACTGACGTATTGATCCGGCTCGGGGACCGCGAGCCGTTCCTGCACGACGCTGTCGCGCTGTGCCACGAAGCGGAGCGCCGTAGGAAGTGTGATGCCGAGCGGGGCCAGCGACGGCTCGATCACCACGGCCACGTACGGCCCCGGAAGGAGGTGG
>JANNJV010000063.1:0-31214 GCA_031395945.1 Gemmatimonadota bacterium | reverse complement strand
GATGTCACCACCTACCCGGGCAAACTCAAGCTCATCGCGCTGGGCTTCAGCGAATCCGCGATCGCCGTGAATCAGGCCGTGCACTGGATCTACCCGGAGAAGAAAATCGCGCCGGGCCACAGCTCGAACATGGCGGTGTTCGGTCAGAAGGACGACTAGCGTCTACTCCTCGTCCAGGAGGTACAGCCTGTTGTCGTCGACGCGATAGAGCATCGGCTGCACCAAAACGCCTGGATAGCGCAGCCGCAGCCGCTTGGCCTCGCTGCGCGTGAAGTCCATTTCGTTGCCGATCTCGAACAACGGCGCAAAATGAAAGAAGTGGTCCTCCGCCTGCTGCCGGTCCCATCCCGCGTTATTGACCAGGCCTTCGATGAACAGGTGCGAGCGCGACATCAGATTGACCATGCCACAGTTGTTGTGGCCAATGAGCGAGATGGCGCGGACGCCGCCCACGGCGATGGCGTAGGAGACCTTGAATTCCGTCGGGCGCAGATTCGCGCCGCCGGCGCGCAGGATGAACGCAAAGTTGTCCGGAATGTGCAGGTGCTTGCGGTTGTCCATGCACATGCCGATCAGCAGTCGCGGCGCGGGCACCGGTATCAGCTCCCGATCGAGGTTGTGGTACTGCAACAACTCCGCGATGGGCGTTCCGCGCAAATGCGCGGGGATGTCCTTCTCGCTTTCTACCGCGCGCACGACGTTGCTCATTCGCGGCGCTCCCGGCTGGCGGTGTCGGTGAACCCGCCAGGGTAGCGAGATCGCAGCTTTGCGATGTTCGCGTCCGCAACCTGATCGAGCGTTATGCCCGCGCTCCTGGCGGTCATTGCAAGACACCAGAGCGCGTCGCCCAACTCGGTTGTCAGCCGTTCACGATTGAGCGGGTGGGACTGGTACGCGTGCTTGCGGACCAGGCCGAGTATCTCACCCGACTCTTCAGCCAAGCCCGCGGCCGCATCGAGCAGCCGCTCCGTGTCTGACAGCCTCGCGTTCGTCGTTCGGGCAGAAGCGCTCTCGTATTCGTCCAAAGTCATGCAGATGAAAGTATTCGCAACGGGTGCGGGTTGTTACTCGCAAGCAACCACCAACCATTTGATCCCGGATCGGTCGGACGATTCGGATACGGTCGGATGTGCGTAGTCTCAGCTTCGCCCATCCGACGCAGTCCGGCTTTTCCGCACGATCCGAAAAACAAGATGCAGGTGCTTGCCCGTTCGAGATCGCGGCCACGGCGTGAACGTGGCGCGTCAGCTGTAAGCGACACGGGGATCCGTTTTCGCGTACGCGATGTCAGCCAGCAGATTGACCAGCACGAACACGGCCGAAAGAAAAAGCACGGCGCCCTGGATGGCAGGCAGGTCTCGACGGGCGATGGCGTTCACGACATATCGGCCAAGCCCCGGCCACGAGAACACCGTCTCTGTCAGGATACTACCGGTGAGATACGCGCCGAAGTCCAGGCCGAGCACCGTGATGATGGGAATCATCGCATTGCGCAGCGCATGCCGAAGGGTGACCGCCCGTTCCGACAGTCCTTTCGCGCGCGCCGTGCGGACATAGTCGGCACTCAACGCGTCGAGCATTGCCGAACGCGTCACGCGCGCGAGAAACGCAATCGATCGCATTCCCAATGCGAGCGCCGGCAGAATCAGAAACTTCCAGCCGCCGTATCCCGAGGGTGGTAGCCACTGCAAGGTGACGGCAAACAAGAGAATGAGCAGCAATCCCACCCAGTAGACGGGGAACGAAATGCCCAGATATGCGATGCCGAGCGCCAGCCGGTCCGACCAGCCGCCGGGATTTCGTCCGCTGAGAATACCGAGGGAAATTCCGGTAAACGCCGCGAAGAACATGGCGGCGCCGGCCAGTTGCAGCGTCTTGGGAAAGCGCTCCCTGATGTCACGCGCGATTGGGCGATTCGTGATGTACGACCTGCCCAGGTCTCCCCTGACGATGTTGCCCACGTACGTGCCGAATCGGACGTAGAGTGGATCGTCGAGCTTCAATTCGCTGCGCAAGCGGGCGATGGTCGCCGAGTCCGCGCGCTCGCCAATCATCGCGGTGACTGGGTCGCCGGGCGCGACATACAACAGAAGGAACGCGACGATGAGCACGCCGAACAACGTCGGCACGGCCAGCAGCAAGCGGCGCAGAATGAAGCGGCTCATGGCGCGGCCCTCCGTATGGAGACGGCCAGCCATCGTTGTCCGTTGAAGATCACGGGAGGTTTGAACCCAGTAAGCCAGGGCTGCACGGCGTACAACTCGTTGTAGAAGTGCAGAAAGATCATCGGCGCTTCGGCGAATGCCAGGGAGTCGGCTTGCCTATACAGGACGTTTCGTTTCTCTTCGTCCGGTTCGCGACGAGCCGCGGTCACGATGCGGTCGAACTCCGGGTGCTGGAAGAACGAGACGTTGCCGCCCACGCCTTTGTTCGCGCTGTGCAGCAACGGGTACAGGAAGTTCTCGGCGTCCGGGTAATCGGCATACCAGTCCTTCAAGATCATGTCGGTCTGCCCATTGCGCGCGGCTTCGCGCGCGGCTGCCGATTCGCGCTGCACGATTTTGGTGCGGATGCCGGCCTGGGTCAGGTACGCCTGCATTGTTTCCGCCATGCGGCCATAAACCGGATTCGATCCCACCCACAACTCGACATCGATGCCGTTGGGATACCCAGCGTCGCGGAGCAGCTGCTTCGCACGCGCGACGTCGTAGGGATACGCCGTGCGATTCGTGTCAGCACCGGCGAGCGACGGAGGAATCACGCCGGCGGCGAGACGCCCGCGTCCCGCGACCAGACGCTTCAGCAGGAGATTGCGATCGATCGCGAGGTTGAGCGCCTGGCGAACGCGGCTGTCTTTCAATGGACCGCGCGTCACGTTGATGCCGACGTACACGAGCTGCAGCGCGGGCACCGACATCAACATGCCGCGTTTGGATTCGTCGCTCTCCCACTGCTGTGTCTCTCCCTCAGGAACGCGCAACACGTCCACACCGCCGCTTTCGAATTCCGCAACCGCGGTACTGGGTTCGGCGATGATGCGGGCTCGCAGCGAGTCGCCCTTGGGCGCTCCGCCCCAATGACCTTCATTCCGCGCGAAGAGCAGGTAATCGTCGTGCTTCCACTCGACCAGGCGCCAAGGCCCCGTCCCGACAGGCTTGTCCGCGCGCATGTTCGGCGGGACGATCGCGGCCACCGGCATCGCCAGCAGTTTCGGAAAGATTCCCAGTGGCTCCTCCAGCTGCACCACGACAGTACTATCGTCGGGCGCGCTCAGCCCCACCACGGTTTTCGCTTTTCCGGCGGCAAAGTCACGCGCGCCGCGGATCGGTTGCAGCGGCTCGGCGCGTCCGCCTTTTGTGGCCGGGTCCAGGGCGCGCTGCCAGCTTGCGATTACGGTCGATGCCTTGAGCGGCGTTCCGTCGGTGAACGTGACGCCGCGACGCAAGTGGAACGTGTAGCGGGTGCCGTCAGGCGTGACGTCCCATCGCTCCGCGAGCCCGGGCTCGACCTTGGCGTCCGGCGTGAAGATGGTGAGCCCGTCAAAGACGTACGCCACCGCTCTGCCCGTTGGAACGTCGGTGGAGAGCGCGGGGTCCAATGATCGAGGATCGTCGTTGTCGCGAGAATCGATGATGGTCCGGCGGTCGGTGGAGGTGTTCTCGCCGCCGCACGCCGCCATCAGGGAAAGGCCCACCAGAAACGCTGATCCGCGCATGAAAGGCTCCACCTCGCCGTTGACACTCGCTCGAGCGAGCGAGAGCTTACTTTAGGCTGTTGCGACGCGTCAATTGTATGTGCCGAGCCGACTTACGCCGCGTCCGGACACCATCATGACCGTCACCTATCCGCCACAGCCTGTCCGTCTCCGCACTCACAATGCCAAAGTCTGAACCGACGTCGTCGCCTCGTCGCGACAGGTCTGTCGAGTATTACTACCGGCGACCGCTTGGGCTGAGCGAATTGGTGCCCGCGATTGGCCTCGCGATCGGTGCCGGGTTGTTCGCATTCTACATAACGCGCCTCATGATGCAGCGCACCCCGTTGCGGGTGGAGCGGGGGCGTCGTGCGCGCGTGGCGGGGACCTCACCAGAGGCATGACAAAGGGAGCGTTGCGCGCGGCCACGATCGCGCTGTTTGCGACCGGGGCGAGCGTGGCGGCGCCGTCATTCGCGGGCGCTCAGGACATAACCTGTGAGCGTGGCGACCTCGAGGTCCGAAGTCTCGATTTTCGAGGCAATCGCGCAATCGGAAGCGGCGATCTCGCGGTGCGAGTCGTGACCACACCATCTTCGCTCGCCCGGCGCACGATGAACTTGCCGCTGGGAGAAAAACGGTGCCTCAATCGCACCGAGCTCGGCCGGGACATCATCCGCCTGAAGGAGTACTATCGGCAGCGCGGCTTCTATTCGACCCGCGTGGACACTCTGGTGCAGCCCATCGAGGGCAGTACGGTGAAGGTCATCTTCCGCATCGCCGAAGGGCCACCGACGCGTGTCAGGTCGTACGCGGTGACGGGCCTGGACACGGTCCCAGGGGGCAACGACATCCTGCGACGGCTGCAGCTTGAGGTTGGAGATCCCTTTGACCTTCGCCTGTACGCAGCCGACATCGATACCATCGTGCACCGCCTCAGGAACGCGGGCTATTACCGGGCGGACCACGTCAAAGGGCATGATCTGGACACGACGGCCACGGGCGGCGCCAATGCGTTCATCACCGTGCTTCCCGGCAAGCGCGCCCGGTTCGGCGAGCCGGTGTTCGACATTACGCCGGTGGAAGGACGTTCGCAGCAGCTCGCGCAGCCGGTGGTTCGCCGGGTGTTGGGAATCGCGCCCGGCACCCAGTACAGCGACCAGGCCATCACCGATGCCCAGCGGAATCTTTATCTGCTTGGCACGTACCGGCACATCGAGATCGCGCCGTTACCCGACAGCCTTCAACCACCAGGCGACACGATCGTCGTTCTCGCGGTTCGGCTGACCGAGGACTACATGCGCCAGCTGGACTCGGAGTTCGGCTGGGCCACGCTGGATTGTGGGCGCGTACGTTTGCAGTACACCGACAAGAACCTGTTCGGGACCGCGCGCCGGCTGGAGCTCTCCGGACAGGCCTCGAAGATCGGTTATGGCGAGCCGCTCGCCACCGAGACTACCAAGCACTGGTGTACGCTTGGCGGCAGCAGTCCTCTAAAGGAGGACTTCAAGTTCAGCCGCAAGCTCTACTACTTCACCGGGCTTGCCGTTCGCCAGCCGCGCCTTCTCGGGACACGCTGGGTTCCCACAGCATCGCTGTACAGCGAGCGCCGCGGCGAGTTCAAGGCATTTTTGCGAACCACCCAGGTTGGTGCCGATCTCTCGGCGGCACGAGATATCGGCTTTCGAACGCCTCTGCGATTGGGGTACGCGTTCGAATACGGCAGCACCGAGGCAGACGCGCCGGCACTCTGCGCCCTGTTCAACCGCTGCGACCCCGACTCGCGCGATCGAATCCAACAGGCATTGCCGTTGGGTGTCGCGAGCGCGACGGTCGCGCGTGTGCGCACCGACAACGTGATCAGCCCCACGCGGGGTTACCTGTTTCGAACCGAGGTCCGGAGTTCAGCGTCAGGGCTACTGGGCACGTCCGACTCGCTGCATTTCAACAAGGCGACGGGCGATGTCGCCTGGTATGCTCCATTCGGGTGGCAGAACGTCCTGGCGTTGCGGGTTCGCGGCGGAGTGGCATTGGGGCGCAAGCTCAGCGCGTCTGGCCGGCCCGGCTTCATCCCACCCCAGGAGCGCCTGTATGCGGGTGGACCCACCAGCGTACGTGGGTTTCAACAGAACGAGTTGGGCGGTTTGGTGTATATCGCATCGAACGCCAGCGTGGATTCGACGATCCTCGGAATCGCGGGGACGGACACGACGTTTCGCTTCTTCGTCAGCGCTCAGCCGGACAGCATCGCTCCCCCGGATCGGTCGGTTCCGCTGGGAGGCAACTACCTGGCGGTGGCGAACATCGAGTACCGAGTGCGCGACCCGTTCCTCTTTCCGGATCTGCTGCAGTACACGCTTTTTGTGGATGGAGGAAACGTGTGGACGCGCGAAAGCACGGATCAGGGTATTCGATGGACGCCCGGCCTCGGCATTCGGGCGCTCACCCCGGTTGGCCCCGTCCAGGTCAACATCGGCTACAACCGCTATCCACGCGTGGGGGGGCTCATCTACTACAACCCCGACGTCCAGACGCTCGCTTGCGCGACGCCGAACAACACCGTCACCTACAGGCGGGGCCCGTCGACCCAAAACAGACTCGAACAGATCGGGTCGGCGCCGTGCGATGGCGAGTTCCTGCCGCCGACCCGCACCGGGTTTTTCCAGCGGCTCACGTTCACCTTTTCCATCGGCCCTGACTTCTAGTCATGAAACGCCGGCATCTTGTCGTTCTCGTCAGCGCTATCACGCTCCTCACGATTGTATTCGTGGCGGCCGTGACGATCAGCGTTGGCGTGGGCACCGATGTCGGCCGCGAGCAGATTCGCTCCATCATCCAGCAACAAGTCGCCAGCCGGGTGGATGGAAAGATTTACATCGGGCGCATTCGGAGCGGGTTCTTCACGGGCATTACCATCGACTCGTTCGCCATTCGGGGGGCTGACGACAGTTTGCTCGTGAGCACGGGGCGGGTGTCCCTGGAATACGATCCACGAGATCTGATCGACCGCCGGCTACTGCTGAAAAATGTGCGGGTCGAGCGCCCGCTGTTCCGGCTGAAGCAGTACGAGCAGGGCGATTGGAATTTCCAGCGCATCTTCAGGTCGAGCGGTCCATCGACGCCCGGCGTGCCCGGGCGAAGCTTTGGCGACTTCGTCGTCCTCGATTCCGTGCGCGTCCGCAACGGCTCGTTCCTCATCACACGTCCGTGGTCTCCCAACGATTCGCTGCGCGGCGCCAAACGCGACAGCTCCATCCGGTACAATCTTGCGCGCTCCGATCGCGAAATCCGCCGCACGTCCGAGGGCCTGACACACACGTATCGGTGGTCGCGGGCGTCAGGATTCCTGTCGCACGTGCGCATCGCGCATCCCGACAGCACGGAATTTGGCCAGCTCTTCGTAATCGACTCGCTCAGTGTGGACGAACAGGAGCCACCGTTCTCGTTCCGCCACGCGCGCGGCGTGGTGCGCAAGCTTGGCGACTCCGTGTTCATCGACATGAAGCACTTCGATCTGCCCGCATCCACGGGAAGTGCGCAGGGAAAAATCTGGTGGGGAAGCCTGCTGCCCGTTCGCGTGGACATCCGCGTCGTCGGCGATTCCATCGCCCTGAAGGATGTCGCGTGGGTCTATCCCACGCTGCCGCGCGATGGTGGCGGACGCACCAAGCTGCGCATCACGAACAACATGGCCGATCTGCACAACTTCGAGTACGCGCTGACCGAGATGGATGTGCGGAGCACCAAGTCGCGTCTCACGGGCGCCATGACGTTCGTGGTCGGCGGGCCGGTGCTCGAGGTGCGCAAAGTGGATCTGCGCGCGGCGCCGGTGAACTTTGACCTGCTGCGTACCCTGGCCGGCGAAGACTTCTCGGTCGATTGGCAGGGTGATCTGGTCGGCTATGCGCGAGGCCCCGGCGGTCCGCTCACGCATTTCGTGGTCGATGAGTCCGAGATGACCTGGCGCGACACACACGTGCGCGGGGCAGTGTCGCGGTTCAAGGGGCGCGGTGAGCTGGACATCCTCTTTCCGGCGTTCACGTCCTTTCACGGATTTGACGTGGACGTGACGTCGCTCGACCTGCGCTCCATCGAGTATCTGTTCCCGGCGTTTCCCCGGCTCGGCGGCACCGTGGCCGGCGTCGCGACGCTCGACTCGTCGTGGCTCGACGTGCGCTTCTCCGAGGCCGACGTCACGCATCGCAACGGCCCGGGCGACCCCACCCGTGTCACCGGCAGCGGCCGGGTGACCTGGGGCAAAGAGTTCATGACGTACGACGTCGCCGTGAACGCCGAGCCGCTCTCGATGGACATGATGTCTCGGGCGTACCCGTTGGGCCTGAAGGGATTGTTCAGTGGACCGATTCAGGCCAAAGGCACGACGAACGACCTGCAATTGACCGCCCAGCTTCAGGGTCCCGCAGGCAAGGTCACATACAACGGGACTGTGGACGCCTATCCGCTGAGCGTCGCCGCGAAGGGCAGCGGACGCCTGGAGGCACTGGATCTGTCCCGTCTCATCGCGAAGGACAACGCGCCGCGTGCGACGCTCACCGGCACGTACCAGATCGACATTCGCGCGGACACAAATGACATCGGCACGTTGCACGGCAGCGCGACCGCGTTGCTACAGCGTTCCGAGGTGGAGGGATTCCGGATCTTTCCGTCGCAGATGCGCGCCCGATTCGCGGATGGCCGCATGTACGTGGATACGCTGCTCGTCGAGAGCGTGGCGGCCAGGATCACGGCCAGCGGAGCGCTGGGGCTCACGAACCGGGTGTCCGATTCGCTGCACTACGAAGTGACGGTGGACTCACTGGGCGGACTCCGGCGCTATGTCGAAAAACTCACATCGACCCTCAGCGCGACGCAGGCAGCAGCGGCGGATTCGATTTCGGGTTCGCTGACGGTCGCGGGAGTTGTGACGGGATCCCTCCAGGCGTTGGATCTGACCGGACTGCTGACCGGCAGTAACGTTTTTGTCCGGCGCGAAGCAGGCCGCGAGATCTCGGGCACTTTTGCATTGACGAATCTGCAGGGCGGTCCTTCCGGCGCCGCGTCCATTCGATTCCGCGCGCTCAATCTGGGCGGCATGAGACTCGATACCGTCGGAGCGTCGGTGCGTCTGGACGCGGCACGCCGAGGCGCTTTCACGTTTGGTGCGCTCGCCATCAACGGCGTGGCATTGTCGGCCAGCGGGGATCTTGCCATGGCCGAGTCGCAGGCGACCATCGTCGTCAGGAATCTGGCGCTTGTCACCGACAGCAGTCGCTGGACCCTGATGGGGATCTCGACCGTCCAGCAGCAGGGCAGCGGGTTCGCCATGGATTCTCTGGTGCTCGGCAACGGCCGCGGCGCCCGAGTGAGCATGGAAGGCTCGGTTCCCGCCAACGGACCGGCGCGCATGCTGCTGCGCGCCGATAGCGTCCCGCTGTATGACGTTGGCCGCATCGCACAGCTGCGCAAGACAATGTCCGGCTGGGCCCAGGTGACCGCGCAGGGCGCCGGGACAAGCGCGGCGCCGGTGATGAACCTGCAGGCAACCTTGCGCGGCCTTCGCTACGGCGGTGTGTCGCTGGAGCGCGTGACTGCCAGCGCCGAGTACATCAACGACCGCGCGGCTGTGTCGTTGGATCTGGCGCCCGGGGCCCGTACCGCCCTCCTCGCGCGCGGATCGCTCCCCATCAAACTGCAGTATTTCGGCGCGCAATTGCTGGACGATTCGCTGCGGGCCACCATTCGCACCGACAGCGCGAGCCTCAACATCATCGAAGCGCTCGTGCCTGGGCTGCGGGATGCCACCGGACAACTCGTCGCGAACATCGACATTGCCGGCTCATGGAAGCATCCCGATGTGACTGGTGCGTTCAAAGTCGAGAATGGCGAGGTCACGGTTGATTCGCTCGGCATCCGTGTGCGGGGCATCAACGTCGACGCCCAGGTGTTCGGGCACGCGGACAGTCTCGCCATCCGGCGGTTCGTCGGGTGGAGTGGGGCCGGTGCCGCGGACTCGATCTCACTTTCGGGCCACGTCGCGTATCGCGACCTGTCGAATCCCTATCTGAACCTGAGTCTCTACGCGCGCGCCTTCCATGCGCTTGACCGGCGTTCGCTGGCGCGATTGGACGTCAGCACCGAACCGTCTGGACTGCAATTGCGGGGACGACTTCGGGGCGCGACGCTCAGCGGCGGGCTCATCGTGGACCGCGGCACGGTGTATCTGCCCGATCCAGAGATCGCGCGCAAACAGGTCGTGGATTTTACGGTACCCATGCGCGACACGGCATTCGCCAGCGACGAGGTAGGCAGCTCATCCGGATTGCTGGAGTCGATCATCATCAACGGGGTTCGCGTCACCCTCGGTGACGAAGTATGGCTCCGCTCACGCGAGGCCAACATCAAGTTGGGTGGCGGACTCACCGTGCAGAGCCGTCAGCGGCGTGGTTTGAACATCGCCTTCGGCTCACTGGCGGAAAGCGACGCGGCCTCGGTCCCCGTGCTCGATGGCGTACTTCGCGCCGAGCGCGGCACGTACACGCTGGCGCTCGGTCTTGTCCAGCGTGAATTCACGGTCGAGGGTGGAACAATCACCTTCTTCGGAACGCCCGATCTGGCTCCGGAGCTCAACATCAGCGCGCTGCACACCGTCCGGACGGCCGACAAGGCCGATCTTCGCATTCGCGTGCGCCTCACCGGTCCGCTCTACCCGAATCCGATCGTCATCCTCGAGAGCGCCGAGAGCTTCGCGCTCTCTCAGTCAGATCTGGTGAGCTATCTGATTTTCGGTCAGCCCAACTTCGTACTCGGCGGCAAGGACAAGAGCTCACTGGAGCTCGCCGTGCAGACGCTCGCGCCATCGCTGCAGACGGTTGCCGCGGCGAGCCTGCGAAACCTGGTTGGCGCCGGCGGCGACTTTCTGCTCCTGCAGCCGGGATCCACCAATGCTTCCACCGTTCTGGGCGAGAACCGCGGCGACGCGCTCGGGGAGATTTTCTGGACCTCTCGCCTGGGGGGCGAAAAACAAATCAGCGAAAACCTGTTCGTGAGCCTGACGACAGGTCTGTGCCAGTTTCGCTCGACCGATCAGACCACCGGGAATGACTGGCTCGAGGGCCTGAGCGGCAAGCTGGAGTACCGGCTCTCGCGTGACGCGTCCATCAAGGCGGGTAAGGAGCCGAGTGTCGCGAGCTGCCGCCAGGGTGCCGCCGCAGGCCGGATCGTGCAGACGCCGTCGCAGTGGGGTCTCTCGCTCTTCAAGACCTGGCGCTTCTAGATTCAGCGCATGGCGCAATTGAAAGAGAAGGACGCAATGATCTGCCGGTCGTGCGGGAACGAAGAACGCGCGTCGGAGGGTTATCCCTGCGCCAAATGCGGCGAATTCATCTGCATCATGTGCAACATGCGGGGCATCACACTCTGTCGCGAATGTCGGGGCAAGGCGACTCCGCCATCGTCAGCGCCGGCGCAATGACGCGCGGACGCGCGCAGCGCGCCACTTTTGTGGCGTGACGACTCCCGATTTTTCAGCGGTCGGCCTGGCCATCGGACATGCCACCGACGTGCGGGGAGGCACCGGTCTTACGGTGATCCGCGGCATCGACGCGTCGCATCGCGGCGCGGCCTGCGTGTTTGGGCGCGCTACGGGGACGCGTGAGATCGAAGCGCTGTCGCCGACGCACCAGTCCGGGCGAGTCGATGGCATTCTCCTGACGGGCGGTTCCGCCTACGGGCTGGACGCGGCTGCCGGCGTCATGCGCTGGATGGAAGAGCGGAAGCGCGGATTCGACGTCGGGGGTGGGGTGGTCCCCATCGTGCCGGCGGCCGTGATTTTCGATCTGGCGTTCGGTGATTTCCGGGCGCGCCCTACGCCGGACATGGCGTACGCGGCGTGTGAGTCCGCCGTGCCCACGAGCGTGCAGGAAGGGTCCGTCGGCGCCGGCACTGGAGCGACCGTTGGAAAGGGCGCGGGACGAGCGAATGCCATGAAGGGGGGATTCGGCTGCGCCATCCACAGGACAGGGGACGCGATCGTTGCCGCGATGGCGGTGGTGAACGCACTGGGTGACATTCGCGCCGCCGACGGGAAAATCATCGCTGGCGCACGTGATCAGAACGGCTCGTTCCTGGACAGCAGAGAGTCGCTGGCGCGGCTGGGTGCTTCGGCCCGCTTCGGTTCCGTCACGCCGCAGCACACGACATTGTGTGTCGTCGCCACGAACATGTCGCTCGATCGAGGCGAACTGTCCCAGCTCGCGCGCGCCGCGGGCGCGGCGCTCTTCCGACGCATCACGCCGGTGGGAACGTCGTTCGATGGCGACATGGTCTTCGCGCTGGCACAGCCAGATGGTCCGCCTGGCGCGCTGATGTCCGTCGAGATCACCGCGGTGGCTGCTCTGGAGGACGCCATCGAGCGTGGGGTCCGCCTTGCGGTGGGTCGCGAGGGCGTGCCGGGGTTGGCGGACACGCGGTGACGATGGCGGGACTGGCCGCGCCCGGCCGCGCGACGGTGCGCTCCGCAATCGCACCGATGCACATCGAACCGTATGTCGCCAGCACCCAGGTTTCGCAGCGGCTCTCCGGACATGAGGTGGAGTTGCTGGAACAACAAGACGACTGGTTCCTGGCACGCGGCGTGGATGGCTATGAAGGATGGATGCACCAGGGATTCCTTTCGCCGGTCCCCTCATCCACGAGCCGGCGCAGCGCCGAGGTGACACGCGTGTCGCTCGGATGCACCACGCGGACGCCGAATGGAATCAGGCGACGCATGCCGCTTGGGGCGCGATTGTCTCCCGAAGAGGTCGTGAAGAGCGGCGAAGTCGTGAACGAAACCGAAATGCCGACGCGGTTTCCCGCGGAGGCGGTCGCGATCACCCGCTCCGGACAGGAGTTGTTCGAGAGCACGTCGTACCTCTGGGGCGGCATCACGCCGTGGGGCGCCGACTGCTCCGGTTTCGTGCAGTCAATTTTCGGACTCCACGGCGTTGCGCTGCCGCGTGACGCCTGGCAGCAATCGGAGACGGGACGCGAGGCGGGCGCGCTCCTGTCGCTTCAGCCCGCGGATCTCGCCTTCTTCAGCGATCGCGAGGACCACAAGGTCACCCACGTGGCCATCGCGCTCGGCGGCCGCAGGCTGGTACACCTGGCGCTCGGGCGCGGCGGGTTCGCGAACGAGAATCTCGATGATGCGAAGGATCCGTACGTGGCGAAACTGCGCGCGCGGTTTCTCAAGGCGAAGCGGGTGCTGTAAGGCGGGCACAGGGAAGAGGAAAGAGGAAACGGTTTCCACGTTCCCGTTCCCCCGCACCTAAGAGAACATTCCTCCCGGTGGCCTCACGGCTTGCACAGATCGCACCTGTACCGGAACCTGGGCGCTCGGCTGATCATCCAGCGACACCGTCATCTGATACGCGCCCGCCGCGTCGATGGGCAGATCGATTTGCGCGATGAGGGGCAAATCCATGTCCGTCACGCCCGCCGGCGGCTGACCCACATTGAGCTCACCGGTGCTGGTCCAGAGCTCGCTCCCTTCCGGATTGATCCACCGCAGCGTCACCCTGTGCCGTCCCACGTCGGTCGCTGACCCCTTGAGATGCACCACCAGGTGCGCGCGGGGATGCACCGCGGGCAACGTGGCAACCTGCAGAGCGTCGAAGACGCCGAGCACGTTGAGCTTTCCTTCCTGCGAAAGATTGGCGGCGTCCGCGAAGAGCGCGAAGGACACTTGCATGGTGCGCAACATAGACTGCCCTCAGATGGGCGTCTACTTTTCCAACGCAATGAATCGCCGTCCATGACAACCGCGACATCTCGAAAGAAGGTCCTCGTCGCGGAAGTCGCCGTTGTCGTGATGGCCCTGATCTGGGGCGTCAACTACAGCGTCATCAAGTTCGGCACCTCACTCATTCAGCCGCTCGCCTACAATGGCGTGCGCGTGGCGCTCGCCGCGGTCGCACTCATCGTCATCGCGCTGATCTGGGGCGGTGTGCCGCCCGCGCGACGCGACGTGTGGGCGCTTCTCGCGCTCGGCGCGCTGGGCAATGGCGTCTATCAGCTCTTCTTCGCTGAAGGCATCTCGCGCACGCGCGCTGGTGAAGCCGCACTCGTGGTCGGCGGGTCGCCCGCGCTCATCGCCTTGCTGGGACGACTTGCTGGGATCGAACGGGTGAGCCGGCGCGGCATGATCGGAATCGCGCTCTCCATTTTTGGTGTCGGCCTCATCGTGCTGGGCCGCGCCACGAGCGGCGGGAATTCCAACGGTGGCTCGCTGCTCGGCGACCTGCTCGTGTTGGCTGGATCGGTGTGCTGGGCGATCTACACGGTGCTCCTCGTTCCGTACACGAAACGCCTGGGCGGATTCTGGGTGATAGGGCTCAGCATGGTGGGCGGTTCGCTGGTGCTCGCGGCAGTCGGCGCGCGTTCCATCCAAAGCGTGGACTGGGGCGCCGTTCCCATATCCGGATGGGCATCCATGGTGTACGGCGGACTGGGCGGGCTCGTGGTGGCGTACATCCTCTGGTATCGCGGTGTGAAGGTGCTCGGGCCCACACGAACCGCGCTGTTCGCCAACCTCCAGCCCATGATCGCCCTCATCGTGGCCTGGCTCACGCTGCGCGAGACACCTACTGCGTGGCAGACCATCGGCGCACTCACCATCGTCGGTGGCGTCCTGCTGACGCGGGTACCTGCATCGGCGGAATCATGAAGCTCGTTCTTTTCGACATCGACGGTACGCTGCTGCTCTCGGACCGCGCCGGCCGCCGGGCCATCGATCGCGCGCTCGTCGAGGTACTGGGCGGCGTAAATGCAGACGACTATCGGTTCGACGGCAAGACCGATCCACAGATCGTGCGGGAGCTCATGCGACTGGCGGGTCACGGCGACGCGCGCATCGACGCCGACATGAAGCACCTGTTGTCGCGATATCTGGAGTACCTGCACGAAGAGCTGGCGGATACGCGCTATCGGCCACGGACGCTGCCCGGCGTGCCCCAGCTGCTGGACGAGCTCGAGTCCCGCAGCAGCGTGATCCTCGGCCTTCTCACGGGGAACCTCGAGCCGGGAGCGCGAGCCAAGCTCGCCGCGGTCGGCGTGGACTTTTCGCGATTCAGAATCGGTGCATACGGTTCAGACCACGAACACCGGCCCGAGCTGCCGGCGATTGCGCGCGATCGCACCAAGGGACAGCTCGGGATCGACCTGCCGGGCACCAGCGTCGTTGTCATTGGGGACACGCCGAACGATCTCACGTGCGGGAAAGCCATTGGCGCCAGCGCGATTGGCGTCGCGACCGGCCGCTACACGGTGAACGAGCTTCTCCAGCATGGTCCCGTCGCGGCGTTCGAAGATCTGTCCGACACGGACGCGGTGGTTGGCGCGATCCTCGGAGCATAAGGTGGACGAAGAGCGGTCGAGGCATCCGAATGAGGTGGAGTACGGCGAGCTGCCTGAGTTGACGCGCGCGCTGCGGGCACTGGGATCCACGCGGCGGGGCGGAAGCTCACAGTCGCTGCTGTTCCATCCGCTGCTCGAGGCCCGACGACGGGCCGCCGATGCCCGCACGGCGGAAGGCAGGGTGAACGCGTTCGACGCCACCGATCTCGCACGCGCGCTCGACCGCGCCGTCGATCGTATCGTTGCGGAGTGGCCTGACAACCGGCCATCGGCGAAGCGCGCGCTGAAAGCCGAGTTGGTGGAGCGTGTACGCGGCTACGCGCACGCCTTGAGCCTGCTGTCTGAGCGCGCGGCGCAGATCGCCGATGCCGAGCCGGAGCGCAGACTCGATGCCTGGCGCGGGTGGACCACCCAACTCGCCGCAGTATTCGACGCCGCGGATCGCTGCTGGATTTCGCTTCGATCCGTGGTGGACGTCCTGCCTCGCAGCTGACGCTCGCCCGGCGGACGATGCAGGCGAGGACGCGTCAGGCCGTCCCCGCTACCTCTGTTTCAGGAATCCCGATACATTCACTCGGCAATGGGTAGCCGTCTCATGGCCGCGGTCCTGGCCGCTGCATTTCTGGGTGCCAGCGCACTCGCCGCACAGGAGAATCCGGTGCGCCGAGTGGCGAATATTGTCAATGTCGCCGTCGAGGAATACGCGCGCGGCGTCGACGCCCAAGGCAAGCTGATCTCGGACATCGAGTACCGGGAAGCGTCGGATTTTCTGGCGGACGCGCGTTCGCAGGCGGCGCGGCTACCTGGCGAGAAGGCAGAGGCGGCATTGGCACTTTTGGACTCCCTCCTCGCTGCGGTGGCGAAGCGCGAGCCGCCGGATCGGGTGAAAGAACTCGAGCGGCGGTTTGCCGCGACGCTGGGCAGCGAGGCGGCCCTCGAGCTGCCGGAGAAGGCCATCGATCTCCCGGAAGGGCGACGCCTCTACCAGTCCACGTGCGCGTCCTGTCATGGCGTAGCCGGCCGTGGTGACGGTGCAGCGGGGCGCGCGATGACCCCCAGGCCGCCGCCCATAGGCGACGCGGCCGCAATGTACGACGTCTCACCGGCGACGATGTACCGCATCGTGTCCGTCGGGATTGGTGGAACGCCAATGCCGGGGTACGGCGCTTCGCTCAGCGCCGCGCAGCGCTGGAACATCGTGTCGTACCTCATGTCCCTCCGCGCCACGGCGGCGCATCTCGCCGAGGGCGAGGGCCTGTACGCGCAGAACTGCATGCAGTGTCACGGAGCGTTGGGTGCAGGTGACGGTGCCTTTGCGCGATCGCTCACGCGTCTTCCCGAGGAGATCGGTTCGTTCGGGTTTCAGGCCACGCACAGCGATCGCGATCTGGCGACGGTCGTTCGGGACGGCATTGCGGGAACCGCCATGCCGCCCGCCCCGGTCTTCACGCCTGTACAACTGCGCAACGTCGTCGCGTATCTGCGCAGCATGCCATTCAAGCAGCTGCCGCGCGGCTCACCCGCAGTGGCGGGGCGAGCTGATGATGCCGCGCACGTGGCCCGCGAAGTTCTCGTGTTGCTCGATCAGTCGCTCACCGCGGCGCGCAGCGGCAGGACGGGTGACGCCGGCGACCGTGCGTTCGATGCCTACATCACCTTCGAGCCCATGGAGACGCGCGCGCGCGCGAAGAGTCCGGGCCTCATTGCGAACATGGAGAAGTTGTTCGCGGACTTCCGTGGCGCCGTACGTTCGGGAGACATTCGCGCCGCCGAGCGCGCGCGCGACTTGCTCGAGTCCACGATGCCGTCGGTCGTGGAACTCACTCGCCCGACCGGCAGCGGACTCGAGGCGTTCTGGCAATCCTTCCTGATCATTTTCCGCGAGGGGCTCGAGGCCATCCTCGTCATCGGCGCCATCGTGGCGTTCTTGCTCAAGACGGGACACCGTGAGCGTCTCCGCTCCATCTGGATTGGTGTTGGCGCGGCGCTCGCCGCCAGCGCGGTGACGGCGGTGGTGCTCAAGACGGTTCTCTCCGCGATGCCGGCGACGCGCGAGGCAATCGAGGGCATCACGTTGCTCATCGCGGTGGCCGTGCTTTTTTCGGTGAGCTATTGGCTGATATCGAAAGTGGAAGCGGCCAAATGGCAGCAGTTCATTCGCGAAAAGGTCACGAACGCGCTCGAGCACGGTGGTGGGCGCGCACTGGCGTTCGTTGCGTTCCTGGCGGTGTACCGAGAAGGCGCCGAAACGGCATTGTTCTACCAGGCGCTGTTCAACGAGGGCGCGCGCGTACTGTTGCCCATCACCCTCGGCATTCTCGCGGGCGGTGTCGCGCTCGCTGTGATCTTCACGCTGTTCTATCGCTTCGGCGTTCGCGTTCCACTGCGTCAGCTATTCGCCGTGACGAGCGTCCTGCTGTACTACATGGCCTTCGTCTTCATGGGGAAGGGCATGCGCGAGCTGCAGGAGGGGAACCTGGTCTCGATCACGATCATCCCCGGCGGCCCGCACGTGGACGTCCTTGGACTCTATCCGACGGTTGAAACGCTGCTGTCGCAGCTGGTCCTGCTGGTGTTGTTCATCATCGCGCTCATCAAAACCTTCTGGCCCAAGCGCGCGGTGTCATTGCCGACGATCCCGTCCGATCCCACGGCGACGGCACTCGTGGAAGCGCAACTCGCCGAAATGCGCTCGGCGCAGGACGTTTTACTGCGAAAAATCGAGCGACTCGAGGCTGCGCTCGCGCGCGACCCGTCGAACTCACGCGCCGACGGCTGACGGCGCGGTAGGCCTTGCCCGCCGTCGCGACAGCAGTATTCCGATGCCGAGCGCGATCACCGCGAGCGCGATGGCCTGCGCAATCGTGATGCCGATGGGGAGCGTGTCATCCTTCGCGCGAAAGAACTCCACGACGAAGCGCTCGATGCCAGCGAGCACGCAGTAGACGCCGAACAGCCAGCCTTCCGCGTGATGGTGGCGTCGCATTCTCCAGAGAATCGCGAACATCACGATGCCCATGCCCACCTCGTACAGCTGCGTGGGGTGCACGGCGACCACCGAGTTCGGGTCGGTTCCGGGCGGGAACTGCACGCCGAATTCCTGCTGCATGATGCCGGCGGTGGAGGGCGGTGCGCCCTGCGGAAACTGGACCGCGAGCGGGCTATCCCACGGCCGCCCGTAGTCGTCGCCCACGCCCCAACAGCCCGTGCGTCCCACGGCGTACGCCGCGGCGAGGGCCGGCGCGCCTACTTCCAGCGTGCGCCACACCGGCACGCGCTTGCGTCTGGCGATCAGCAACACGCCGACGGCGCCTCCGATCAACCCGCCCCAGAACACGAATCCGCCGCGAGTGAACAACGCGTCCCAGTTGCCCAGCACGACCACGAAATACAGCTTGGCCCCGAGCAATCCACCGACGATGGCGCCAAAGATCATGTCGGCGATGGGGTCGGGATCGTATCCCAGCCGCTTCATCTCCTCCTGCGAGATCATCTGTGCGACGACGAATCCCAGGACCACCGCGATCCCGAAGCCCGTGAACTGCAGCGGGCCGATGCCGAACTGGAAGGGATGATGAACGATGGGGCCCACAGCGGCGAGGACGAATGACGTCACGCGATCAAACCTGGAAGTGGCAGTGAGGCATACGCATTGAGGTCGAGTCCCGACCGGAATCCCCGCTCGAAGTGAAAGAGTCCCGCCCGCGCGATCATGGCGGCATTATCGGTGGCCAGCCGCCCGCTCGGAGCATAAACGTCGGCGCCCAGCGTCGCCATGCGCGCGCGCATGCCTTCGACCAGCGCGCGATTGCCCGACACGCCGCCGCCGAGGACCACGCGCCGGCGTCCGAAGTGCTCGGCGGCGCGCGCGGTCTTCTCGACGAGCGTGTCGACCAACGCGTCCTGGAACGCCGTAGCGATCTCGGCGCGCGCCGCTGCCGACCCGTCCGATTTTCTCGACGCATTCAGCGCCGCCGTCTTCAGGCCGCTGAACGACACGTCGAAGTAATCCGGATCCCCTGGCCGCTGGTCTCGGCGCAGCATCGGGCGCGCGAAACGCAGGCCGCCACGCCTGCCGTCCTGCGCCAGACGCTCGAGGTGCGGACCACCGGGGTAGGGAAGGCCAAGCAGTTTCGCGACCTTGTCGAACGCTTCGCCCGCCGCGTCGTCGCGCGTGCGCCCCAGCACGCGGTACCGGCCCCACGCCTCGGCGTCCACGATCATCGTGTGTCCGCCGGAAACGAGGAGTGCCGTGAACGGTGGCACCGCGTCGCGATGCTCGAGCGCGGCAGCGAACAGGTGCCCTTCCATGTGATGCACGCCAACGATGGGGCGATCCAGCGCGGCCGCCAGCGCCTTGCCGAAGCTGACTCCCACAAGCAACGCACCGACCAGTCCGGGGCCGATCGTGGCTGCGATCGCGTCAACGGAGCTCAGCTCCGCCTTGGCTTCGCTCAACGCGCGGCGCATCACGGGCTCGATGGACGTCAGATGCGCGCGCGATGCCAGTTCGGGGACCACGCCACCGAAAATGCGATGGACGTCCTGGGACAGAATCACCAGCGACCGGAGCTCGCTGTCGTCGCCATGGCCGTCGAGGACGGCGACCGACGTCTCGTCGCACGACGTTTCGATGCCCAGCACTCGGGTCATGGGCGCGCTCGGCCGAATCGCGCCTTCACCTGAAAGGGACGCACCGTCACCCCGCGTCCCGCCGTGTCGAGGTCCACGAGGTGCACCAGCGTGTCGAGCGCGATGCTATCGGCAACCGTCGAAATGAACCGCACCTGTGCGACCGCGCGGCGGGGCCCCAGCACGGTCACACTATCCGGATCGAGGTGGACGATTACAGCGGGAGTGCCGGTCGCGACGCGCACCAGCAGTGCCGATCGTGCCGGTACGCGACGGGTGGCCGTCGGCTCGAAATGCAGCGTCAACGATTGTGGGTACACCTCGCGGACGATGATTTCGACGTTCTCCGGCACCTCGACGTCCGAAGCGCGGAGCGCGAGCGTCAGCGTGTCGGGTACGTCGCCTGCCAGCGGCCGCCTGATGATGAGTGGCTTGTTCGCGAGCTTGAGAATCTCGCTCGGTCGCCCCATCACGTGCGCCGTGATCGCGGGCGTCGGGTCGCGCAGTACGAGCGCACTGTCGAGTTGTGGCGCGAAACGCACGGGCGCGTACTCCTCCCGGGGTTCACGTGTTCCCACGACGAACCAGAGCGCCATGGCGAGCAGCACGGCGGCGGCCTTCAGAGGCAGCCGATGAGTGAAGGCCGACACCAGGCGACGTCGGAAGCTTTCCGGCTGGCGCGCCGTCACTGGGCCAGCAACCCGCGCACGAGCGCGACGTTCGCGGGCGACGACCAGTCGGAAGGGCCGATCCATTTCTTCCGGATCGTGCCATCACGCGCAATGACGAACGTTTCGGGATATCCCGTCACCTGATACGTCCTTTCGATGGCGTGCGTCGAGTCAAGCAGGATGTCGAAGGTGACGCCAAGCCCGCGCGCAAATGTGCGCACCGAGTCGGCGCCCACCACGTCGTCGATGCTGATCGCGATGACCTTCAGGTTGGTGTCGGCCACCTGCTGGTGCAGCCGCTCGAAGCTTGGCATTTCGACGATGCATGGCGCACACCACGTCGCCCAGATGTTGAGGACCACGACTTTGCCAGCGTAATCCTTGAGCGTTCGCACCTGGCGCGTGCCGTCCACGGTGCGTGCTCGGAATTCAGGCGCGCGCGATCCCACCTCGATGGGGAACAGCTGGTCGCGCATGAGATAGGCGCCGAAGCCCGTGGCCGCCGTCACGACCAGCACGATGCCGACCACGGCCGTCCATTGCTGTCGAAGGGTCATGCGCGCCTCACACCGTGGTGGCGCATGCCGCGCGCAGGGCGGCGATCTCCCCTTTCGGATCGCGGGCAGAGAAGATGGCGTGGCCGGCCACGAATGTGTCCGCCCCGGCATCGTGGACGCCCGCGACAGTGTCGCGATTGATTCCGCCATCCACTTCCAGTGCCGCATGCGACCCGGCGTCGATGAGCATCGCGCGCGCGCGCGCGATCTTGTCGAGTGAGGCCGGAATGAACTTCTGGCCGCCGAAGCCCGGGTTGACGCTCATGATCAACAGCAGATCGAGTTCCGCGATGACCTCGCGGACGGTCTCGAGCGATGTGGCCGGATTGAGCGCGACGCCCGCGGCGCAGCCCAATTCACGAATCCGCTGCAGTTGCCGGTGCAAATGCGGCGCAGCTTCCACGTGGATCGTCAGCCCGGACGCGCCCGCAGCGGCAAAATCGTCGAAATACCGCTCCGGTTCCACGACCATCAGGTGCACGTCCAGCGGTAACGTCGTCAGCTTCCGCACTGTCTCGATAACCTTGGCGCCAAACGTGAGGTTCGGGACGAACCGGCCGTCCATCACGTCAACGTGCAGCCAGTCAGCACCGCCCGCTTCGCACATCGCGACGTCGTCCGCGAGTCGCGCAAAGTCGGCGCTCAGCAGGGACGGCGCCAGGCGCACTCGCCGCATTGCGTGGCCGCGCGCGACCGTGCGTGCCGTCATGGCGTGCGTCCGCCCACCGTGATGTTCACCCGCGAGCCCGCAGCCACCTGGCTTCCACCCGGAGGCGAGTGCGCTCCCACCACCGCGGCGGCGTCGGCAATCGCGCTGCCCCCACCCGCGTACGCCACTTCGCCCACCATGAGGCCTACCTGACGCAGCAACTGCGTCGCGTCGGAGAGCGGACGTCCCACGAGATCAGGAACCAGGACGGTGGTCGGCCCGGCGCTGATGACAAGCGCCACGGCGCTCGGCATCGGCGCCTGCGTCCCCGGGCGCGGGCGCGCGTCGATGACCGCGCCGCGCGGCTCGTTGCTGGGTCGCTCAGTCACGTCGCCCGCGTCAAAGCCGGCGACCTCCAGCGCGTTCAACGCGAGCTCTCGCGTCATCCCGATCACGCCCGGGATCGTTCCGTACTTCTGTCCGGCGCTGACCACCAGTGTCACCCGCGTACCGGGAACCTCCCGGCTCTCCGCCACCGGGCTCTGCTCGAGCACGGTTCCTTTCGGGGCGGCGTTATGAAAGCGGGCTTCGCCGCGGTCGGCCTTGAATCCTTTCGCTTCCAGCTGCCGTGACGCGTCGCTGAAGGTCAACCCCATCACGTTTGGCACTCGCACGTCCTGCGGAATCACGCCAGCAGGAAAAACGACGAACGCCACGATCAGATACGCGAGCAGGAATCCGCCGACGAGTGCGATGACGTAGGGCAGCAAGCGCCGTAAACGGCCGCGCCACGTCACGGCATCCTCCGGAGCCTGGCGGCGAATGCGCCGTCGGTTCCATGCCGCTGAGGCAGCACGCGCAGTCTGCCGGCATCGAGCACGGTGCTGGGTACCGCGCCGTCCGCGGGAGGTTCCAGCCGCCAGTCCCGATGCTCGGTGAGAAAGCGCTCGACCTGCGTGTCGTTCTCCTCGGTCTCCAACGAGCACGTGCTGTACACCAGCAGCCCCCCGGGTTTCACCGCGGTGGACGCCGATCGAAGAATCTCGCGCTGCAGTGCCGCCATCACGGCCAGATCCGACGTCTTCAATCGCCATCTGGCGTCGGGATGCCGCCGGAACGTGCCGGTTCCGGTACATGGCGCATCGATGAGCAGCGCGTCCACTGCCCGAAGCGCGGGCCGGCGGGCATCGGCGACGTACGGCAGGATCGTCGGCAGTTCGAGCCGTTTTGCGTTCTCCACAATGCGCCGCATCCGGGCGAACGACAGATCGCTCGAGAACACGAACTTGGCGCGCCGGGAAAGCTCGATCGATTTTCCGCCCGGTGCCGCGCAGACATCGGCTACCAGTGCGCCCTCCGGGACGGCGGCGTATTTCGTGACCAGCGTCGACGCCGGATCCTGCAGGTGGAACAGCCCCTGCCGAAACGCGCCCAGCTCGGTGAGCGCAGAGACGGGACTGGCGAAGAGAATGCTGTCGTTCACCAAGGGGGCGTCCGACACGGTCACACCCGCGCCTTCGAGCATCGCCTCTACCTGTTCCCGGACCGCGTGAATCGGTCGCGCCACCAGCGGCGGCTCGGTGTTGTTGGCCCGAAGCAGTCGCCTGGTTTCCTCCTCGCCCCACCGCGCGACCCACCGCGCCACGAGCCATCGAGGATGCGACTCGACGACGGCGAGCGCGTCGATGGGATCCGCCGGCATGTCGATTGTGAGCGCGTCTCCCGCTTCGCCTCCCTCGCGGTCGAGCCGCCGCAGCACCGCGTTGGTGAGGCGGCTGGGTCCCATACCGTGACGGCGCTTCGCGAGCTCCACCGTCTGCGCGATCGCCGCGTACGGCGGTACACTGCGCATGTAGAGCAGCTGATACGCGCCCAATCGCAGCAGGTCGTGCACGTCGGGATCGAGACGGGGGAAGCCACCGCGAACGCGATGCTCGAGCAGCGCGTCGATCCACGCTCGACGCCGGAGCATTCCGTAAACGAGCTCGCGCGTAAAGCGCCGGTCGCGCGGGTCCAGGCGCTGCGTTTGTCGGTCGAACGAGGCATCGAGCAGTTCGCCGCGACGGAGATCCGAGCAGACCTCGGCGGCCACGTGGCGTGCTTCGGTGACTCCACCGACACGAGTTGCGGTGCGGGCGCCGCCGTCTTCACTCATGCCCAAAGATAGTCCGTTCAGGTCATCCCGAGCGAAGCTCGAAGCGCTGTCCGGTCGCGATGCCGCGGCCCCGAAGCCATTCCTCCGCCGTCATCCGCTTCTTGCCGGACGGCTGCGCCTGAAGAAAGCGCACTGCGCCGTCGGCGCAGGCAACCACCAGCCCATCCTGGCCAACGCTGATGACCTCGCCGGGCTGCTCGTGCTCCCCGTGCTCCCCGTGCTCCTCGTGCGGAACGGCGCGCGCCCCGAAGAGCTTCACCTCTTGCCCACCGAGCACCGCGTATGCGCCCGGCCGCGGATCGTACGCGCGAACGACGCGCGACACGCTGCGCGCATCCCTGGACCAGTCGATCTGCGTGCTCGTGCGGTCGATCTTCGGAGCATACGTCGCGAGTGATTCTTCTTGCGCCACTTCCTTCTCTTGCCCCGCTTCGATCAGCGCCAACGCCTCGATCAATGCCGCCGCCCCGATTTCTGACAAGCGCAGTGACAGCTCGCCATAGGTTTCGTCGTCCGCGACTGACGTGCCCAGCTGGAGGATGACAGGCCCGGCGTCCAGTTGCTGCACCATCCGCATGATCGAGACGCCCGTCCACTCCACACCGTCCCGGATCGCGGCCTGAATCGGGGCAGCTCCGCGATAGTCGGGCAGCAACGACGCGTGGATGTTCAGCGTGCCGCGACGCGGCAGGTCGATGACAGCCTGCGGCAGGATGTGCCCGTACGCCACCACCACCGAGATGTCCGGCGCCAGCGCGCGCAGTCTCTCGACGAACGCGTCGTCTCTCGGGCGCTCCGGTTGCAGCACCTCGACGCTTTCCTCCAGGGCCACTTGCTTGACCGCCGGCGCGTGAAGCCGGGAGCGGCTGCGTCCGACCGGTTTATCCGGTTGCGTCACGACGGCCACGACGTCAAACCCCTCGCCCAGGAGCGCCCGCAACGGCGGGGTGGCGAACTCCGGCGTGCCCCAGAACACCACGCGCACTTACATGTCCTCGTCCCGATGGTGCTCCACGACCTCTTCGTCGGCCAGGCGCCGGAAGTTGCCGGGGTAGCGCTCCTTGATCTTGGACCACTTCGCCAGCGCAGCACGGCGCTTCAGGACGCTGAGGTAATCGATGAAGAGTTTGCCGTGCAGGTGATCGATCTCGTGCTGCAGGCAGCGGGCAAGCAGATCGGTTGCCTGGATCTCGATTGGTCGCCCGTCCCGGTCGAGCGCGCGCGCCACGACGGTCAGCGAACGCTCCACGTCGCCGTAGACGTCGGGAATGGACAGACAACCCTCCTCGCTCTTGTCGGTGTCCGGACCGAAGGACACGACTTCTGGATTCACGAGCGCGATGGGTTGCTTGCCGCCTTCGACGTCCACGACCGCGATGCGCTCCGTGCGGCCCACCTGCGGCGCGGCGAGGCCGATTCCCTTGGCCGCGTGCATCGTCTCGAACATGTCGTCGATGAGCTGTCGTAAGCCATCCGTGACCGTCGCGACAGGCTTGCTATCCTGGCGGAGAATGGGATCACCGAGCACCCGGATGTCGAGAATGCTCACGAATTCGCGGCGCCCTTGGCCATCGAGGTTTCTCCGGAAGCCGACACGATCTTCGCGATCCGGCCGCGCTCGACAATCATGCGGGATTCCGCCGATTTCATCGTGACCTCGTCATCCATGGTCGGCTGCGCGACGCCTTCCTTCGTCGCTTCCTTGATGTGGACTACCTCGCCGATGATCCCGCCCGTCGTCACAATGTGATCACCGCGCTTGAGGTTCCGCAGCGCTTCCTCGTGCCGCTTTCGCTGTTTCTGCTGCGGCCGGATGATGAGGAAATAGAAGATCAGGAAGATGAGGCCGAATTGAAACAGCAGCGGCGTGAAGGAGCCGGCGCCGCCGGGGGCCGCGCCCTGCAGGAGCGCGAGAACCGCAGCCGAAGTTGCGAATGTCATTCGAGAGTGCCTGAGCGTGAGTGGTATCGGTCCAGCCAGCGCCTGCTCCACGCGTCGAACCGGCCGTCCGCGATGGCCGCGCGCGAGTCGCGCATCAGCGCCACCAGAAAATGTACATTGTGCAGTGAGAGCAACCGCAGTCCCAGCATCTCGTCCGCGACGAAGAGGTGCCGCAGATAGGCGCGGCTGAACCGTGTGCAGGCCGAGCAGTCGCAGCTGTCGTCGAGCGGCCGCGGATCGGTGCGGTATTCGGCGCGCTTGATGTTGAGCCGGCCGTTGCTGGTGAAGACCGAGCCATTGCGTCCCATCCGCGTTGGCGCGACGCAGTCGAACAGGTCGATGCCCCGCCGCACCCCTTCGACGAGGTCCTCGGGAAAGCCGACTCCCATCAAATATCGGGGCCGCGCCCGCGGGAGGGCGTCATGCATCGTTTCGAGGATGCGGTACATGTCAGGCTTGGCCTCACCGACCGAAAGTCCACCGATGCCGTACCCCGGCCAGTCGTGCATCCCAGAGATCGCCGCGGCCGCCTCGCGCCGTAGTGCGTCGTGGATGCCTCCCTGCACGACAGGCAACAGGGCCTGCGCCAACTGGTGCGGCGGCTGGGTCGCGCTGAACACGGTGAGGCAGCGCGCCAGCCAGCGAACGCTTCGTTCGCTGGCATCCCGCGCTGTCGCCGCGTCGCTCTGCCCGGGAATGACGTGATCGAATTGCATGATGACGTCGGCGCCCAGGTTACGCTCGATCTGCATCACGGATTCGGGCGTGAAGCGACGCATGGAGCCGTCGATGTGGCTGCGGAATTCCACACCGCCTTCGTCCACCGTACGCAAGGTTGCCAGTGAAAACACCTGGAACCCGCCCGAGTCCGTCAGGATAGGCCCGTCCCAGCCCATGAATCGGTGCAGGCCGCCCATGTCGCGGACCACATCGTCGCCCGGACGCAGATGCAGATGGTACGCATTCGACAGGATCATCTGGGCGCCGGCGGCGCGAAGATCCTGCGGATCCAGCGCTTTCACGGTCGCGAGCGTGCCCACGGCCATGAAAGCCGGCGTCTCCACCGTGCCGTGTGGCGTCTGGAACACACCGCGTCGCGCCGCGCCGTCGGATTGCTCGATGTGGAACGAGAACGTCATGTCGCGGAACCACTCACAGGATCACCATCGCGTCGCCATAGGAAAAGAATCGGTATTTCCGCGCCACCGCGTCTCGATACGCCTGCATCGTGAGATCGTACCCCGCGAAGGCCGCGACCAGCATGAGCAGGGTCGAACGAGGCAGGTGGAAATTGGTCAGGATTCGATCGATCACGCGAAACTCATACGGCGGTCGGATGAACAATCGCGTGTCCCCCGACGCTGCTCTCAGGATGCCGGATGCGTCGGTGGCACTCTCCAGGCTGCGCACGGACGTAGTCCCGACGGCCCACACCTTGTCTCCGCGAGCGCGCGTCGCGGTCACCGCGTCGACGGTCGCGTCGGGAATGGCGAACGATTCCTCGTGCATCACGTGCGCTGCGGGATCGTCCGCCTCGACCGGCTTGAACGTGCCGGCGCCCACCTGCAGCTGCACATCGGCGCGCTGCACGCCCAGGCGCGCCAGCCGCTCGAGGAGCTCCTCAGAGAAATGTAGACCGGCCGTCGGCGCCGCGACGGATGCTCCGTCACGCGCGTACACCGTCTGATACCGGGCCGCGTCGGTGACGGTGTCCGCGCGTGTGATATACGGCGGCAGCGGGACGTGGCCGAATCTCTCGATGGCCTCGTCATGCCGCAACGGTGTGATCAAGCGTACCAAACGAGTCCGGCGGTCGGTGATCTCGAGAATCTCGACCGACAGCTCCGCGCCGACCTCCACGCGCCGCCCTGGCTTCAACTTGCCGCCAGGCGATACCATCGCCTCCCACACGCCATCGCCGAGGTTCTTGAGCAGCAGCACTTCCGCGGGCGCGCCGCTGGAACGCGTGCCGAGGAGCCGCGCCTTCAAAACGCGCGTCGTATTGAGCACCAGCAAGTCGCCGGCAGGAATGAGATCCGCGATGTCGCCGAAGTGGCGATGCTCGATCGCGCCGCTCGCCCGTCGAACCACCATCAGTCGGCTCGCGGTGCGGTCCGGAAGCGGCTCCTGCGCGATGAGCCCAGTGGGCAAATCGAAATCGTAGTCGGACGTTAGTTGGCCCTTCACGTCTCTAGAACAGACTTTCCTGCGCCGGCACGATGGGCGGAGCCGTATATCCAAAGTGCCGATACGCTCCAGGCGTTGCCACCCTGCCTCGAGCGGTGCGCTGCAGAAACCCGTGCTGCACGAGAAACGGTTCGTAGACCTCTTCAATCGTATTGGCGTCCTCGCCTACTGCGGCGGCGACGGTGTTCAAGCCGACCGGGCCACCGTCGAACTTCTCGATGATCGTCTTGAGGATGCGCGCGTCCATGTCGTCCAGTCCAAACTCGTCCACGTCCAGCATCTGCAGCCCTTCGTGGGCTACCGCGCGCGAGATGAACCCGTCGGCGCGGACCTGCGCATAGTCGCGAATTCGGCGCAGCAACCGGTTGGCGACGCGCGGCGTGCCACGCGATCGCTTCGCGATCTCGGTCGCCCCACCGTCGTCCACCCCGACTTTCATCACCTCGGCGGACCGCCGCACGATCTGCTCGAGATCTTCAGCCGGGTAGTAGTTGAGCCGCTCCACGATTCCGAACCGTGCGCGCATTGGAGGCGTCAACATTCCGTAACGCGTAGTGGCTCCGATCAAGGTGAATCGCTCGATCGGCATGGTGATGGTGTGCGCCTTTGGGCCCTCCGAGAGCCGGATGTCGATCTTGAAGTCCTCCATGGCGGGATAGAGGAACTCCTCGATGATCGGACGCAGCCGATGGATCTCATCGATGAAGAGGATGTCGCCGGCCCGGAGGTTGGTGAGCGTGCCCACCAAGTCCCCGGGTTTCTCCAGCGCCGGACCGGATGTCGTGCGGATGTTCACACCCAACTCCCGCGCGATCAATTCTGCCAGCGTGGTCTTTCCCAACCCGGGTGGACCGAAAAACAGCGAGTGATCGAGCGGCTCGCGCCGCGCGAGGGCTGCATCGATCCAGATCTTGAGGCTCTCCTTCACCTTGTGCTGGCCGATGAATTCCGCCAGGCGCTGCGGCCGCAGCGAGAGCTCCACGACCGACTCGTCCGCCAGTGCTTCTGGGGTTGTGATTTCCGGACGCGACATCGCTACACGCTACCTGCGATCGGGTGGGCGGACCAGCAACGGGTCGCGTAATTATAGCCGAAGAGACGCCGAAATACGGGATGATTCTCGACGGCATCGACATTGGCCGGTCACGCCGGCCGCTACGTCAGGTGACGCGGTAGATCTGCGAGACGATCTGCGGCACGCTTCATGGTCTCGAACTTCTTGCAGAAGGCGAAGCGCACGAAGGTCTTTCCGTCTTCCTTGCGGTTGTAGAAGCTCGAGCCGGGTACGCCCGCCACACCGATCTCTTCGACGAGCCACTTCGCGAATTCCACGTCTCCTTTCCTGCTGATCTTCGAGAAGTCCGCGAAGATGTAGTAGGCGCCCTCGGGCATCGTGAAGGTGAACCCCACGTCGCGCAGGATGGGCGCCAGCATGTTGAGTCGTGCCTTGTAGTCCAGCGCCAGATGATTGAAGTAGTCCGCGTCGAACGCAAAACCGATGGCACCGGACGCCTGCAGCGGGGCCGGTGCTCCGACGGTGAGAAAGTCGTGCACCTTGCGAATCGCCGCGGTCTGCGCCGGCGGTGCGACGGCATAGCCCAGCCGCCACCCGGTGCAGCTGAACGTCTTTGACAGGCTGGAGATCGTGATGGTGCGCTCGCGCATGCGCGGCCAGGTGGCCATTACATGGTGATCGCCTGCATAGCGGATGTGTTCGTACGGCTCGTCCGTGATGACCCACACGTCATGCCGCTCGCACAGCTCCGCGATCAGCGTCATCTCGTCGCGCGTGAACACGCGGCCGGTGGGATTGTGCGGCGTGTTCAGGACGATCGCCTTCGTGCGCTTGGTGAAGGCTTTCTTGAGGCGATCCGGATCGAGGGTCCAATTGGGCCGCTCGAGCGGCACGAATACCGGCGCCGCGCCGGCGAGGATGGCGTCCGGTCCGTAGTTCTCGTAGTACGGCTCCAGAATGATCACCTCGTCACCCGGATCGATGAGCGCCATAAACACGGCGGCCATCGCTTCGGTCGACCCACAACAGACGGTGACCTCCGAGTTGGGATCCACGTCCATGCCGTACCATTTCCGGTACTTGGCCGCGATCGCAAGCCGCAGCGCTGCGCTTCCCCACGTGACGGCGTACTGATTGATGTCGCCGTTGATCGCGGCGCACGCCGCTTCCTTCATCGGCTCCGGCATGGGGAAGTCCGGGAATCCCTGCGCGAGATTGATCGCTTCGTGCTGGTTTGCGATCCGTGTCATCTCGCGGATGACGGACTCCGTGAACGTCGACGTGCGCTTAGCGGCGAGCATCGGTCACCTTGGCGAGAGCCTCTCGTATGAGATCGGGCGCAGTCATGGCACTTCCTCCCGCATCCAGCGCCGACTTGACCGCGCGTTCCGCGTCGGGGGTAGCGTAGCCAAGAGAGACTAGCGCTCGAACCGCGTCTTCGGCTACGGGAGCCGCGTTTCCACTGAACGTCCGCCGACCGATATCGGGCAGCAAATCGTCCATTTTCTCGGCGAGATCCAGGATGAGCTGCTCGGCTTTCTTGCGGCCTACGCGGGGTGCGCCCTGGAGCGTCGCGATGTCCTTCTCACGGATGGCGCGTACCAGCCGTTCCGCGCTGAGCGCGGAGAGCATCCCGATGGCCAGCGCGGGGCCAACGCCCTTGGCGTCGAGTACGCGTTGGAACACGCGCCGTTCGAACGCGTTCGCGAACCCGAAAAGCTGCCAGCTGTCTTCTTTGACGACGAGGTACGTGTGCAGCGTGCATGGCTCGCCCTTTCGCGGCAGCGACTCGTAGACACCGAGCGGAATCGTCAGCTCGTACGCGACGCCGCCCGACGTCATGAGCTCGACGTGATCGAGCTCCTTGCTCAGAAGCGTTCCCGCCAGTTGAGAGATCATGACCGCGAGGCCACCGCTTCAAGGTGCGCACCCATGAGATACGCCACCGCGGCGGCTACCCCATCGGACGCGTCGGATGGTTTTGGCGGAGACAAGACCGTCGACCCCAACCAGGTCCTGTCGCGCGAGTACCGCGAGGGCTGGAAGCTGACATAGACAGCTGCCCGACGCCAGCTACCAGCGGCCAGCCAAGCTGGAAACCGTGAGCATATATCCTGCCAGCGCTGGACTCAAGGCGGATGCGAGACTGCGCGGCACGTGGGTCTCATTGCCGGCGGCGGGGTGTTCAGTGGGGAAAATCACGGCCATGACATACGAAACACGCGCCGGTACGTCCATCAAGGACAGCGCCGCGCGCGGTCAGAGGCAGGCGATGGCGAGCGGCAGCGTAGGCATGAAAGGCGCCAGAATGCACAAAAGA
>JANNJV010000545.1:0-7653 GCA_031395945.1 Gemmatimonadota bacterium | reverse complement strand
GCCTCCGCACTTTTTGCCACGAACTACTGGCTGGCGCAGCGTGCCCTGGGCGTCAGCGTCTCGAGTGCGATCATTTTCTGGGCGGCTAGAAAAATGGGTGTGGCTGGTTCGTACCGTCCGTTGATGGTTGCGGCCTCGCTGGCTACCGTCTGCGCCGCCGTTGGCGCGCTCGCGCAGGCGTACGGCCTGCAATCCGATTACTTCAGCCTGAATCGCGCGCCGGGCGGGACGTTCGGGAATCGCAATTTCGTCGCCCATTTCTGCGCGATCGGTTTGCCCGCGCTCATGTATTGGACCGCGACCGCGCGCCGGTCAGGGGCAGCTTGGGCGGGCTACCTCGGAACTGGCGTCGTTGCTGCGGCGCTGGTCTTGTCGCGGTCGCGCGCGGCATGGCTCGCGATTGCCGTGTCCGCGGCGGCTATCGCGCTTCCGCTGCTGGCATCCAGACGGTACTGGGCTGATCGCGCCATCGGCTCCCGCCTTGTGCGTCTGACGCTGGCCGGGGTGGTCGGAGTCGGGCTCGCCATCTTCGTGCCCAATCGGCTCAATTGGCGAAGCGACTCACCGTATCTCGATTCGGCGCGCGCGATGGTGGATTACTCCAAAGGCAGCGGACGCGGGCGACTGGCGCAGTACCAGCACTCGCTGCGCATGTCCGTCGCGAATCCGGTGTTTGGTGTCGGTCCCGGTAACTGGCCCGTTCGCTATGTCCGGTTCGCGCCTGCGAGCGACCCGTCCATCGCTGGCGACGGTACCACCGCGAATCCGTGGCCCAGCAGCGACTGGGTGGCATTCGTGTCGGAACGCGGGATTGTCGCCGCACTCGCGCTGGCTGGTGTCTTCGCGGTTCTGCTGATTGGCATGTGCCGACGCTGGTCCGAGCTTGGCGACAGCGAGGAAGTGCTGATAAAGGTGGCAGCATTAGGAACGATCACTTCGACGGTCGTGGTCAGCGCGTTCGACGCGGCCCTATTGCTGGCTGCCCCGGCGTTTCTGGCGTGGACAGTGATCGGAGCCGCGAGCGGTGCCGGAACGGACGGGGGCGAAACGTGGACAAGTTCGCGTGTGTGGCGCGCCGCTAGTCTCACGGCCCTCATATGCGTTACCGCGATCTCCACGGTTCGCAGCGCCATGCAAAGCGTCGCCATCGTCACCGTGGGAACCGGAGGAACGCGGGCGGGTTGGAACCAGGCCGCAGCGTGGGATCCGGGGAGCTATCGCATCAACCTGCGCGTGGCCCAGCTACACGCGTCGCGCGGCCGCTGCGCCGCCGCCCGTGCGTACGCGAGGCGAGCACTGGCGCTGTTGCCGAGCGCGAGGGCTCCCCGAACGGTGTTGTCCAGTTGTGGATGACACGCAAGCGATTGTGCGGTCCATAAGTTTGTTATTGTTGTAGACCTTGATGCCCGGCACCCAGGATCCGTAGATGCCACAGGCGCGCCTGTTGTCGAAGATGTTCGAGATAAACTACGGAGCGCTTTTCCGGAATCTCGAGGGCATTACGCACGAGGAGAGTCTCGTGCATCCCGACCCCGCGGGCAACTGCATCAACTGGGTGCTCGGCCACATTGTCGCGACGCGGAACCGGCTGCTGCTGCTCGTGGGCGAGCAGGCCATCTGGCCGCAGGAACTGGCCCTGCGGTACAGCGGCAAGGAAGGCGCCGATTGGTCGCGTGAGACTGCGGCGAATCTGAAATTCATCGAGACGGACCTGGCCCGCTCGCAGCAGAAACTCATGGCGGCACTGGATGACATGCCGGCGAAGACACTCGCGACCAAGGCCGACGACGGTCGCACGCTGAGCGAGGCGATTGGCTTTTTCCAGTTCCACGAGACGTATCACTCCGGCCAGATCGCGCTGCTTCGCCGGATCGTTGGGAAGGCTGGAGTCATCAAACCGCCCGGAGGAAGACCGAGCCTGGCGCCAGGAGAAGTTCTCCTTCCTCCTCGCTGAATAGCCGTCACAGCCCAAGGTTGTGGCCGAGCAATTGCGCGCTCCGTCGGGGTGGTCGCCTAACGCGATCGTAAAATCCAACGGAGTAACTGTGATGGTACGCACACATTGGTTCCCCAAAGTCCTACTGACGGCCTCGCTTTGCGCCCTCGTGTCCGCTAGCGCGGCAGCCCAAGGCAAAGGCAAGGGCGGCGGAGATGACAAGGACAAAGGCAAGGGTCGCGCACCACAAAGCCGCAGCCAGGTTCGCGGCAACGATGCGGTGCGTGACGCGGGCAAGCCGAACGACGTGCCCAAAGTGGTGAAGAATGATGCGCGCGACGACAAGAACGAACGCAAGGAGACCCGCTCAGAGCAGAAGATCGAGCGAAAGACGTTGCGCGAATTCGAGGTGGATGGGAAGGACGACAAGGACTGGAAGCACTTCCGGCGCCAGGTCGTGGTCACCGATCTTCGTCCCTCCTTGCAGCGCTTTTTCGTGACGGATAAACGGCGCGACCGCGTCGTCGCCGGCGCCGTGGCACGCGCGCACCTGCGCGGACTGAGCGACGACGTGTTCGTCATCACGCCAACGGCCGACCGCGTTCGTATTCTCAACAAGTCAGGCGTGGTGCTGGTCGATCTCGATGACGACCGCGCCGACAAACTGGGACGCTGGGAAGTGTTGGCACTGAACGACAACGTCAAGGAGGGCGCTCCGGCCTTTTGCCGGTCTGGCGAAGGGCATCCTGTGTGGGGACGCGAATGGTGTCTCGACAAGGGATTCGGACTGGGCGCACATCGGGACGGGCGCTGGGGACATGCACGGGAGCTGGACGACGTCGTCTTCCTGCAGCCCGTGAACACCACGAGCCTGATCGCGCACGACGCGCTGCGCGCTCTGCTCAGCCCTGTGGCGTACGATCGTCTGGCGCTGCACGCCATTACGCTGGGATTGGTGGAGCCGCTCGTCGGCCGCTGGATGGGCGAACCCACTGGATCGCAGGTATTGCTGGTCTCGTCCGGCGTGCTTCCCGTTGCCGAGCTGGTGGACGTCAACCGCGACAATCGCGCGGACCGCATGGTGGTTGCGTTGCGCAGTTGGTAGGCTGAGCCTCTCAGGTGGGGCGGCGGGTCCATCCGGATCCGTCGCCCCGTTTTTTCTCCCGTCAACCGTTCCAAGGTGACGGAAGGCGGACCAGATCGGGTTTCACCCGTGATGACTCGGAATCCCCTGGACCTTTGCGAAGTGATGGACCTTTGAGGCTCGGCTAGCTCTGAGCGCCGATAGCCTCCGCCAACAGGTCCAGCGACGTGGTGGGCTCGCGGGCGAACACGCGCGCCTGCCATCCGGGGACCAAGGCGTCGAGCGCCAGAATGAGACCCAAGCCCTGATCTTCGGACCAGAATTCTGTGCCGGCGCGGAATCGCGCGAGGGCGCGCTCGAACGTGTCCTCTCGCTGCGTGGGTCCGCGGGCGTTCATGAACGCGGCCCATTGGGCCACGCCTTCGATATCCAGGAACGTCTGTTCCAGCTCGGACCAAGCGGCGAAGTCGCCAACGTAGTAGCGGGCGCGTCGCTCGCGTATGCGGGCCAGCGCAGCCGCCACGAGTTCCATGCGCACTCTCCGATTAGTGGCGCTCACGGCGCGGTACAGCAGGTCCGTTTCGCGGGACACCGATTCGGCGAATCTGGTGTCCTTGCCGAACCGGTTCTGCACCGCGTTGTCTTCCATGGTATCGGGATAAACCGCGGCCTCCAGCGCGCGCAGGCGTGGCAGGTACTGCGGCAGCATTCGCGCGTGCGTCATCTCATGGATGAACGCGCCGGTCAGGTAGCGCTCCCAGCTGCGGCGTGTGTCCCGCATGTCGCGGTACCTCGGATCCGCGCGCCAGACGTCGGGCAGCGCCAGAGCGAGAAAAATGGCGGTGTCATCCAGGGTTGGCGAAGTGACGCCGACGCCGGTCCGCGGGATGGCTCTGCCGTTGGGCAACTTGATGACGCCACCGTGCGGCGACGCGGTCACGCTCCGCGGATCGCGCCACACGATGCGATGCGCGCAGCGCAAATCGAACAGGATCATGAGCGGCATCGGCTCGGACGCGAGTTGGAGGGCGCGCTGGCGCGTGCGCTGCCAGGCGCCTACCGCGTCTTCCAGCCACAGGGAATCTTCCGCGGACATGACGCAGGGCGAGGTTGCCGCGACGGGAGGCGCCGCGATGTCGCGGGGAGCTCTGCACGCGACCATTGCACCAATCAGCAACACCGCGAAAACGCGCATTAACCGGAACTCGGGCGGGTCGAATTGCGTAAGAGTGGGAAGACCTTATATAAGGTATTAGACGGCAAAAAGCCGTAACGTATGGGCAAAGTCGACTTTCGCTTCTGGAAGCCACGCATTGGCACTCCCGTGAGTGCGGGCTTCAGCGCGCTTGTCCACGTACTGGCGGTCAGTGGTGGCGTGATCGCCACCTTGCCATCGCCGAACGACGCGCGCGAATCGGTGTTGACCAGCGTGTGGTATCTGCCTCCGCCAGATCCAAAGCCAGCGCGGATGGGCGCAACCGAGACGCTGCGCTACATCGCGCTGGCGCCTGAAGGGTATGGCGCGGGATTCGGCGGCGACGATGGCCCAGGGGTGGCGCTCGGCGGCGTGCGGCGCGACGGCGCGACCGCGGGGAACCAGGGACGCGACTCCGCCACGTCGGCGGAGAGCGACGAATCCACCGGAGCGGACTCGGTCTATACGATCATCGAGGTCGACACCGCGGCCGCGCGTCTCCCGGAAAGCGCGGCGCCGAAGTATCCCGTCAGCCTGCTGCAACGCGGCGTCGAAGGTCAAGCCGTCGTGCAGTTCATCGTCGACACGACCGGCACCGCCGACACCTCGTCGTTCAGCATCGTGCTGGCGTCCCACACGGAATTCGCGCAATCGGTGTGGGAAGCGCTCCCGGGCATGCGTTTTTCCACGGCACGCATTGGTACCGTCAAGGTGCGTCAGCTCGTGGAGCTGCCTTTCAGCTTCAACATCGCCGTGCCGGCGCCACTGGACGCGGCCGCCGCAACGCCGGCCAGGAAGAAGCCCGAGTGAAGGCTTCGCTCTAGGGTCTCAGAGACTCTCGAACGTACTGTCGCCAACCACCGGTACCAGCGAATACCCAAACCCGCGAACGGTGGAAATGGCTCCGGTCAGTCCCAGCCGTTTCAGCTTTTTGCGGAGTTGGAAGATGTAGACCTCGAGGATTTGTCTCGAGCGGTCTCCCACGTTCGTATCGCCCCACACGTAGGTCAGCAGCGTTTCCGCGGGAACCGGGCGGCCACGCTGGGCGCTGAGGCAGTGCAGCAGCGCGAACTGTCGCGGGCTTAGTCGCACCACCTGGTCGCGGTAACGAACAACGCGGCTGATGGGATCCAGCAGCAGCCGAAGCGTGCCGTCCATGTGCGCGGCGCCGGCGTGCTTCATCAGGACCGGAATGAGCGCCTCCACGTCCGTCTTCTTCAACGGCATGGTGACGCAGGCGACGGCGCCGGCCGCCAACAGATCCTTGTGGTCCACTTTGAAACGCTGCGCCATGGCGAGGACGATCGGACCGTTCACGCCGGCGGTTACCGCATATCCCAGCGCGCTCATGGGATCACCTTCCGTGGCGACGAGGATGGCGCACACGCGCTTGGCGAACGAAACCCAGTCGGGGCTCAGTTCGTCGGCGACGAACAGTTCGACGCGTTGATCCTGATGCAGCTCCGCGAGCGCGCGTACCGAGAGCGGTCCGCGTCGCAGCAGCAGCACAGGCAATGGCTCGACGTGAACCGATTCCGCCGGCACTGGCTTTGGCCGCGCACGCGTCACCGCGGGAACCACGCGTGCCGGAGGAACGGATGATACTGGGGGAACCGGGGGACCCGGGGGAACTGACAAAAACTCAGCCGGTTCGAATGCGCACTTTGCCTCTCCGCCGCTTACCAGAGGAGTGCCGGATGGTGATCGTCACATCGGAGCCCAACCGCACGAGCATTTTCACGAGCCGATCAGCGGAAAAATCCGCGATGTGGCCGGTCATCAGTCGCGACATCTGGGACGCAGCGTCACCGACTACAATGGCGGCCTGATTGCGCGACAACCCGAGCTTGTCGATGCGCTTCTGAAGCTCCCGAGCCAGAAGGGCTCGCGGGATGCTATCGTTGCGGAGCGAGGATCCGGCTTTCCGGGCGGCCTTCTTCTTCGATTTCTTGCGGGCTTTGATCGCCATTAGACACCCGTCGGGGTGTTGAGGAAAAGTGAATGAGAGCGGGAAGACGGACAGGAAAGGGAATGACCGCCCGAAGTCCCAAATATTAACGTTCGTTAAGGAAAGGAAAGGTGCTGGCGTTTGGGGGGGTCCCGGAGTCCGCTGGCATCGGATTAGAGACAGTTCACCACATCAGGGAAAGGCCTACATGCTCACGTTGACCCTCGCCGACTTCCAGGAAGCGCGTGCGCGAATCGCGGCTCACATCAAGCACACCCCGCTGCTGGGCTCCCGCCAGCTGAGCGAGGCCACGGGCTTCGACGCGCGCTTGAAGGCGGAGTTGTTCCAGCGAGTTGGCTCATACAAGATTCGCGGTCCGCTGAACAAGTTCGCGCTCATGCCGGAGGAGCAGAAGCGCCGCGGCGTGGTGTGTTCGTCGGCGGGGAATCACGCGCAGGGCGTGGCGCTCGCCGCCAGGATTCACGGTATCCGGGCCGTGGTCTGCATGGCCACCAACGCCACTCCGTCCAAGGTGGCGGCGACGAAGGGGTACGGCGCCGAGGTGGTCCTGTACGGGAGCATCTGGGACGAAGCCAACGAGAAGGCGAAGGAGCTCGTGCGAACGGAGGGCCTCACGTACGTGCACCCGTTCGATGACGCAGAGCTCATCGCTGGCCAGGGAACGCTGGGTCTCGAGATCGTTCAGGATTGGCCGGATGTGGATGCCGTGGTGGTGCCCATCGGTGGTGGCGGATTGATCGCCGGTGTGTCCATGGCGGTGAAAAGCCATAATCCGAAGATCAAGGTGATCGGCGTGGAGTCGTCGGATGGTCCGGCGATGCAGAAGAGCGTGCAGGCGGGGAAGCTGGAGACCATCGACTGCCGGACCGTGATCGACGGGCTGCGCGTGCGTCGCGTGGGAGAGCTCAATTTCTCCGTGGTGCAGCGATTCGTGGACGACATCGTGGCGTTGCCCGATCGCGAGATTTTTGACGCCATGCTCTGGGTGATGGAGCGCTGCAAGCTGGTCGTCGAGGGGGCAGCCGCGGCTCCAGTGGCTGCGCTCCTGCATGGATTGGTCAAGCTTCCAGCTGGCTCGCGAGTGGCCGTGGTTCTTTCGGGCGGGAATCTCAATCTGCAGCAGCTCCGCGGGCTGGTCTGGAACTAGCGCTGGGCATCCTCGTGGGATGAACTACTCATCCATTGGGATTGTTTGCGGAACGAACTACTCATTCGGTCTTGTTCGGATGAGTTCGTTTTTCCTTTTTCCCAGCCGCAACCTGCCCGGTTGACTCGGAGATCAACGACTCCTACCTTCCACGGAGCTACTCCGGGGAGGGGAATGCCGGGCACTGAAGATCTGGGGCTCGTGAGCGGAACGCTCGATCTGCTGGTGCTGCGCACGCTGACGTGGGGGCCGCGGCACGGCTTCGCCATCGCCAAGTGGATCAAGACCAACTCCGACGACGCCATCCTCGTGGAGGACCGGG
>JANNJV010000020.1:0-3862 GCA_031395945.1 Gemmatimonadota bacterium | reverse complement strand
CGTTGTTCCGCAGGCCTCCCGTGTCACGCCGCAGCTCATTGGCGATCCACTGCTCAGGCGGCGCCGAGTCCCAGCAGCGACAAGACAGATAGATGTATTTGTCGTCGTAGGTGATCCATACGTCGCTGCGCTCGGTCATCTCCTCGCCATAACGGGGCACGACCTGTATCAGGCCGCCGAACGGCCGTTCGCGACGGTAGACCTCTTCGTCGAGCCGGCCGTCCACGGTGAGCGGCGCCGTGAGCTTGATGGCTCGAACCGTGGCCTGGCCGGTCGCATCGCGCGTGATGACGGCGGGAGGCACTGGTGCCGCGGGGACACGACCAGCCCGCTCCTGTGCGCGGAGGTCCCCGCCGAGGAGAGCGGCGACGAGAAGCATCGTGGCGGCAGCGGGCGAGGTGCGCCGATTTTGGAAGGGTGTCACGCGCGGTGAATATCCACCGGCGCGCTGCTCGCCACCAGATGGGTTTCCGCATAGTTTGAGCGCGTGATACCTGTGCGTCCGCTCGCACCCGCGTCGTCGCCGTACCGGACGCTCGACGAAGCGCAGATCCGCGCGACCATCTCGCGCCTCCGCGCACGTATCCAGGAACGCTTTCCCGCTTCGGGACTCGGCAACCTGGCCGACGAACTCGGCGCGATCGCGGAAGAGGCGACCGCGAACGTGGCGTACCTTGCACGACCGCACTGGCCAACCCGCGTCGGCGCCGGAGCGCTTGTGGGCGCGTTACTCGCGCTCGTGATCGCGGGCGCGCTGAGCATTCGGGTGCCCGCGCGCATCGACGGGTGGGCGCAGCTGGCTCAGCTCGTCGAATCCGCAACCAACGATGTCGTCTTCATCGGGATCGCGATCTACTTCCTGTTGTCAGTCGAAGTACGACTCAAGCGCCGTCGCGCACTCCGGGCCTTGCACGAGCTAAGGAGCGTGGTCCACATCGTCGACATGCATCAGCTGACGAAGGATCCGGAGCGGCTTCGTTCCCACCAAGCCGACACGGCGTCGTCCCCCGCGCGCGTGCTGTCTCCGGGCGAGCTCGGGCGCTACCTCGACTACTGCAGCGAGCTCCTCTCACTATCGAGCAAGGTGGCGGCGCTGTACATGGAGCGCCTGAACGACCCGGTGGTACTCGCCGCGGTGAACGAAATCGAGACGCTCGCCGGCGGACTGTCGAACAAGATCTGGCAGAAGATCACACTGCTGGGCCAGCGCACGGATGCCGAGCCACGCGAGGACGCCCCGACGATCGCGGCCGGCAATGTCTAACTGTTTCTGGTTGCCAGGCCAGCACGGAGACACCGTGAAATCCGACGCCGCGTCTTCAGGAGCGCAAACGACCGAGCCAATAGTGAAACAAGCCGCTAGCGAGCGTTCCTCACCCTGGGTAGCGTCAGCGCGAAAGTGGTGCCCTGGGGCGACGTCGCTTCCACGACCAGATCGCCGCCCATCGCGCGTGCCAGGTCGCGGCTGATCGCCAACCCGAGGCCGGTGCCCCGCATGTCCCTGGTCTGACCGCGGTCCAGCTGCACGAATGGCTCGAACACCGACTGCATTTTGTCTTCCGGCAGACCCACGCCGGTGTCCGTAACGCGCACGCGCATTTCGGTGGGGGTGGCGCCACACTCGACCGAGATGCTGCCGCCGGAAGGCGTAAACTTCACCGCATTGGACAGGAGGTTCAGCAGGATCTGCTGCAGCCGCTCGGGGTCCACGTGCGCCATGTACTTTGGATCGCAGCACCTGTAGTCGTAGGTGATCTGCTTCTGGAGCAGCTGCGGTGCCACCAGGGACTCCAGCTCTCCAAGGGCCTCGTTCATGGAGATATCGGCGAGGTTCAGCTGCAGGCGTCCCGCCTCCACCTTGGCGAAGTTGAGGATGTCGTTGATGACGGCGAGCAGATGGCGCTGGCTGCGATTGATGCGGTCCAGGTCCTTCCGCTGGGCGTCGCTGATGGGACCGCGGATGCCGGCCAGCATCAGATCAGCGTACCCCCCGATCGCGTTGAGCGGGGTGCGCAGCTCGTGCGACATGGTGGCGAGGAAGTCCGACTTGGCCTTGTTGGCTTCCTCCGCTTCCGCGCGCGCCTGCCGTTCACTCTCGAACGTCTGCTCCAGCTGTTCGTTGGTGGCTTCCAACTCCTCGGCCAGCGTCTCCATCCTTTTGCGGGCGCGGACGTGCGGGGTGACGTCGGTGGCGACGATCGCGACGGCAGATACGGTGCCCTCGGGTTCGCGGAGCGGATGGTACACGAAGGAGAAATACGTCTCTTCAACTGAGCCGGGGCGGCGCTCGATCATCAGCGGCAGTTCGCTGCCGATGTAGGGCTCGCCGGTGGCGAACACCTGGTCAAGCAACTCGTAGATCCCCTGCCCTTCCAGCTCCGGGAGCGCCTCGCGCACCGTCTTGCCGACCACCTTGCGATACCCGATGAGCTCTTCGTAGCGCTCGTTGGCGATGTCGTACGTGAGGCGGCTGCCGCGGAGCACTGCGATTGCCACGGGGGCCTGCCCGATGATCTCGCGGAGCCGGGACTCCGCCAATTGCGTCGCGGCCTGCGCGGCGCGCTCGCGGCGGGCAACGTCGATATCGGTCACGTCCCGGAGCAGCGCGAGCCACACGCGCTCGCCGTCCCAGGTCGAGGCGGTGACCCGCATTTCAACGACCCGCTGTTGGCCGCCCACAACGACGTCGAGTTGTGTGGTCTCACCGGCGACGAGGGGAAAGCCGAAGGGGGTTCCGAGAAGCCGAGCCGGTGCGGTGCCGAAAGTGCGGCCCGCGGTGGAGTTGGCGTACTTGATGGTTCCGTCGTCAGCAACCACGACAATTGCGTCACCGTTGCGTTCGATCACATTCCGGAAGCGCGCCTCGCTCTCCTCGAGCGCGGCCTCACACTCGTCGATGCGACGCCGCGAAGCAGCGAGCTGGTCCTCGAGCGACCGCTCGCGAGCGTGTTCGTTTTGTGTCGTCCTGGAACCTGGGTCCGGCATCGGCTGAGATGGGGCTGGGCGATTGCCCACCACCTAAGCAAAGGCCATTCCCGCTCAGCCCGGCCTCGAGCTAGCCTCAGTCCGCATTGCCGCGATCGATTTACGGCCGCTCACGCGTGCCCCTTTCATGGCGCGCGGGCCGACACGATGCGGTCGAGCGCATCGGCAAACACATCGACCTCCTCGATTGTCGTGTAGAGGTAGCACGACGCACGCAGCGCCAGCGTCGTTCCCAGCCGGTTCAGCAGCGGCAGCGACGCGAGATCTCCTGCTCGCACGGCAATCCCACGGGCATCCAGCGCTCGCAGCACGTCGGCGGGCTCTCGTCCCGCCACGGTAAAGGCGAAGACGGAAATCCTCTCGGCGGGGTTCGTGGAGCCGAGCAAGCGAACGCCGCCTATGGCGGTGAGACGCCGCAGCATGTGCGTCGTGATCTGCTGCTCGTGCGCCCACCGTGCAGGCGCACCGGCCGCACTAAGGAAGCGCATCGCGGCCGCCAAGCCCACCGCGCCCGACACGTTCGGCGTCCCCGCCCCGAACTTCAGCGCTCCCGGTGAGAGCTCAAGGGATTCCAGATCGACCTGGTGCGCCATGTTGCTGCCGCTCTGGTAGGGCGGCATGCTGTCGAGCAGCTCACGCCTGCCCCACAGCACGCCGATGCCCATCGGACCCAGCATCTTGTGGCTCGAGAACGCCAGGAAATCGCAGCCCAGCGCGCGGACATCGACGGGAAAGTGCGGAACCGACTGCGCGCCGTCGATGACCACGATGCGTCCGGGGCCGCGCGCCCGGACACTCATCTCCCGCGCAGGATTGACCATGCCGAGGACGTTCGACACGTGGCTGAAGGCGACGACCTTCGTGCGAGCGTCGAGCC
>JANNJV010000006.1:0-4518 GCA_031395945.1 Gemmatimonadota bacterium | reverse complement strand
TGCGACGATACCGGCGCGGATGGCTGAAGATCCCGAAAGGCAGCCGGGGCTCGATTGGCCGCCCGACGCTGGCTTCGGCCGAGAAGGGCCAGTTGCTGTTCGACCGAATTCACGAACGGGTCCGGGAACGAGTATTTCTCACGGCGATGCCGGTGGAGGCGTGACGGCGAACCGGAACGCTACTCATGGGGTACTTCAGGGGGTGCCCACCTTAAAGACGCCCGTCAGAGAGCAGACGGCTGCACGATCCTTCCGGGGCCGTGCTTTCGTGATTCTCGCCATTCTGTGTGCGCTGACGGCGCCGTTGGCAGCAGCCCATTCCCAAGGAAGTGCCGTTGTCGATGAAGGCACCTTCTCGGTCGCCCAGAACGGCGTACCGCTGGGCCGCGAGTCGTTCAGGATCGTGCGCGCGCCGGCGCCTGGGGGCCAGGTTTATCGGGCCCAGGGGCAGAACGCGTTGGGTGAGAACCGGGTGACCACGAGCCTGAGCACCGATTCGTCGGGTACCCCTGTTTCGTATGAGGCGACCCTCACGCGTGGCAACCAGTTGGCGCTGCGACTCCAAGGTAAGGGCCGTCCGGGGCGCTTTGGCGTGCTGGCCCAGTCAAAGACCGGCGAGTCGGTGCGAGAGTATGTGCTCGACAATGGCGCCCTCATTATGGATGAGGACGTCTTTCATCACTTCTATTTTGTCCCGCTCGCTGCCCAACACGCCGAGATAATCGTCATTTCGCCGAGGTCGGCTCAACAGATCCGGCTTCGTCTGGAACAGCGTGGTGAAGAGGGCGTGGAAATCGCCGGCCAGACGATCGCCGGGCGCCGTTTCGCTCTGGTTGGGACGGACGGAGAGCGGCACGTTTGGGTCGACGGGCAAGGCCGATTGCTCAAGGTCTCGCTCCCCCAGAGAGGGCTCATCGCGTTACGGGACGACCCGCCCAGATAGGCGGGGCTGTGCGTTTGGGGGCTTTGGGCTGTAAGCGATTCAGAGCCCAGAACCCAAGGCTCCATAGCCCAGAGCAGTTTTTCATTGAAACACCCGCACGAAGCTGTGCGTAATCCAGTCAGACCCTCCCGACAGGACCTACACGACCATGCGTTTTGCCCTGCCTTTGGCAGCGGTCGCTTTCGTCGCACAAACGATCCAGGCCCAGGCGCCCGCCAGCCTGACGCTCGACGAAGCGGTCTCGCTCGCTCGCCGCAACAACCCCACGTTCCTCCAGACGGTGAACGCGCGCCGTTCCGCGGATGCCCAGGTGCGATCGGCGTACGCGTCATTCCTTCCGTCGGTCAGCGCGAACCTGTCCGGCCGCTACCAGAAGACCGGTCAGCAGTTCGTGCAAGGTATTGCGCTCAACAATGCGTCCGACGTGATGCAGTCCTCGTACGGCGTGGGCGTGAACTACACGATCAACAGCGACGTGCTCACTGCACCGCGCCTGGCGGGCGCGACGCGCGACGCTGCGGAAGCCGACGTGACGGGTGCCGCGGAATTCATGCGGGCGACCGTGACCCAGCAGTATCTCCTGGTCCTGCAGAACCAGGCGCGGGCGGCGTTACAGGACACGCTCGCCCTGACGACGAAGGGCTTGCTTGTGCTTGCGCAGGCCAAACACGCCGTGGGTGCGTCGACGATTCTCGACGTGCGGCGCGCGGAAGTGGCGCACGGCCAGGCCGAGGTCGCGATTCTGACGGCGTACAACAATGCGGAGATCGCGCTGCTGCGTCTGTTCGAACAGATGGGCGTGGCGCAGCCGGCCAATGTGACGTTGACCACGCGGTTCGAGATCACGCCGGTCACGTACAACCTTGATAGCCTGCTCGACGTGGCGCGCGGCAGACATCCCGCGTTGATCGCGCTGCGGTCGCGCGAGCGGTCCGCGGGCGTCGGCGTGCGCGCGGTGCAGGGACGCTATCTACCGAGCCTCACGTTCCAGACCGGTTGGGGCGGTAACGCCAGCCAGTTCACCGACGAGAACGCGTACATCGCGCAGCAGGCCGGGGGCTTTGCCTCCGCACGCGAGGGCTGCTTTTCGGAGGATTCCATCCGGGTCGCCGCCGGCATGACGCGGCCCGACTGCAGCCTCATCCAGTTCACGCCGGCGATCGAGTCACGACTGCGAGCACAGAACAGCCGGTTCCCGTTCCAGTTCACTCCCGCGCCTCGTTCGTTCAGCGCATTCATCTCGATGCCCCTCTTCGACAACCTGAGTCGCGAGCAGCGGTTGCAGGAAGCGATGATTCAGCGGGATAACGCTAGGTTTAGGACACGGGCGGGCGAGCTGCAAATGGTTGCAGACGTCACGCAGGCCTACCGGAATCTTCAGACCGCGCTGCGGACCACGCAGCTGCAGGACATCAATGCCGCGAGGGCGCGTGAGGAGTTGGCATTCGCGGAGGAACGTTACAGAGTTGGTGCCGCCACGTTCCTGGACGTCACGACGTCGCGTGGCACTTTCGAGCAGGCGCAGATCGATCGCTTGAACGCGATTTACGAATATCACAGAGCCTACGCCGCGCTGGAAAACGCGGTGGGGCGTCCGCTCCGCTGAGGCAGAGGAACACACATGAGCAAAAAGGTGAAGTTGTCAGTTGCGGGTATCGTCGTGCTGGTCGTCGTGTTGGTGGGCAGCCTGGCTGCGGCCAAGCGCGGCACCAAGTCCGTCGAGGTGCGCATCGAACCCGTGGAAGCGCGCGACCTCATCGCATCCGTCACGGCCAGCGGCCAGGTCCGACCGCAGACCAAGGTGGATGTCGCGTCGGATGTCGCCGGCAAGATCAGGCAGCTCTCGGTCAAGGAAGGGCAGATGGTGTCGAAGGGGCAGTTCCTGCTCCAGATCGATCCGGACCAGGCACAAGCCATGGTTGCCCGCGCACTGGCCGCGATGGCCGCTGCCCAGGCACAGAACGCCCAGGCGCGTGCCAATTATATCCAGTCCGAGCGCAGTTTTGAGCGCACGGCGGCAATGAAGAAGACGAACGCGCAGCTGATCAGCGATGAGCAGATGGAACAGCTCAAGACGTCGGTGGACGTCAACAAGGCGCTGGTCGAGGCGTCGGGCCATTCCGTCGAGCAGGCGCGCGCGGCGTTGAACGACGCGCGCTCCGCGCTGAGCAAGACGACGATCTACGCGCCGATGGCCGGCCGGGTGACGCGTCTGGTGGTCGAGCAGGGCGAGACGGCGGTGCCCGGCACGTTCAACAAGGACGCCGCCACGTTGCTGACCATCAGCGACATGACCGTACTCGAGACGAAGGTCAAGGTCGACGAGACAGACGTCGCCCGCATCAGCATCGGCGACTCCGCGGTGGTGCAGATCGATGCGTTCCCCGACACGACGTTCGTCGGCCGCGTTTCCAAGATCTCGAACAGCTCCGTGCGCGGTGTGGCGGTGCAGCAAAGCGCCGACCAGGCCGTGGACTACGAAGTCACGATCCAGCTGGTGAATGCACCCGCGGAGACTCGTCCGGACTTTTCGGCGACCGCCAAGGTGATCACCGACACGCGCCGCAACGTGCTGTCCATCCCGATCATCGCCCTGACAGTGCGCGAGAACGAGGAGCTGGCGAAGGGTGACACCGCCGTTGGTCTCGGCCGTCCGCGACCGACCAAGGACGTGGGCAAGAAGGACGTGGAAGGAGTCTTCGCCGTGGGCGCCGACAATAAGGTCACCTTCCGGCCGGTCAAAGTCGGCATCGCGGGTGAGAAGCACTTCGAAGTCGTGAGCGGCGTGAAATCCGGAGACAAGATCGTCGCCGGGACGTACCAGGCCATTCGCGAACTGAAGGATGGAACGCTCGTTCGGGCAACCAAGACGGATTCCTCCAAGACCAACAAGACAAAGCAGGTCGCCAAATCGTGAGCCAACAGACGCAGGATTCGATTGATGTCCCGATGCACACGACGGCGGAACGCCAGGTCGTCGTGGGCCTGGCGGGGACGGCACCGGATCCGAAATGGGTCATCGTCACGCGCGGCATCAAGCGCGAGTACGACATGGGCGGCGAAATCGTGCGCGCGCTTCGGGGGGTGGACCTCGCCATCGGCCGCAACGAGTACGTGGCCATCATGGGTCCGTCCGGTTCGGGCAAGTCCACGCTGATGAATCTCATCGGCTGCCTGGATACGCCCAACGCGGGTGAGTACTGGCTGAACGGCACGCAGGTGTCGTCCATGACGGACGACCAGCTGGCGCGCATCCGGAACAAGGAAATTGGCTTCGTCTTCCAGACGTTCAATCTGCTGCCACGTGCTACCGCTCTGCACAACGTCGAGCTTCCGCTCGTTTACGCCGGCATCGGCTCCGACGAGCGCAAGGCTCGGGCACGAGAGGCGCTCGAGCGCGTGCAACTGGGAGACCGGATGGATCACCGACCCAATGAGCTCTCGGGCGGTCAACGCCAGCGCGTTGCGATTGCCCGGGCACTCGTGAACAAGCCGTCCATTCTCCTCGCCGACGAGCCGACCGGTAACCTCGATTCGCAGACCTCCGAGGAGATCATGAAGGTCTTCGAGGGGCT
>JANNJV010000005.1:0-4747 GCA_031395945.1 Gemmatimonadota bacterium | reverse complement strand
CGGCATCGATGCGTCCCTCGAGTTGGGGATGCTGCGGCTCGCCTTGATACAGTCGAGTCACCTTGGGCGCGACGCGTTCGAACAGCTCGCGATACGTGGCGCCCTTCGGCGTCTCGCGCAGCGCCTCCGTCAGAAACCAGGAGAGCGCGCCGTGCTGCTCGGGGTACTTTTTGGCCGGAGTCTCGTAGGCCGTCTCCTCGTCGCGGCATCCGGCGATGAGGACGTACGAATCAGCCAGCGGCAGCCAGCCGCTGGGACCCTTGCGTGGTCGGGGCGCGCCCGTCGCAGCGGAACGCGGCGCCGCGACTTCGTCCATGCGCGCCTGGCCGGGTTCCATGGCGCGCGACTTCCCGCGCGCCTCGTCGTCGTCACGGGTGATGGTGGCGGAATGGCAGCAGTCGAAGATCAGCGTGACGTGTGGCGTCTTCTCCGCCAGCCGCTGGAGGACGAGGTTGATCTCGTCGTCCGTGATGTCGCGGTTGATCGCCTTCTTCCGGTCCGTGTCAATGGGGACGATGGTGTTCGCCATCCCGCCCGCCTCGTCGTTGACGGCGTTCGCCGGCAGGTAGTTCAGCGAGCCGTGTCCGGCGTAATGGATCACGACTACGTCGCCCGGAGCCGTTTGCTGCACGAGCGTATCGAATGCCTTGAGAATACCGTCGCGCGTGGCGTCCTTGTCGGTGAGCAGCGTCGTGTTGTTCGCGAACCCGAAATCCTTTTCCAGCAGTGCGCACAGCATTTTCACGTCATTGACGCAGCCGTCCAGTGGGTTGCCCGAATACTTGTTGATGCCGATGAACAGCCCGCGCTTCACGGGCCCGGAGTCCGGGCCCGTGTTGGTGCGATTAGCGGCCACCGCGTCCGCCGCCTGGCGCAACCGGCGGTGGGTCTTCGCGGCCCTTCCCGGGTGCGGGTGCACCGCCGCCGCGTCCGCCTCCTGGCGGTGGCGGAGGTGGTTGAATGTCGCGGCCTTTCGCGGTCATGCGGTTCTGCTCGTCGCCTTTCATAAATGTCTCGGGTTGAGGGTGGATGGTAATCGTGGCTCCTGGTCATCGAACTGCTTACTGCATGCGCAGCGCCGCGATTCTCCGACGCAGCAGGGACTTCTCAGCCTCGCCGCCCAGTTGCGACGCGGCGGCCAGCCGAAGCTGCAGACTGGCGGGGAGAAACAGCAGGTGGATCGACGCGGCCGGCGAGTCGACCACGTTAGCGATCTCGAGGGCGCGCGCGGGCTGGCCGCGCGCCAACAGCAGCCGCGCGTACAGCAATCGCTCGCCCGCCGCTGCGCCCATCTCCTGCCATTGCACCACGGCGTTTGGGAGACGCGTGGGCACAATAGTCTCCAGAATGAGCAGTGCACGCGTCGAGTCGCCGCGTACAAGGGCGACGCGAGCGGAAAGCGACTGCGCCAGCACGCGATCGAGCGGTTGTCTGGTGGAGTCGGCACGGCGGGACAAGTCGCGCGCGATGGTGTCGGCGACAGCGACGTCGCCGTCGTGCAGCTTCCACTGGCCGATCTCCCACAAGCGAAAGATCCATGGCATGCGCGCGTACGTCGCGCCGTACAGCGCCGAATCCGCCCGTGCGATGGCCCGGGCACGTGGGGCCATCAGGGAGTCCATGGGGCCGGTGAGCAGAAAGAGCGACGCACCGTACTGCCAGCGGCGGTTGTACGCATCGATGGCGCTGGCCGCGTCGCGCGAGCGCCCTTGGGCGAGACGAATGCCGACCAGCCCGATGAGCGCGGCCCACCGGCGTCCGTCGGCCGCGGCGTCTTTCGCCGAGGTATCGACGGCGAGAATCTGTTCGAATGCAGCGGCGCTGCAGCCAAGCTGCGCGCCGCCCGCGGCCAGGCTGAAACCGGCTCCGACGAGCGGGAGGGGACGGGTGTGTGCCAGCTGTTGCCACGCCACTTTGGCCGATCCGTGACGGACGCAATCCATCATGATCTGTGCGTGCCGCAGCAGCGCCGAGTCAGGCTGGGCAGCCTCGAACCGCGCGAGCATCCGGCGCGCATCGTCGACGTCTCCGCGTCGCATTGCCAGCTGGATGGGATGAAACAGCGCGGTCGCGTTGGAATCCAGCGCGATGGCGTGGTCGAATGCGTCGCGCGCGAGCGAGTCCGGCGATCCCTGACGAGGCAGGAGGTGCGTGAACGTTTCCCCAATCTGCGTCCACGCCACCGCCAGCATCCGGTCGTCGGCGATGGCAGCGCGGAGTAAGGTGACAGCGGAATCGGCGTTGCCTGACAGGTACTGCTGGTAACCGCTGGCAAAGTGGGCGTAGCGCGGCGGCAGCTTCGCGCGTTGAGCGAGCTTCACGAATTCCGCGGCCTCGTCCTGCTTGTCTTTCCATGCGGCCGCCTGCGCGCCGCGGATGGCGGCCAGGGCAAACAACGAGTCCGCGCGCACGGCGTCGCGATACTTGTCGAGCGCCGTCGCGAACTGGGCGCGCCGGAACGCGCCTTCGCCCACGAGAAAGCTGGCGATCGCGGCGGGGTTGCGGTCCTCCCATCCGGCAAGGGCATTGGGCGGGCTGCCGGGAATCAGCGTCGGGAGGATCTCGTTCACCGCGCGCAGCATGATGCGCCAGAGATCGGTGTGGGCCGCTCCGCCGCCGATGCCGCCGACACGGGCGCGTCCAATAACGGTTGCGGAGTCCAGGTCCCAGAGCTCCAGGGCGACGATGGTGGAATCGCCGGAGGAGAAGATCTGTCCCCGGACGAAGCGAATGCTCCCTTGCGATCGTGCGATGGCTTCGGCGCCTGACGCGGACAGCATCCGAATGGTGTCGCGGACCGCGGGCCGAAGCAGGGGCCACGCGTCCACCGAGCGCAGCGGACCCGCGCCATCCAGGACGCTCGCGATCATGGTCGCCGCGTCTTCACCGGCCCGCGCGCCGAGCGACGCCCCGGTGGTCGAGAGCGGGAAGACCGTGATGCGATTGCGATCCATCGGCGCGTCGGTGGCCGAGATCTGGCGCCAGCTGACGACGGCGGCGGCGACCACCGCAACTGCCGCGATGGCGCCCACGATCCATGGGCTTCGGCGCGACGCTCGTCGCGTTGGAACGTTGCCGGCGGGACGGCTGGGTGCGCGCGACGCCTGCTCAAGCGCGACGGCAAACTCCTGCGTGCTCTGCCACCGATCGGCGGGGGACAGCGCCAGCGCGCGCTCGATCACCTCGGACACCTCCTGCGACGCCGTGGGGCGATACACGCGCAGCGGGCGCGGGGGATGCATCATCTTCTGCGCGAAGACGGATTCCTGCGTGGGTCCGACATAAGGAAGGATCCCAGCGATCATCTCGTAGACGACGCTGGCGAGCGAGTAGGTGTCCGACCGTCCGTCGTACTCGCGGTTGCCGGCGATCTGCTCGGGACTCATGTACGGAGGGGTGCCGCGGACGATGCCCGTGGACGTGGTGCTCTCGTCGATGGACCGCTCCAGCGCGCGCGCGATACCGAAGTCGCCCAACACAGCCTGGCCGTCGTTGAAGAGAATGTTCTCCGGTTTCACGTCGCGGTGGATCAGTCCCAGGCCGTGCGCGTATGTCAGCGCCTCCGCGATGGTCCTGGTGATGCCCAGCACCTGGTCGAATGGCAGCTGTGTTTCGCGCTGCAGCCGCTCGCGCAAGGTGCCCTGCGCCATCAGGGGCGTCACGAAGAAGAGATGGCTCTCGTGCTTTCCCGACGCCATGACCGGGAGGATGTTCGGATGCTCGAGTCGCTCGTTGACCCGGATCTCGCGCAGGAAGCGCTCGGCGCCTACAGATTCAGCGAGCTCGGGCCGGAGGACCTTGATGGCAACCCGTTGCCCGTTTTGAAGATCGCGCGCGAGGTAGACCAGCGCGGTTCCGCCGTGGCCCAGCTCGCGTTCGATTTCGTACCGTCCGGCGAAAATGCCGGCGATCGCGGTCGAGGTGCCTGTCATCGGCTCCTGAGCCCGGCGTCAGCGCCAGGTCAAGGTGGGTTGGGCCGTCTGTAGAGCCAAGCTAGGCACGGGACCAAGGCAACGCCAGAAGCGCACGCTTGTGCTGGGACACGAAGCGCGGCGCTGGCGCGAGAACGTGTGCGCCGGTATTGATTTGGCCGTCAATTCCGCCGGTCCCTCTACCTCTTACTCCGATCCTCATGTCTCGTCAGATCATCCGCGCTTCTCAGGTGCCGAAAGGCAGGGGCGATGCCCCCGGCGCAGTCCAGCCCGACAGGGCTCGCGATCGTCTGATGAAAATGATTCCGGGTGAGACCGTGGCGCTGTATCTCACTCTACATGGCATGGCGATGACTGTGGAGCAGATCAAGACGAACGCATTGCTGCGATACATCCTGCTGTGGTCGGTGGTAGGAGTCGTGCTGGTCTTCAACATTCCGTATATGCGGCAGATCCAAAAAGTGGAAGACACGAAGCAACTCGTCGTGCTCCAGCTCGCGGTGGTGGTGTGGGCGATCAGTCTGCACGGCGCGCTGTTGTTCGGCGCCGAGATTCCGCCGATCACCGGCAGCGCGTTGCTCGTACTCTTTACGGCGTTCTCGGTGTTCTACGTGAAATAGCAGGCGGCAAGGGGCGCCTAGTCACCTCGTCGGCGAGCCCCAGCTCTGGCTCTGCGTTCGCTCCAGGGACGCCCGCCGAATCGTTGGCAAAACGCGCGAGTAGAATACAGGTGTATGAAGCCCGATGAAGCCCAACACCTGCTTGCGTCCGCCGTTACACCCGCGCCCGCCACATGGGCCGACCTCGGCGCCGGT
>JANNJV010000541.1:0-11654 GCA_031395945.1 Gemmatimonadota bacterium | reverse complement strand
ACGCCCTTGTGGGAGTAGAAGCGCTTGTCCTCCACGACAAGGAATGCGTCGCGCAACATGGGCGGCAGGTCCGAGAGCTTGATCAGCGTGCGCCGCTCCAATCCGAGTTCCGCGATAAATCGACCGTCGGCGGCGAAGAGCTTGGAGGTCTGCCGCGGCTGATAGTTCTCCAGCTCTTCGACGGCCGGGCACTGACCAGCACGGCAGACGAGCGCCCACCCGGCATACGCAAAGCCCGTGCAGAACGACGCGACAAAGGTGCCGGTCAGCAGTGCCCAGCGAATGAGACCGGGGTGTCGGGCGCGGAAAGCCTTGAAGCCGCGAATACCGCGGAACCCGCCCGAAGAATTGATCTTGTACTGCTGCGCCATGGCCTCGGAAGCTAACTGACAATCATACCAGTCGCGTCTATTTTAGGTCCCATGACGCCCCGCTCCCACGCCCTTCTCGAGGAACTCCGCTGGCGCGGGATGATTCACCAGCACACCGACGGTCTCTCGGAGGCGCTCGGTCGCGGGATGGTCTCGGCGTACGCTGGCTTCGATCCCACCGGAAGCAGTCTCCACGTCGGCCATCTGATGCCGGTGATGGGTCTGGTCCACTTGCAGCGGCACGGTCACCGGCCGGTGTTTCTGGCGGGCGGCGGCACGGGAATGATCGGCGATCCCAGCGGTAAGTCGACCGAGCGTCAACTGCTGACGCCGAAGGAGATCGCCTCGAATACACAGCAGATCCGCGGGCAGCTCGAACGATTCGTGGACACGCGCGGCGCGCACGGCGCGATCGTCGACAACAACGCTGCCTGGCTGACGACACTGGGCGCCATCGACTTCATGCGCGATGTTGGCAAGCACTTCACGGTGAACTACATGATGCAGAAGGAGTCCGTGAAGGCGCGCCTCGAGGGCGGACTCTCGTACACAGAGTTCTCGTACATGCTGCTGCAGGCGTACGATTTCCTGCAATTGCACCAGCGGTACGACGTGTCGCTCCAGGTGGGTGGCTCGGATCAATGGGGGAACATCACGGCCGGCATCGAGCTGATCCGACGCACGAAGAGCGTGGAAGCGCACGCGCTGACCTTCCCGCTCCTCACGACTGCGTCCGGGACGAAGTTCGGCAAGACAGAGTCAGGGGCGGTATGGCTCGACGCCGAACGCACGTCGCCGTACCAGTTCTATCAGTTCTGGTTCAACACTGACGACCGCGACGCGGGCCAGATGCTGCGTTATTTCACGCTCCTGGAGCGCGACGAGATCGAGCGGCTGGACTCCGCCACGCAGGAGCACCCGGAAGCTCGTGACGCGCAGCGCGCGCTGGCGCGCGACGTCACCCGGCGTGTACATGGAGCGCAAGCGCTTCAGGCCGCCGAAGAAGTGTCGCAGCTCCTCTTTGGGAAGGGTGATCCCAAGGCGCTGTCGGCTAGCGCGCTCGAGTTATTGGGTCGCGAGATCCCGACGTTTGCGTTGGCGGCCGACCAGCGCGACAGCTTTGTGGTCATCGACGTGATCAGCACCGGCAAAGACGCGCTGTTCAAGAGCAAGGGCGAAGCTCGTCGGGCTCTCGATCAGGGCGGGCTTTACTTGAATGGCGAGCGGCTAGCCAAGGAACCCAGGCCCCTTGCGCCAGACGAATTCTTGCACGGCAAATATCTGCTCGTCCGAAAAGGCGCCCGCTCGTATGGGCTGATACGGATCGGCGCGCCAAACAACGACGCATCCGAATAATCCGAAATGAGCAGTTCATTTGGCGATGACGCTCAGCGCTGAGCGAATCTCGTCGGCTGTGTTGTACACGTGGGGGGCAAGACGGATGGCTCCCTCCCGCAATGAGTGAACAACGCCAGCGGCTTTGAGCCGTTCACTTACCGCGGATGCGTCCCTCGGCTTCACCGAGACAATTCCAGCTCGGCGGGTCGGGGCAATGGGTGTCGCCAGCGCAACGTGATTCGCTTGTGCCCAATTCACGATCTCATCCGCGAGGCTCGTGACATGCGCCGAGACCGCGGCCGCACCGATCCCGCTCAAGAGCTCCAGGCTCGCGTTCATGCCGGCAAAGTCCTGGAACGGCAGGGTCACCAGCTCGAACTTTCGCGCGTCGTCGCGCCACGTGATGTCGTACTGGAGCATTCGTCGGAAATCGTCTGTCCCCTTTGGCGCCATCCAGCTGACGATTGGTGGTTCCAGCGCGCGCGCGAGTTCCTCGCGCACATAGACAAATCCCGTCCCCCAGGGCGACAGCAGCCACTTCTGCCCGCCGCACGCAAGGATGTCGATATGCGCAGCGCGGACATCGAGCCTGTACGCGCCAAGGCCCTGAATTGCGTCAACCACGAAGTAGATGCTGCGCTCCTTGCACGCGCGTCCAACGCGTTCGAGGTCGACGCGATAGCCGGTCATGAAGCCCACCCAGGACACGGAGACGCATTTCACCGCCGGGTCATCCAGAGCGTGCAACAACGCATCCTCGTCGAGCACGCCGTCTGGCAACGGCAACCGGCGATATTCGAAACCGCGCGCGGTCGCCGCGCCCATCCACGGATAGATGTTGGCGGGAAACTCGAGGTCGGGCGTCAGGATGACGTCGCCGGGCGACAGCGGGAGCGCTCGCGCCGCGAGGTTGACGCCGTAACCGGTGTTCATCGCCAGCGCGATCTCCTTGGGACTCGCGCCGATGAACGCGGCGCACAGCTCACGCGATCGTTTGAGCGTCGTGAACTGCAGCTCCTCGTTCAGGAGGTGCATCGTCGAGCGGAGATTCGCCCAACGGGTGAGCTCGTCCACCGCGCATTGCGGCAGTGGACCGGTAGACGCGGCGTTGAGATAAATGGCGTCGCCGCGCTGGGCCCAGGAGAACTCGCGAGACCGCAGCGCGTCGACGTCGAAGGTCACGGCCGCTCGCGCTCGACGGTCGCTTCGATGGCCACCTTTCGTATCGCCCGCGGATCGAGGGCGTCGCGCAACGCGTCGCCCAGCAGGTTGAAGCCCAGCACGGTCATCCCGATCGCAAGGCCGGGAAAGAGCGACGTCCACGGAGCGCCGCGCAGTTGGCTGAGGTCGCGTCCGTCGGCGATCATCGCACCCCAGCTGGGCGTGGGCGGTTGAACGCCCAGTCCCAGGAACGACAGCGCCGCTTCTGCCATGATCGCCGCGGCGACCCCCAGCGTTGCCGCGATGAGCACCGGTGCGATCACCGCCGGTAGCACGTGTCGCGCGATGATTCGCGGATTCCGCGCTCCCAGAGCGCGCATGGCCTGTATGTACTCCAGTTCTCGTACCACCAACACCTGACCTCTGACCAGGCGCGCCATGCCCGCCCAGCCCACGAGCCCGATCGTGAGGAACACCACCGTCAGGGACGGCTGGAGCGCCGCGACGAGCGCGATGAGCAGGAGCAGTGTTGGAAAGGCAAGCGTGACGTCCGCCAGGCGCATCACCACTTCGTCGACCCAGCGGCCGTAATAGCCCGCGATCAGCCCGAGCACCACGCCCAGTGCCAGCGCGATGCCCTGCGACACAAGCCCGACGCTGAGCGAGATGCGCGCGCCGTACACCAGACGCGCCCAGACGTCACGGCCCTGGATATCGGTGCCCATCCAGTGCGCCGAGGAGGGGCGCTGCAGCTGGTTCACGAGATCGATGGCCGTTGGATCGTGACGGGCGATCAGCGGTGCAGCGAGTGCGGCAGCGACCATGAGGAGGACGACGAGCACGCCGAACCACGCGCGCCCGTCACGGCGAAGATGCTCGGTGGCTCGACTCATAGCGGATCCCCCAGCTCTTTCGGGGTGTCGGGACGCTGGTGCTTCCAGCGCCGATGGTGCCAGAAATACTGCTCGGGCGCGCGCCGCACCCATCGCTCCAGCGTCGCCGTGTAGTCGGCGACGATACGGTCGACGTCGGCGTTTCGGTCCCCGGTCTCGTGTACCGGAACCTCCTCGAGGCCCATGGTGAAGCGTCCGTCCGGTTTCCGAAGTGGCGCCACGAAGACCACCGGTGACTGCAGCCGCAGCGCGAACACGGCGGGACCTCGTGGTGTCTTGGCGAATCGCCCGAAGAACGGTACCCACGTGGACGCAAGGCCCGCAGCACCCTGATCGATCAGAAACGCAACGACGCCGCCGTTGCGCAGCGTGCGCGGCACGCGCCGTACCGCGTCACCGTCATAGATGACCTCCATTCCGATCCGCTGCCGCGTACGCGTGAGGAATCCGTCGAACAGCGGATTCTCCATCTGCCGCGCGACCGCTTCGACGTTGGTGTCGCGCGCCGCGAGATAGGAGCCCGCCAGCTCCCAGTTGCCAAGATGACCGGCGACGAGGATCACCCCCTTCCCCCGGGCCATCGCGTTCTCGAGCACGTGCCAGTCCGTCGGCTCGTCAAAGAGTTCCAGAATCTTGTCGCGGCCGTACCGCGACAGCACCGCGGTTTCGATGGTTGTGCGACCGAGGTTCTCGTAGGCCGCCCGCGCCGTGGCCGCGACGCGCGAGGCATCCCAGTCCGGAAACGCTGCTGAGATCTGGCGTTCCACCACGCTGCGTCGAACGCCCAGCGGCGCGTAACCAAAGCGGCCGAGGCGCGCACCCAGGTCGCTGGCGCGACGAAATCCCAGGCTCCCGATGGCGCCGAGCACGCCGCGAAGCGCCGCGTACTGGACACGATGCCGGAACACGACCTCGCGCGACGCGCGCGCTGGCGGCACGACATCGGCCGGCGCATCCACGGAAACAACGGCAGGGCGCGCGGTCATGGGACGGTCTGTGCGGTTCGTCCGCCCACCGCCGTCATGGCCTGCTCGAAGCCGCCGATCATGGCGTCGAGGCCGAAGTCACGCAGAAGTCGCGCATTCCCCGCGTTCCCCATGGTGACGCGCCGTTCCTTCTGCTCAAGGAATGCCGCGACGGCGGCGGCGACGGTGGTCGCGTCGGTCTGCGCGAGCAGCAGCCCGGCGACGCCGTCGGACACGAAGTGCTCCGTCAGCGGGCTCCGTTCCGCGAGGACCGCCGTGCGGCACGCCATGAAGTCCAGCGCCGCAAACGCGGCCGCGTCGCCTTCCGCGGCAATCCACCCGACATCCGCAGCGCGAATGATGGACAATTCGTCCTGGCGCGCCCCGAGGTAGGTCACCTTGGCGTTGATGCCGAGCGCCGCGCCGTGCATTCGGAGCTCGTCCTGCCGTGCCTCACCGATGACGGCGACGTGCAGGTTGGGATGCCTCGGCGCCAACAGCGCGACGGTCCGTAGCACCGCGAACACGCGGCGCTTGTGGCCACCGTCATGCGCGCAGACGATGAGCAGCGCGTCGGCATCCGCGCCCAGCGATTCCCTGGTCATGGGAGCCGCGCGCTCATGCTCGGCCGGATCCACGCTGAGGGGCGCGATTGCCGCGAGCAATTGGTGGCGCCCGACGTCGCCCGCCGCTTGCCGGTCGGCCTCCGTGGAGAACAACAGTGCCGTGGTTGCCATCCGGGTCGCGACGCGCGATCCCCGACTCGCCAGCGTGAACGGCGGCACGCGCCGGATCACCGCGCCAGCGCCGCGTCCAAGGCGCAGCGCCGAACCGGCGACCAGGTGCTCTTCGTCCGTGTGCACGAACACGACGTCGACCTTCTTGTCCTGGAGCGCGTGACGCAGCTGCCACGCGTCGCCGGCCACGGACGCGTCCGCGCGCAACGGGAGGACCGGAACGTCGGACGCGGCCGCGCGCATCTGAACCGGACCCTCCGCGTCACACGCGAGCAGGACATCATGGCCCCGTGCCTTCAGCCCTCGCGCGGCAAGTACGAATGCGCGGGCGCGCGCGCTCCAATTGCCGTCGGAAACCAGGAAGAGCACTCGCATGAATTAGGCTGGCGCCTTCGCCCGTTCGGGTGGTGTGCGGAACTGCATCGCGTGCAGGCGATGGTACATGCCCTGACGGCTCAACAGTTCGTTGTGCGTGCCGCGTTCCACGACGCGGCCGCGGTCCAGCACCAGGATGAGGTTCGCGTGCGCGACCGTGGACAGTCGATGCGCAATGACGAAGACCGTGCGTCCCTCCAGCAGGCGTTCGATGGCCTCCTGCACCAACCGCTCGGACTCGGTGTCCAGTGCGGACGTCGCCTCGTCGAGAATCAGGATTGGCGGATCGGTGAGCAGCGCGCGGGCTATGGCGAGGCGCTGCCGTTGTCCGCCCGACAATCGGGTCCCGCGCTCGCCGAGCATCGTGTCGTAGCCCTGCGGCAGCTGCATGATGAAATCGTGCGCATTCGCGTTGCGCGCGGCCTCGACAACCTGCTCGCTCGATTTCTCGCCGGCAGCGCCATAGGCAATGTTCCGGAACACGGAGTCGTTGAAGAGCACCGTATCCTGGCTCACGACGCCCGTAAGCGCGCGCAGCGAGTCCAGCCGAAGGTCGCGGGTGTCCACGCCATCGAGCAGGATGCGTCCCGCCGTGGGCTCGTAGAACCTGGGGATGAGATCCACCAGCGTGCTTTTCCCCGCTCCACTGGGGCCGACCAGCGCCACGATGTCACCGCGCTGCGCGCGAAAAGACACGTCGTGCAGGACCGGCTCTGCTTCGTACGCAAACGTCACGCGCTCGAACTCGATACCGCCGCGAAATCCGTCGGCCATTCGCGTTCCGCGATCGAGCTGGGCTTCGTTGCGTTGATCCAGTACGCCAAACAGCCGTTCGGCGGCAGCGAGCGACTGCTGCGCGGTGGTGGGCATTTGCGAGAGTTGTTTCAGTGGCGGCAGCAGGCGCATCACGATGATCATGAACGTGATCAGCTGCGCACCGTCAATCGACCTGTCGCCGAGAGCCTGCCGCGCACCGATCCAGAGGATGAGCACCGCAATCGCGGTGCCGATGAGCTCCGTGAGCGGCTGCGACAGCACGGCGATCCGGGTAATGCGAGCGGACCCGGACGCGTAGGCATTGCTCGCTTTGGTAAAGCGCGCGTCCTCGTAGGGCTCGCCTCGGAACGATTTCACTAGTCGGATGCCGCTGATGACTTCCTGCAGGACGCTCGTGATCTCACCGTAGTCGCCACGGAGGCGCCGGTGCCCCTTGCGCAGCTTTCGGAGAATCGGCTGCAGCGCGAGCGTGAGCAACGGAGCGATGACCAGCGCGATCAGCGTCAGCCGCGTCGAGATCATGACGAGTACGGCGATGTTCACCAGCACCATCGTCCCGTTCTGCAGGGTGCGCGTCACGACTTCCGTGATGACGCCGCGCGTCTGCTCCGTGTCCGCCAGGACGGTGGACATGATCTGTCCCGTCTTGGTGCGCTGGAAGTAGCCGATGGGCAGTCGCTGGAGCTGCCGGAACACTGCGTCGCGCAGGTCACGCGTGACGAACTCCTGTAGGCCGGCGCCCAGCTGACCGCCCATCCAGACAAAGACATTCTTCAGCAGGACCAGACCGAGCATCACAAAAATCACGACGCGTAGCGAGTCCATTGGCCGCGAGGGATCGAGCACGGCCCCCATGGTGCGCCGCTGCAACTCCGCCAGAAAGCCAAGGCTTGCCGGAATCAGCTGGGGTTGCTGGAACAGCGCGTTCAGGAACGGGATGAGCAGCGTGAACGCGAACGCGTCCAGCACCGACGCGACGATGTTGCTCGCGATTGCCGCCGTCATCCGCCACGCATGTGGGCGCAGAAAGCCCAGAAGGCGGCCGTAGAGACCCATGGGGGCCAAAGATAATCCGTCCGGGCATTGGCCCCCGTTGATCCGGCGGCGTAACATTGGCTCGTGACGCCAACGGTCAGCGCACCACGCGCGCCCTACGCACTGGAGCCAATCGCGTTCCCGTTCCCCGCGCTCGCAACGATGGCCGGCAAGGCACCGTTGGGCGGCCCGCGCGAGCTCGCCCTGGCGTGCATCCTGGTGGGCCGGATGGTGCGCGATGCCACCGTTTCGCCAGGCAGCTCGCTCAGCGACGATCAGCTGCTGGCTCGGGTAGCGGCTGCGAAACACTGGCTCGGTAATGCCGCGATTCAGGCGCCTGTCCGTCAGGCCCTCACCCGGCTGTGCGAAAGCACCGGTAACGCCAATCGGAGTGGGGTTAAGGCCGCTCTGGATGGGGTGATGACGGTCACCGCCAGCCACCTCGACTCGGCTGCACGTTTGGAGTTCGCCAGGTTGGCGCAAGCCATTGTGGAATAAGGCCGTTCATTCTTGCTGCTGGCGGGAAACGAGCCCTATCTTGGCGCATGGCCCGGAGCACCGACATCTCACCGATTTCTAAGGTCCTCGCCCGCAGTGATGCCGTTGCGGACGGGGCCGAATCAGCCGACACCATCGCCACCGGTTTTCCAAGCCTCGATCGAATGCTCGGTGGCGGGATGCGCCGCGGTGATCTGATCGTGTTGGGCGGCGACGTGGGCAGCGGCAAATCCGCGTTCGCGCTGGCTGTCGCCATGCGCGCCGCCCAGCGCCCGCTTCGCGTCACCTTCTTTTCCGGCGAGATGTCCACCGACCGGCTGCTGGAACGAGCGCTGGCCATCGAGGGGCGGGTGCGCGTGGACGATCTCCGTCAGGGCGTCCCGAACGACGTTGCCCGCGCCTCGGTGGGTGCAGCCGCGGTCAAGCTGCGCGAGGTGCTCCCGCGCCTTGAGTTGCTGACGGCTGGCGGCGTCACGGCGCTCGCGGAGCAGATCGAAGGCGCGAACCTCGACCTGATCGTGGTCGATTCGCTGCAATGGCTCACGCCGGGCACCCGCGACACAAACGAGGAGCTGGCGGACGCCATTCGGCGTCTGAAGTCGCTGGCGTTAGAGCGGCACATCGCCATATTCACGACCGCGTCGGTTCCCTCCCTGTCAGCGCGAGACGACCGACGGCCACAGCTGGATGATTTCGGCGCGCTCGGAGCCGTGAAACATCACGCGGACGTGGTCCTCGCGTTGTTCCGTGAGGATATGTACGACCGGCGTCGCGAGATCGAAGGCGCCACCGAGTTGCTGGTCCGGAAGAATCGCAACGGCAGCACAGGATACGTGGACCTGTACTTCTACGCTCAGTGGATGCGATTCGAGGACATGCTCGATCCAGACCGCTAGGAGAGTATTTGCAATGAGTCATTTCCGTTCGATGATTGTCATCGGTGTGACGGCGCTTGCCGCGGGCTGCGCGACGTCAGGCCAGATGAACGCCGCTGGCGTGGCGCGACTGGAACGGGCGCGCGCGGCTCGACCGGCGGACCCGGCTATCGCGCGATCGCTCGGCATCGCGTACTACAAGGCGGGGAAGTATGCCCTGGCGCGGACGCATCTGAGTCAGGCCGTGCGCCTGGATCCGCGTGACGGAGCGGCAACACTCTATCTCGGTCTCACGGCCGAACGACAGAACGACCACGCGGGCGCGAAGGCCGCGTACCAGAGCTACATCCGTTACGGGCGCACGTCGCGTGTGCGCAGGCAGCTGGAAACCCGGCTGGCGGCGCTGACCCGCCAGGAGCTGCAGGTGGCCGCCAAGACCGCCGTCGCGCAGGAGCAGCGGCTTTCCACCCAACCGGGATCGGCGCGCACGGTGGCCGTGATGCCGCTGCGTTTCGTGGGACCGGACAGCACTCTGAAGCCGCTGGAGCGCGGGCTGGCGGAATTGATCACCATCGATCTGGCTCGATCGAACCAACTCCAGGTGGTCGAGCGCGCCCGGCTCCAGGCATTGCTGGATGAGATGGCACTGCAGCGGTCTGGTCAGACCGACTCGTCCACCAATGTGCGCGCCGGCAAGATCGTCCAGGCCGGACGCATCGTGAGCGGACAGATCCTGCAGGACGCGCAACGTCTTCGTGTCGACGCCGCGATCGTCAACACCCAGACGGCCGGCGTACAGGGCGGAGCCGCCAACGAGAACACCATCGAGCAGTTGTTCGCCATCCAGAAGGCGATCGTGCTGCAGCTGTTCGACAGCCTCGGGGTCACGCTGACAACGGCGGAACGCAACGCTATCGAGCTGCGTCCGACGCGATCACTTCAGGCGTTCCTGGCGTACAGTCGTGGGCTCCAGCTCGAAGACCAGGGGCAGTACGACGCGGCGGCTCGCAGCTTCAATGACGCGGTGCGACTGGACCCTGGCTTCGGCATGGCGTCACAAAAGGGCGCAGAGAACCAGGCCGCGGCACGGGGCGCGGGAATGACGGCAGTGACCATTGAAGCCAACGTCGCCGGCACCCCCGAGGACCTGGTCGCGCAACAATCGGCGCAGGGGAACGCACCGGGGTCGTCCGCCGCGGGCGAGAACTCGGCGGCCGGAATGGCCAATGGACTGAATCCCAATCAAGCCGACAACGCCATTGCCGGCGCCGGAGTCGGCGCTTCCATTCCGCCCGTCAAGGATGCGGTGGCGGCCGCCACGGGCGGCGAAGGATCCACGAGCTTGGCGCGCGTCATCATCGTTGTCAAAATCCCGAACTAAGCGCCGAACATGCGACGTCTGCTCCCATTCCTCGGCGTGACGGCCGCGCTCCTGTCGAACGCGCGTGCATCGGCGCAATCGTTCTGGAATACATCAGTACGAATGGCGCCGCAGTTCCAGTCCTTCGACATCAAGTCGCCGATCGGTGAGAAGGTCACGCAGTTCAGCGTTCCGATCTATGCCAGCGTGCCGCTGCTTCCCGCACTGACGGTGGACATCGGGACGGCGTTCGCAACGGCAAGCCTGGAGCGCCAATCGTTGGATGGTTCGGGCAATCCGACCACGGTGACCAGCGAAATGAGCGGCCTCACGGACACGCAAGTCCGCGCCAGCTATGCCTTCGGCCAGGATTTCGTAGTGGTGACGGCCGGTGTGAACCTGCCGACGGGATCGGCGACGGTGGACGCGGCGGACCTGGAAGCCGCCACGCGCATCGGCAGCGACTTCCTGATGTTCCCCATTTCAGGTTTCGGGAGCGGCCTGGGATTCACCGGAGGCGTAGCGGTCGCCAAGCCCGTGGGAAACTGGAATGTCGGGTTCGGCGCCAGCCTGCGTCACTCCAGCGAGTATGAACCCTTCCGCGACGCGTCCGGGGCGACATTCAAGTTCCAGCCTGGCCCGGAGTATCGCGCGCGCGTTGGCGCCGATCATCCGTTCGGCACGGGCCGTGTGTCGTTCGGTTTGACCTTCTCGCAATACGGCGACGACAAATCGAACGCGCAGACGTTCAACACCGGCAGCCGGTATGTCGGACAGTTTTCGCTGAACAACGCGCTGAATGAGCGCGTGAACTACTCGTTCGTTGCCTGGAACATGTTTCGAACGAGCGGAACGCTGATCAACCAGAGTCCGTCGCCCAGTGGCAACATCACGAATGCCTTGGTGGCGATCGGCGTTCGGGCGCGCGGCAACGTTTCCGTGGAACCGAGCATCGAGACTCGCGTGTGGACGCAACAGGGATCGAAGACCAGCTACATGGGCACATTGGGGATGCGATTCTCCGTGAACCGCGGGCTGTGGTCGGTAGTGCCAGGCTTCGGATTCTCGATGGGGTCCATGGAAGGGGCGACGCTTACCGGATTGCGTGCGTCGCTGGGGATGCGACTGGGCGGGAGCTAGAACGTTGCTCGGCGGCGGCGGCGGCGCATCAGCGCCGCCGCTTTTTCGTATATTGGGACACGAGAATCTCAGTCGACAGAACAGTGGCAAGGAACGAGACATGGCTGGCCACAGTAAATGGAAACAGAT
>JANNJV010000593.1:0-2907 GCA_031395945.1 Gemmatimonadota bacterium | reverse complement strand
GGCGATCGCACGATAAGCACGACGATCTCGCGCTTTCCCCTCTTCATGGGTGCGCTGCCGCTGGGCAGTCGATGGGCGGTGAGTGCGGCCGCGTCCACGCTGCTCGACCGCACCTGGGAGACCACCGTTCGCGACACGCAGCTGGTGAGCGGCGACAGCGTCCTCTCGACGGTCACCGAGCGCAGCGAAGGGTCCATCACCGATCTGCGACTGGCGTTGTCCTATGCGCCAAGGCCCTGGTTGCGGCTCGGTGTGGCGGGCCATGCCCTGACAGGGAGCGACGTCCTTCAGACGCTCCGGACCTTTGACGATACGCTGCGGTTCATTACCGATGGCCAGCGCAACGTGCTCGGGTTTGGCGGCAACGCGCTGTCGGTCGGTGCATTGACCATCTGGCCACGTCGCGGCGCGGTAGGGGTGACCTACCGCCGAGGCGGCACCATGCGCACCTATCGCGGCGACGTCACGGTCGGCGAGGGTGCGGCACCCGATCACCTCGGGATCTCCCTGGTATATCTGGGCATCCGTGGCTCGTCATTGGCGGTCCGTGCGGCGAAGGACAACTGGTCGAATCTCGAGGGCATGGCGCAGACGCTCAACATCCATGAAGGCTGGGACGTGGGCGTCGGTGGCGACGTCACCGGCCCGCGTTTCGGAAGCAGCGCCATTGCCTTGCGCCTTGGCGGACGCTGGCGGACGCTCCCGTTTTCCGTCGATGCCACGCCGGTGAAGGAACACACCTGGAGCGGCGGCTTCTCACTGCCGATCGGCGCGCGCCGTGCGGTAGAGTTGAACATGGGACTGCTGCGCGCATCGCGCACGGCCGGCCCAGGTCTGTCGGAGCATTCCTGGACGTTGAGCACCGGATTCGGCATTCGACCCTGAGGCGCCCGTGGAGCTCAAACAGCCGCCCGCCGACGCACCGCTGATCCTCGTCGCGGATGACGTGCCCGCGAACGTCGAGCTGTTGTTCGATCAGTTGCATGTGCTGGGCTTTCGGGCGATCGCCGCGGCCGACGGACCGTCGGCGCTGCAGGTCTGTTTCGAAGCCAAGCCGGATCTCTGCATTCTCGATGTGTCGATGCCGGCCGGCGATCTGGGATGCGATGATCGCAGCACGGGGTTCGAGGTCTGCCGCCGCATCAAGCGCGATCCGCGAACGGCGCGCATCCCGGTGATCTTCGTGACCGCCCTGAACGACACCACCGATCGCGTGAAAGCCATTGAGGCGGGCGGCGACGACTTCCTCACCAAACCTCATAACCGGCTGGTGCTGGGAGCTCGGGTGCGGTCGCTGCTCAAGCTCAAGGCCGCGACCGACGCGCTCGAGGAAAGCGCGCGCAAGATGAAGGAACTGGAGAAACTGCGCGACGATCTAATGAAGATGATCGTGCACGATCTCAAGTCGCCGCTCACGTCCGTGCTGGCAACACTCGAAATGCTCATGGATGGGGACTTCGGGGCGCTCTCGCCCGAGCAGCGCAGCGCCATGGGTGACGCCGAGGGCAAGGCCGAGGATCTGCTGGCGCTCATCGAAGATCTGCTGGAAGTGCGGCGTATCGAGGAAACCGCGCTGGTGCTGAACCTCTCGCCGTTGGCGCCGGGCGCGCTACTTACCGAGATCGTGCACGAGTGGTCGCACCGGTTTCAGCAGGACGGCGCAAGCGCTTCCGTGGAAAGCGCGGATGACGCGCCGGTGTTCCACGCCGATCGCCCGCTCATCAAGCGCGTCCTCGGCAACTTGATTCAGAACGCGCTGACCCACTCTGCGAGCGCGGTCACGCTGGAGCTGTCCGTGCGCCGCGACGGCGTTGGAGTGCTGTTCACTGTGGCCGACAACGGGCCCGGCATTCCGTCCGAGTACCACGAGATCATCTTCCGCAAGTTCGAGCAGGTCAAGACGCCGAACATGCCGCGTGTGCGCAGCTCGGGCCTGGGCCTGGCCTTCTGCAAGCTCGTCGTGGAGTCTCATGGAGGGCGCATCTGGGTGCAGAGCAGAGGCGAGGGGCAAGGCAGCGCCTTCCACTTTGCGCTCCCGCTCCGACCACCGTCGACCGTCGTCCGCGTCGACTCGACCGGCGCTGCTCCAGCGGTCGCCAAGGTCTGATGAAGGTCCACCTCCGGACATTTGGCTGTCGCGCGAATCACTACGACAGCGAGATGGTGCGCGCGCTGACGATTGCCGGCGGTCACGAGCTGGTGGACGATGTGGCCGAGGCGGACCTGGCCGTCTTCAACTCGTGCGCGGTGACGTCGGAAGCGGAGCGCGATGTGCGCAAAGCGGTGCGGCAGGCCGCCGCCGGTAATCCGCGGCTTCGCAGTATCGTCATGGGATGCGCGTCGGCGCTTCCCGCCAGCCAACCGGGATTGCGCGCGCTGCCATCGGTGCAGCGTCTCGTTGGCGGTGCCGCGGTGGACGAGATCGCGGACGCCCTTGGCGTGGACGCCCGCCTCGCCTCCACCAGTCACCAATCGGTGGTGCGCGCGATGTTGCGCGTGCAGGATGGTTGCGACGAGCACTGCACCTTTTGCGCGACGACCCTCGCGCGCGGCGCGAACCGGAGCCGGTCCATCACGGAACTGGTGCGCGAGGCGGGGCAGCTCGCGCAGTTCCATCCCGAGATCGTGATCACGGGCACGCACATCGGGACATACGGGGGCGATTCAGGCACCTCGCTCGGCGCGCTGATGCAGCGCCTGGTGATCGAGGTGCCGGGGGTGCGCTTCCGTCTGTCATCGCTCGAGGCCACCGAAGTGGACGAACGAGATGCGCGGTTCCTCGCCAACGAAGTGCGAGTGCAGCGCCAGCGGCTCCAGTCCGGCATTGGCGAGCGCCGATACCACCGCTTGCAACTCGTCGGTCGTGACCGGCATCACCCCAAGCATGACGGCGCCGCTGGCGTGGGC
>JANNJV010000591.1:0-5765 GCA_031395945.1 Gemmatimonadota bacterium | reverse complement strand
CACTATGGCATGGAGGTGACCGGTTTCTCGCAGGACGAGCGCGGCGTCGACGTCCAGCTTTCCGATGATCAACGCGTGAGAGCGGAATATCTTGTCGGGTGCGACGGAGGGCGCAGTCTCATCCGCAAGGCTGCAGGCATCGAGTTCCCCGGATGGGATCCGACGACGAGCTGGCTGATCGCCCAGGTTCAGATGGCCGAGGAGCCAGCATGGGGATTCCGCCACGACGCCATCGGCACGCATGCCATTGGCAAGGCGGATGGGGGGTTGGTGGGGGTCGTGCTGACGGAGCCACACCTCGAACACGCTGGTGAAGCCACCCTGCGCGACATCAGCGCGGGGCTCATCGCCGCTTACGGAACCGACTACGGGATCCATAGTCCCGTCTGGATCTCCCGGTTCAACGATATGACGAGGCAGGCCGCGGCCTATCGCGACAGGCGCGTCCTCCTGGCCGGCGACGCCGCGCACGTGCATGCCCCGGTGGGTGGACAGGGCCTCAACATGGGTGTGCAGGATGCGGTGAATCTGGGATGGAAGCTGGCGCAGGTGGTCAAACGGACATCAGAAGAACGCCTTTTGGATACTTACCACGCCGAGCGCCACCCCGTCGCTGCCCGCGTGCTGCGCACCACGATGGCGCAGGTGATGCTTCGCCGCCCGGACGACCGAACGAAGGCGCTGCACGACACGATGTCCGAGATCCTCCGCATGGACGAGCCCAGCAGGCGATTCACCGCGATGATGTCCGCGCTGGACATCCACTACGACCTCGGCGAGGGACACCCGCTCCTCGGACGCCGCATGCCCGATCTCGACCTGGTCACCGCCAACGGCCCGCGGCGGGTCTTCACATTCCTTCACGATGCCCGGCCGGTGGTACTCAACCTCGGTGAGCCAGGCGGCTTCGACGTCAGTCCATGGGCGGATCGGGTTCAGCTGATCGACGCCAGATACGTTGGTATATGGGAGCTTCCGGTTCTTGGGGGGGTCACTGCTCCCACCGCCGTGCTGATTCGGCCTGACGGATATGTGGCCTGGGTGGGAGACCTGACCCAACCGGGGCTCGCCGACGCGCTAACCACCTGGTTCGGATCGCCTACTGCGGCGTAGCTCATTCTGTTACGTCTTTCTTGAGGCGCCGCTAAGTACAACTCCTCGTTAGGCGGCCCGGCTTTCTCACGCCACCTTGATGACCACTTTTCCCGTAGCGCTCCCGGATTCGGAATATGCGAGAGCGTCACGTACATGCTCGAGCGGAAAGATCTTATCAACCACGGGTTGTATGGCGCCGCTCTCCACCAAGCGCGTGATTTCCTTCAGTTGTTCTCCGTCGGCACGCACGAAAAAATACTCATACCGGGCCTGGTGCTCCCGCGCTGCCGCCGTCGCCTTTCGGGACAGCACCCTGATGGCGAAGACGAGGATGGGGTTGAGCCCCCAGCTTCGTGCAAACGCTGGGGATGGCGTGCTGCTGTTGATGCTCACTACCACACCGCCGGGTTTCACGCACTCGAAGCACTTCACCAGCGTGTCACCACCCGCGCTGTCCAGCACCACGTCACAATCCTTGGCCACCTCTTCGAAACGTTCTCTACGGTAGTCGATGGCGACGCTCGCACCCAAACGCTTCACCAGTTCCACATTGCGTTGGCCCACGGTGGTAAGAACCGTTGCGCCCAGATGACGGGCCAACTGGATTGCGATGCTTCCCACACCACCGCTGCCAGCGTGAATCAACACGCGTTGATTCGCGCCCAGCTTTCCGATCTCCACCAAAGCCTGCCACGCTGTCAGCGCCACCAATGGACGGGAGGCCGCCTCTTCAAACGTCATGGTGGTTGGTTTGACGGCGGCGGCGCCTTCGCGGACTGCGGCAAATTCCGCGAATGTTCCAATGCGGTTCTTGTCCACACGCGCGTAGACCGCATCGCCTTTCTTGAAGCGCGTCACCCGCGCGCCGACGTCGGAGACCACGCCGGCGAGGTCGTTGCCAAGCACCAGGGGAAATCGATATTTCAGCAGCGTCTTCAGCTTCCCATCACGCGTCTTGATATCCACCGGATTCACGCTCGCGGCGTGTACTCGAACCAGCAAATCCGCGTCGCCCATCGCTGGGACGGCAAGATCACCCACCCTCACCACTTCATTGCTCCCATATCGGTCGATAAATGCGGCCTTCATAGGAGATCCTTTAGCCCGCCTAACGATCGCAACACTGCTGCGGTGCGATCAAAGAAGATGCGGCACGGCACGCGAGGGTTGCGAGCCTAGGCGCGGGCCAGACTCGTCCCGGTGAATCGATTGTAGAGAGTCGCCACAAGGGCGACCACCACCCAGATGAAAGCCGCAAACAGCGCGAGGCCGCCGGCGTAGTTTGCTAGCGAGATAGGCCGCGCTATCGTCGATAGATCGATGTGCAGAACCCATCCGGCGAATGCAGAGACAGCGCCGGGGGCCAATGCGACCAAGGCCCCGCATATCGCGAAGGCAGTCGCCACGACGATGGTCGACGATGTTGCAAGCGCGCGTGAGTTGATCATATCCGGTCCTGTCATTGGTTGTTGTTTGTGATGATTACAGTCTAGGTCTGGGGAGGTGAGCGCGCGGTCAGGGAAAACCCGCTACGGCTGTCGGCGTTGTTCTGGTCTTTTGCATGTTCGGGGCAGCGCTTGTGATGAAGCGGACGGCTGGTTGGCTGGATAGTTGCACCGCTGAGACGCGAGCGAGACCAAGGTCACCCTGCGTCGGCCGGCATCGCCATGCGAGCTGCTGAGTTCGGCGTCTGCCACCATGCCAACTAGCACCGATAAAAAAACCCATACTCAAGGGCAATCATGCAAAGACAAGCTCACACACCGATTCTCGCGGTCACCGCGATGCTGCTGTTCGGCGCCGTAAGCGTGCTGGCGCAGGCAGAGAAAAAGCATGACGCACAGAGTCCTATGCAACACGGCATGTCCAAGACGGAAATGTCCAGCATGATGAACCAGCCGCACGCGGCCCTGGCAATGGCCTACCGGCAGAACATCGTCACGTTCGGCAAGACGCTGCACAGCCAGGCGAAGGGCGGGGGCCCGCTGGATCTCAGTCTGGCGCGCACCGCGGTTGCCGAGATCCGCCGCGGTTTCGACCAGATGGAGGCGCATCATGGCGAGCACGCAAAGACGATGAATGACGATATGCGCGCGCGCATGGCCGCCAGGATGAAGGATATGGACACGCATCGCGCGATGCTCAGAGATGCGGTGGTCGCTCTCGAGAACGATGTTCGGGCCGCGCAGCCGGACGCAAGGCAAATTGCGGGGGACAGCGCAAACCTTCTCAAGCATCTCGATGCGATGTCGAAGATGCACGATGCCAGGAAGGGGAAGGAGATGAAGTAGTGGCGGAGCTTTCTCTACGGCGCATTCGCTGGACTCGTGTTCGTCCCTATCCACAATTCTCACTCGCCGGTGGGGCGTTGCAGCGGCGCACTAAGCGAATGAGCGGAAGCCCAACGAGGAGCGCGCAATGACCGGCTACGTCGGACCGATTGAAACCAAGACCTTGAAGAACGCCTACTTCCGGCAGGTGCTATTCACGGGCAAGCATACCCAGCTCGTAGTGATGTGCCTGCAGCCTGGCGAAGAGATCGGCAAGGAGATGCATCCGGCTGTCGATCAGTTCTTCCGCGTCGAGCAGGGAGAGGGAAAGTTTGTGTTGAGCGGGGAGGAGCACCTGGTGCGCGACGGGCATGCGGTCGTGGTCCCAGCCGGGACGTACCACAACGTCGTCAATACGTCGAAGACGTCACCATTGCGACTCTACACGATCTACTCGCCGCCGAACCACCCCGATGGGACGGTGCACAGGACCAAGGCCGAGGCGGAGGCCGCAGAGGCAGCGGAACATCCCGCTTAGCGGGTACGCCCATGTACAGTCGGCATGAGGAACACAGCGCCACAATCGACGCCTCGGCCGAACGCGTCTTCGATCAGCTCGACGATCCGACGCGCCTCTCTGGACACATGAGCAAACGTTCGTGGAGAATGGGCGGGGGCCGAATGGAAACGGTGCTCGACGCGCAGCGGGGACGCTCGGTCGGGTCACACATCGTCATTCGTGGTCGGGTATTCGGGATTCCGCTGTACCTCGATGAGATCGTGACCGTGCGCGAGCGGCCGCTGGCAAAGACCTGGGAGACCGTGGGCGAGCCGCGGCTCCTCGTCATTGGTCCGTACCGCATGGGTTTTGACCTGAGACCGGACGGCACTACCACGCAGCTTCGTGTGGCGATCGACTACGAACTACCGGCCATGGGGATCTCGCGCTGGCTCGGTAGAGTCTTCGGGCGATCGTACGCGAAGTGGTGTACGCGGCAGATCGCGCGGGACGCGCGGCGTTGACGAAATGACTCCAACGACGCTGCCCCGCGACGTCAGCCTTGTCAACCCGCGGCCCCGGCGCGCGGCGGGAATCTTTCCCGCCCGGCATATCGAAACAGCAAGGCCGCCCCTGCAAACAGCGCGACGAACACCCCATGCAAGATCACGATCTGCACGGAGCTGGCGGTATTTGGCAACTTGAGGGCGATCGCGCCAACCAACGCCTGCGCCAGCGCCGTCGCGAACAACGCGCGTGCCAGTCCACGAGGCTGGAGGCGCGTGATGATTGCACCAATGAATCCGATGGCGAGCACCCCGACATACAGTAAGTTGGCGGGGTCGTCGTCCTCAATCCCGATGAGGCCGGCGGCAGCATTGAGCCAGACGATCAGGAATGCGGCCGCGAGCGCAAGGCCGACGGCGAATCGGTACGCGGTGTTGCTCTCAATGTGCATCAGTCCTCCGGAGTGGTCTCGGTGCTGAAGAAGGGCCGCGAACGCGGACGGGAAACAAACACCTCAGGGAGCGGTTGTAAGAAGTACTTTGCATCATAAAGTCTGGACGGCAAAATGCAACCTCCCTGCACGCGCAAGTCAGTTGTGACAGAAACGCAATCGCGGCAATCTGGCTCGAGGAACCATCATGTCCGTAACGATTCGTAGGTGCAGCTACTGAATTTCCGGCATCCAGGCCACCCGTGCGGCGGCCTTCTTACGGAAAGAACTCGGGATCGAAGCCAAACTCGTGGACGGCCACTACGGCGAGCTTTCGGTTCTCGTCGATGGTGAGGAAGTCATCAATGGTGGCGCGTTGGCTTTCATGGGTGTCTTGCCATCTCTGCGCAAGATTCGCGATGCGGTCGCGGCAAAGCTGACTGGCTAGGCCCTATCGCCTGCTTCGGGGGTCGCCCAACCGCAGATCGAGCGGCGCGCCTGCGTCAACCCCTTGAGCCGTGTGTTACCAAACATCGACACGTCGTTTCGCTCTCCGTTTGGCACGATGGGACACTGAATTGCATGGCGGGCGAGTGCGTTTGCTGCAGAGACAGCGAACGATTCCCCTTCGGGGAACGATCTTCATGGTAGCACGTTGGAGGGTTCACCACATGTTCGCGAAACACATTCCCACCACCCTGTTGCACACGTTCCGCTATGTACGGTACACGTCAGCGTTGGGCGCCATGGCGCTGCTTCTCGTGGCGTGCGCAGGCGACGCTCCCACGGCACTGCACTCGCCTCCTGCTTCGAAACTGCTCGCGGTATCGTCGGCGACAACGTTGGGTAGCGCATCGAGCTTTGCCGCCCTGGGGGCATCGACGGTGACGTGCACGGGTGCGGGCACAAATACGGGCGACGTTGGCGTCAGCCCCGGCAGCTCCATCACCGGCTTCAATCCGGA
>JANNJV010000566.1:0-7701 GCA_031395945.1 Gemmatimonadota bacterium | reverse complement strand
GTGTCACCCTGGGGCGACCGATGGAGAACAGCGGGTTGATACGAACCACGTTCGAGGTGGACGGCTGGACGCCGTCAACGCCGCAGAAACGGCATGTCAGCCAGGTGCACATGACGTCGCCGGGCTACTTCAAGGCGATGGGAATCCCGCTCATACGGGGTCGCTACTATACTGACGCCGAGAACCGGGCCGAGGCTCCTCATGTGGTGGTTGTAACCCAGGAGTTTGTGCGGTTGCATTTTCCCAACGAGGACCCGATCGGCAAACGCGTCAAGTACGGGATCATACATGACACCGCGGCCACCGGGGGCCAGGCGCAAGTGCAAGGCGAGATCGTCGGCATCGTCGGCGACGTAAAGCAGCGCGATCTCGCGACCCCCGCTTATCCCGCGACCTACGTGCCGTTCAACTCGTACGCGATGGGATTCTTCTCCGTGCTGATCCGAACGGACGCTGATCCCAGCGTAGTGCAGGCGAACGTCAAATCGATCATCCGAGAGATCGACCGCGATCTCCCGATTTTCTCCCTCACGACGATGGAGCAGGCGGTATCCGATTCGGTAGCGCAGCCGCGGTTCTATATGGTGTTGCTGGGCGCGTTCGCCGCGATCGCGCTGCTGCTCGCCGCGCTCGGCATCTACGGCGTGATCTCGTATGCCGTGAGCCAGCGCACGCGCGAGCTCGGCATTCGCGTGGCCCTCGGCGCCACGCGTCGCACCATCGTACGCCACGTCATCGGGGAGGGCATCTGGATGGCTGGCATTGGCCTCGTGCTTGGCGTAGCGGCCTCGATGGCACTCACCCGCGTGATAGCGAGCATGATGTTCGGCATCGGCAAGTTCGATCCGATCACCCTGGTCGTGGCACCTCTCACGCTGTTGGTCGTCGCGATTCTGGGGTCCTATCTGCCGGCTCGCCGAGCCGCCAATGTAGATCCAGTCATCGCGATGAGGAACGACTAGGTCGTTGGCTGATCTCGAGCGCCGCCTCCTGGAGCACCTCGGCTCGTCGCACGCCATTCAGTCCGAACTGCGTGGCGGCGGCATGTCGCGCGTGTTTGTCGCGGACGACGTTGCGCTGGGACGCAGGGTCGTCATCAAGGTCCTGAACCCCGCCCTCGCGGCCACCGTCTCCATTCAGCGCTTTCAGCGCGAGATCGCGATGGTGGCAAAGCTCAATCACCCGAACATCGTACCGGTCCTGAGCGCCGGCGAATTCGACGGGTTGCCGTACTTCATCATGCCATACATCGACGGCGAGTCGTTGCGCGGCCGCATCGGCCGCGGGCCGCTGTCACTGCGCGAGACCGTGGGGATTCTCAAGGACGTGATGCGCGCTCTGGCCTACGCGCACAGCAACGGTATCGTGCATCGCGACATCAAGCCGGACAACATCCTGCTGGCGGGTAGCGCTGCTGTCGTCACCGACTTCGGCGTCGCGAAAGCGGTATCCGCGGCGCGCGATCGCGGTGGAGTGCAGTCGGGCCAGACGATTACCGGGGTTGGCATTTCGCTGGGCACCCCGCAGTACATGGCGCCGGAGCAGGCCGCGGCGGACCCCAACGCCGACGCGCGCGTGGACTTCTACGCGCTCGGTATCGTGGCGTATGAGATGCTCGTCGGCTCGCCACCGTTCCATGGACGGACGCCCCAGGCGTTGCTGGCGGCGCAGCTCACCGAATTGCCGCCGCCGCTGGCGTCGCGGCGGTATGACGTGCCGGTGGCCCTGTCGAATCTCGTGATGCAATGTCTCGAGAAGGATCCTGCGGACCGTCCGCGAACCGCGGCGGAGTTGGTGCGCGTGCTGGAGAGTCCGGAAGCCCTGTCGGGACCTGTGGCAGCCACTCCGGAAGCACGCGCCAAGCGTCGCTGGCGCGTGCTGACCACCGCTTTCGGAATCCTGTTGGGCGTCACGCTCGTGGGCAGTCTGGTGGTGTGGACGCTCTGGCCCGATCCTTCCCCAGCGCAGTTGCGGACGGTCGCGGCAGTCGCGCCGATCGCGAGCGTGAAGGTGACCCCCGTCGTCGCCATTGGAGCGGAGAGTGTGGCACCGGCTGCAGCGCTGTCCACCGCCATCGAGGCCGCTCTCGTGCGCGACGGGATGTCGGTTGCGGGCACGCTCGGTGGTGCATCAGCATCGGATTCAACCGCGATCACGGTCGAGGGAACATTGCAACGGGCGGGCGGGCGCGCTCGCGCGATGGTGCGCGTGTTCAGCGCCGATCCATCCACACCGCTGTGGGCCGATCAGCTCGATTTCAGGATCGATGACAGCTTCGCCGCACAGGATACCATCGCGGCGCGCGTCCTGCGCGCCGTACGCGACGCGCGGGCGCGCCCCCGCTAACTCGAGAGCTCGACGCGCCGCGAAGTGCGCGAGAGCCTGCACACTGGTTAGTCGTACCGCAGCGCCGTAACAGGGTCGATGGCCAGCGCAAGCCGGGTTTCGAGCTAGTCAGACCCCCGCGATCCGGAGATCTTTCGCACGCTCGCGGCTGACAGGCAACTGGTGTCCATCGCGCAACTCGGCCACCAAACGGCCCTTGCCTGCGCGCTTGAACGCAACGACGTGCTCCATGTTGACGATGTGCGTGCGGTGAATACGCGAGAACCGTTTCGGGTCCAGGCGAGTCTCCAGACGGTTGAGCGACAGATGCAGCAGATAGCGGTGTCGTAGACCGGCCGACTGTGCCGACGTGTGGGCCGTGACGTAGTCGCCAGACGACTCGAACCACGACACCCCGTCCACCATCACTGGCGTGATCCCTTGTCCCGTACGCACGAACAGCCGCGTCATGGGTCCGCTGCTCAATGCCTCGCGCAAGCGGTCCAACGCTGAAAAGGCAACGGGCTCGCCGAGCGCGGCGCGAATGCGCTCCAGGCTCTTGCCCAGTCGTTCCGCGCCGAAGGGCTTCAGCAGATAGTCCAGCGCGCCGAGCTCGAACGCGGCGGCGGCGTGCTGCCCGAACGCGGTGGTGAACACGACGAATGGCTGATGCGTCGTCTTGCGGAGCACATCGGTGCCGAGAATCCCCGGCATTTGAATATCCAGAAACACGAGATCGGGACGCAGCCTGTCGATGGCGTCTACCGCGGCAGGTCCGTTCGCCGCCTCACCGACAATCGAAATCCATTCGATGCCGCCGAGCATGTCGCGCAGTCCTGCGCGCGCCACCGGCTCGTCGTCGGCGATGAGCACCGTCACCGGCGCGCGCGCGGCGACCTTAACCGGCATCCTGCGGAACGACGAGTGTCGCGGTCACGCCGCCTGTGGCCCCTGGACCCACGTCGAGACGAGCGGCGCCAGCGTACAGCGCCGACAGTCGCTCACGCAGGCGTTTGATCCCGGTGCCCGCGCTGCTCCGAATCTGCTCTGCGGTGGCGCCGGATCCAGAATCCGCGACGGTCACGGTGAGTGTCCCATTCACCCAATCTCCGCGCACGCTCACCTCCGTCGGTTCCACTCGTGGCGTAGCGCCATGACGCACCGCGTTCTCCACCAGCGTCTGTACGGAAAAGGATGGAATCAGCGCCTCACGCGCCCGCGCGCTCACCGTCATTCGCACCTGCAGGCGATCCCCGAAGCGAATGCGTTCGACGTCGAGGTATCGATCAACGAATGCCAGCTCCTCCGCCACCGACACGAGGTCGCGATCTTCCTCCAGTGTAGTCCGCAGCAGGCCGGCGAGTTGCTCGGCGGCTTGCGATGCGCGTAGCGGCTCGCGGGGAATGAGTTGCACCACCGTGTGCAGCGCATTGAACAGAAAATGTGGATTCAGCTGCGACCGCAGCGTTGCGAGGTGCGCCCTGGCCGCGTTGGCCTCGGCCCTCCCCGCCCGTTCGGTGGCCTGCATGGTGTACGAGACGCCAGCCACCATGACGTACAGCCACACCCCGAGCATCACGAACGACGCGAGGCTGTATCCCACCACGATGACCAGCGAACCGCGAACCACGCTCTCGATAACGCTGTTGAGCAGCAGCCAGGCAATGGCGTATGCTGCTGCTGCCAGTGCATTGAGGGCGACGAAGCGCACGCGAACCTGACGCGGCCAGGGGAACCGCTCGGTGAGACGCTGGACCACCAGCCCCAGTACTGCCGCGGCAACTACCATCCGGAGGGAAATGACCCCCGCGTGCGTCACGCTCGTGGGATGCGCCACCGCGATCAGCGTGGTCAGCAGCGCCCAGACAGGGAGCCACCCGATGAGCAATTGAACCCACACCAGCCGGCGCGACATACGGAAAAGCTTATCAGCGCGGGGCGGCGACAGCCACGCGCTTGGCTTGGATAGTCAACACGCCTTCGTTCCAGGTGCGGCCATCATCCGTGGAGCGGTCCTGACGGAACTTGAAGCTGGTGGGCGTGATGTCGTAGAAGCGCGATCGCGAGACGTAGGGCTTGCCGTCTGCGTCCGTGCCCCGAGCGGTGGCGTTCATCCTGCCATCACGAAACTCGGCGCTCGATTGACTGAACACGCCACGGTACGGGTCGATGGTAGACGTCTTCCACTGCTTCGCGGGGGCGTCGTAGTATCGCACGGCGTGCGCCAATGCGCGCGGGTTTCCCGACTCATCGGTGATGCGCAGTTCGTCCTGGACGCCGAAGCCATCCAGCGCGCGCCAGGCCTTCCATGTGCCAACCAGCGTAGGGGCACCGTGAATGCGCGCCGCCAGACCCGACGCCTGGGGCCGAACGACGAGATCCCATTGTCCCACGAGGAAATCAAACTGCGTCGCTTCGCGTGGTGGCGAGCGGAGCGGAGTCGCGTCGGCGCTGTGCTGCGCCGTGACGTGCGCCGGCAGTGCAATCAGCGCGACGCTGACCAGCATGGCGAATCTCGAGCGAACCTTCATGGCGTCTCCATCGTTGTTGGCTGCGCAATCGTACGAGGGTGTGCACGCTGAAAGGGGCAGGATTCGCCGAACGGCGTCCTGAGTACGCCGAATGGGGCCTCGACGCGGGCCCGTGGACGTACCGTTCCGTTCATGACCAACACGCTCATCGAACTTCGCGACGTCACCAAGACATATCCCGGAGCGGGAGGCGGCTTTACGGCGCTGTCCGGAATCAGCCTCACCATCGACAAGGGCGCATTCGCCGTCGTGGTGGGGCAATCGGGGAGTGGCAAATCAACGCTGCTCGCGCTGCTCTCCGGCATCGACCGCCCCACACACGGCAGCGTCATCGTGGCGAACACCGCAGTTCACGCACTGAGCGAACGCGCCATGTCCGCGTGGCGGGGGCGCGCCGTAGGCATCGTGTTCCAGTTCTTTCAGCTGCTGCTGCCCACGCTGACCGCCGTGGAGAATGTCATGCTACCGATGGACTTCGCCGGCCTCTTTCCCGGGCGGGAACGGCGCGACCGGGCGCTCACGCTCCTGGCACGGCTCGGGGTCGCCGATCAGGCGGACAAACTTCCGTCCACACTATCGGGAGGACAGCAGCAGCGCGTCGCGGTGGCGCGTGCTCTCGCCAACGGTCCAGCGCTGCTCCTGGCCGATGAACCCACCGGCAACCTGGATTCGCGCACCGCCGCCTCAATGCTGGAACTGTTGGCCGGCTTGGCGCAGGACGGACAGACAGTGGTGATGGCGACACATGAACGCGATGCACGGCGCATAGCGACACGCACGATAACGCTGGCCGACGGCGTCATCATTCCGTCGGAAGAGCTGGTACATGCTTAGCCCGCGCTGGCGCAAAGTGGTCCGCGATGTCTGGCTGCACAAACCGCGGACATTGCTGGTGGTACTCGCCATCTCTATCGGCATCATCGGAGCGGGATCGGTGCTCAACACCTGGTCGCTCATGCGCTCGGTCACGCGCGCCGAATTCAGCGACAGCAATCCTGCCTCGGCCACCCTGCGAACGGATTCCATCGACGCGTCACTGCTGGCCGCCGTGCGGGCAATGCCCGGCATCGCGGCGGCGCAGGGAAGGCGCTCGCTGGTCGCGAGCGCGCGAACAGCCAACGGCTGGCGCACGGCCGTGCTGATGACCCACGACGACTTCGCGCAAAACCGCATCGGTATCATCAAACCAGAGGAAGGATCGTGGCCTCCTCCCGACGGAGCGCTCGTCATCGAGCGCTCGTCGAGAGAGTTTGCGGGGGTGGCCATCGGCGACAGCATGGCGCTGCAAAGCGGGGACGCGCCCGCGGTCGAGTTTCCCATCGTGGGTATCGCGCGCGACGTGGGCCTGGCGCCCGGATGGATGGAGAACGTCGTGTATATCTTCGTGACGCCCGCGACGCTGTCGCGGCTGGGCGCGCCTGCGCCGTTGAGCGATCTGCAGATCGCGTTGACAAACCGCTCGCTGGAGCGGGACTCGGTTCGCCGCGTTGCCTTGGATGTTCAGGAGACCATCGAGGGCTCCGGCCGGCGCGTCTCAGCGGTGGATGTTCCTGTCCCTGGACGACACATCCATGCCGCGCAGATCGACTCGTTGCTGTACACGCAAGGCGCGTTCGGCTTGCTGGCGCTGCTGCTCAGCGCGTTCCTGGTGGTGAACCTCATCGCGGCGATGCTGACTGGGCAGGTACGCGAGATCGGCGTGATGAAAGCCATCGGTGGCGGGGCCGGCCAGATCGCGGCGATGTACCTGGGCTTGGCACTCCTGCTCGGACTGGCCGCATGCGCCATCGCGCTGCCCACCGCCGCGTTCCTCGGTCGAGAGTACGCCGAATTCACGGCGGGCATGCTCAACTTCGACGTGGCGGGCGCGAACATCCCGCGGTGGGTGCTCGCGCTGCAGCTAGCGGTGGGGGCGCTGCTACCGGTAGTGGCGGCGGCAATTCCGGTGATGCATGGTGCCCGGGTCTCCGTATCGGACGCGCTGCGCGACGTCGGCGTCAGTACCAACGCCGCACAAAGGCGCCGTGTCACCGAGGGTGCACGCTGGTCGGAGCGTCTTGGTATCTCACGTCCGCTGCTGCTGTCACTGCGGAACGCATTCCGAAAACGACAGCGCATGATGCTGACGCTACTGACGCTGTCGACCGGTGGCGCCGTATACCTCGGCGCTACGAATTTGCGCGCATCCATCATTGCGTCGGTGGACCTGCTCTTCGATTCGCAGCGGTACGACCTGGTGGTACGATTCGCGCGCGCTTACCCGCCTGACCGCGTTGCCAGTGCCGCGATGCGTGTGGCGGGGGTGTCGGCAGCCGAGGGGTGGTCAGGGGCGCGCGTCGCGCTGAGCCGATCCGACGGCTCGATGGGCAACACCTTTCCAGTGATAGCACCGCCCGCCGGCTCAGCGCGTATCGCCGTTCGAGTAGAGCGCGGCCGCTGGTTGCTGCCGGGCGCGAACGAGGTGGTGGTCAACCGCCGCATGTTGGAGAGTGAAACGGCCATGGACGTGGGGCAGCGCGTGAGCCTGGTGATTGGGGGACGCCAGAGTGTCTGGACCGTGGTGGGAATCGCGGAGACGGGGCCGTCCCCACAGGTGTATATGCTGCGCGAGACGTTGGGCCGAGTGACGGGGAGCGACGGCGCCACAGCGGTAGTGGTGGTGGCTCAGGTGAGGGGTGCCGCCGCGCAGTTGGAGCTGATGCAACGACTACGGTCCGACCTGACTCAGGACGGATTGGGAGTGCTGTCCGGCCAACTCATGGCACAGCAGCGCCGCGTGGTCGAGGATCACTTGTTGATGGTCGCTGGCTTTCTGAGCAGCATGTCGCTGCTGATGATCGTGGTG
>JANNJV010000565.1:0-2678 GCA_031395945.1 Gemmatimonadota bacterium | reverse complement strand
GGAGATACAACCGGCGGTAACCGGATGTTCCAGTTGTGGCTGGTCGGGCAGACCTAGTATGGCGGTCATAGTAAGTACGAGCAAGCATAAATCGCGCAACTTGTTGCAAACCATTGCCGTAATACGGTTTAACCGATGCCTCAGGGACTCTAGTATCGGCCATCCCACAAATCGTCATTCGCCAAGCACAAAGGCATTAGGAAGCGCAAAAGCGTAAACCATTATGGCCCTTCGGCGTGACCAACCCTCCGACGTCATGGAGATCGACAAGCTCACCATCCAACGCGCCATCGATGGCGACGAGGCGGCGATGCGTTCGCTGTGGTCTCGCCATGCACCGCATATCGATGCGGTGGTGCGTCGGTTGGTTGGCAACGACCTCGATCTCGCGGCGGACATTGCTCAGGAGGTCTGGATTCAGATCTTCCGGGCGCTTCCGCAGTATCGCGGGGATTCGAAGTTCGGAACGTGGGCGCACCGCATCGCGGTCAATCGCACACTCAACGCGCTGCGCAAGACCCGCAGGCTCTCGAAAATCGAGACCGATGTCGAAGAGGACTCGGCCATCGTGGACATCGATCCGGACCGCGCGCTGATGGTGGAGACGATCGAGAACGCCGCCGCGAAGTTGTCACCGGGGGCGCGCACGGTGTTCATGCTCCACGACGTTGAAGGGTACACGCACGAAGAGATCGCCGAACGACTGGGGATCACCTCGGGCGGTTCGAAATCACAATTGTTCAAGGCGCGCGCGAAGCTCCGCACATTGCTCGCGCATCTCGTTGATACACCAATGCGGAAGGACCTGCAAAATGTCGCACCTGTCTATTGAACCGAGCGAACCCTCGCGCGAGCGAGGGGATGCAAGGTCGGCTGATGATCACATCAGCAGTCAACGCCTGGCGGCGCTCGCGGATGAGCGTCCGACTACCGAGGAACATGCCCACGTGTCCACCTGCGCCGATTGCGCGCGCGAACTGGATGCGCATCGCTCGCTCCTTACCATCGCAGGAGGTGAGCGCGAAGCGTTGGGACTGCCACTGACGCGATGGGAGCAGTTGTCCACTCAGCTGCGCGCCGAAGGGTTGATGGCGCCCGGCGCAAGTGACCACGCGGTCGCGCCGTCACCACCAGGACCTCACTGGATGCTCCGGATTGCCGCGGCGCTGCTCTTGGTGGCCGGAGGCGCCATGCTGGGCCGGTTCAGCGCCGGCGCGACGCCGCTGCCAGGCGATGAGCCTCGCGGCCTCGCGAGCCAGACGGTGCGCGGTGACTCATTCCCGACGACGTTCGCGTCCGTGGAAGACGCCAACCGATGGAAGGCGTTGTATCGCGATGGCTATCAGCGCGCGCTCTCCTTCCTGGCCCAGAACGATTCGATCGGGCAGCCCAACGAGACGCCGGCACTGATGCGTACTCGGCTCTCGACACTGGACCGCGTGCAGCGTATCACGCGCGAAGCGCTGAACGCCGCACCCAATGATCCCGTCATCAACGATTTCTACCTCAACGCGTTCGGGCAGCGTGAAGCCACACTGCGCGAACTGAACACCGTCCTTCCGCAGAACGTGCGGATGAACAGCTTCTGATCATTCACTCACGATGGACCTTGAAGTGACCATGTCCCGGACGCACATCCACGGCGCTCACTGGCGCCGGTACTTCCTTACGGCTGCGGCCCTGGTGCTTGGAGCGCAGACTGTGTTGGCCCTGCCCCAGGCGACGGGCGGCAGCGGAACGAGCCCAACGCGCATCCGCTCCTGCTCCGGCTCCGGCTGTAGCGACGCAGGGAAAAGGAACCGCGAAAAACTGTTGCTCAAGATCGACTCGCTGCGGTGGGAGGTGGAGAACCGCAGGTTGAGCGACGCCGAACGGGAAAAGATCGCGCGCGAGATGACGAAGACCATCATGGCGCTCGAGTCGTCGATGACGGAGACGATGCGTGCCTCCGTGGCCCTCTCGGCGGTGGAGATGGAAGCCGCGATGGAAGCCGAGCGCGGATCTCCCGCCGTCGCGATGGCGTTTCAGACCGGGTACCGGACACGCGGTTACCTAGGCGTCACGTTCGACGGCGCCATGGCCGAGATCGGGCGGCCCAATAACGAGCGCGTCATCCGGTTCTATCAGTATCCGCGAATTGCGCTGGTGGAGCAGAGCTCGCCGGCCGAGCGCGCGGGCATTCTCGCCGGTGACACGCTGCTGGCCTTGAACGGCGACGATATTCGCGAGCACGAGATCTCGTTCACAAAGTTGCTGGTGCCAAAGGCGCTGATCACCATGCGCGTCAGCCGCGACGGGACTCAGAAAGACGTGAAGGTCGTCGTGGGTGAGACGCCGGAGTACTACGTCCGGCGCCTGACCCCCGTGCCGCGGATGGCTCCCGCGGCACCGATGCCACCGCCGCCTGAGCGCGTTCGGGTATACGGGGAGATGCCGCCTGTGCCGGCAACGCCGCCGGCATCCCCGATGATCTGGACGTTCGACGGACTCGCGGGTGCGCGTCTCGAGACAATCACCGAAGGGTTGGGCAAGGCGATCGGAGTCAATGCGGGCGTGCTCGTGATCCGCGTAGCGCCCGGAACGCCGGCGTACCGCGCCGGCCTGCGTGATGGCGATGTGGTGCGTATGGCCCACGGCCAGAACGTTGCCAGCGCGGCGGACCTGAGGCGCATCGTTGC
>JANNJV010000537.1:0-3161 GCA_031395945.1 Gemmatimonadota bacterium | reverse complement strand
TACCACGCCGAAGGCGGGTATGACTTCGCGCACTGACGGCATCTGGGGCGCGCGCGCGTCAACCACCAGCTGGACGTGCACGTCACCGGGCTGGGCGTGACCAAGCCCTAGTTGGGAAAAGGCCTGCAAGGGCGTTCGACGTTGGAGGTTTGAAGTGAGAGGTTTGACGTAGACATCGCACGTCAAGCATCACACGTCGAACCTCCAACGCTGTTTCCGCGTATAGGGTGGGGACAACGGTTCTCACCGTCCGTGTGTCGAACGTGCGTTCCTTCGCGCCCTCGAGGCTCCATGAAGATCGAAGCGATCTGGCAGGACATCCGGTACGCCGCCCGTGGTCTGCGTTCCAAACCCGGATTCGCGCTCGCGGTCATCCTCACCCTCGGCCTGGGCATCGGCGCCAACGCCGCGATGTTCGGCATCACCGATCGCCTGCTGTTCCGGCCGCCGTCGCTGATGACGGATCCGAATCGCGTGCACCGTGTGTACCTGGTGCAGACCTTCGAGGGCAAGGAGCACTACCGCGCCTATTTCCAATACACGCGTTACAAGGACCTGGCGCGCTGGACCACCTCGTTCGACCTCACCGCGGCGATGACCGAGAACGATGTTGCGATCGGCGTGGGCGAGAACGCGCGGGAGATGCGCGTCGGGGCGGTGAGCGCGTCATACTGGTCGCTGTTCGACGCCCGGCCGGTATTGGGTCGCGTGTTCACGGCGCCGGAGGATACCGCTCCCCAGGGCGCCGCCGTGGTCGTGCTCAGCAACGCCTTCTGGCAGAGCAGGTACGGTGCGCGCCCCGATGTCATTGGCCAGCGGCTCAAGATCGCCAAGGTGGATTACAGCATCATCGGAGTCATGCCCGCCGAGTTCAGCGGCGCAAGCACCGAGCGGACGCCGGTGGCGTGGTTACCGATCACCACGTACGCGGGCACGGAGTTCACCTGGAACCCGCGCGACCTGAGCAACTGGTACACGAAATACAACATCTCGTGGATGCAGATGCTGGCCCGCCGCAAGCCGGGCGTGAGCGTGGCGGCCGCGAGCGCCGACCTCACGAACGCGCATAAGCGCAGCTACGCGGTACAACGCGAGGGGAGCCCGCAGACAACGCTGGCAGAGATCGCGAAACCACGCGCCGTGGCGGGGTCGGTGTTGTCGGCGCGCGGACCGCAGCCGTCCGAGGTGTCAAAGGTGGCGCGCTGGGTAAGCGGCGTCGCCATCATCGTCATGTTGATCGCGGCGGCCAACGTCGCGAACCTGCTGCTGGCGCGCGCGCTGCGCCGGCGGCGCGAAGTGGCGGTGCGCCTGGCACTCGGCGTCAGCCGCGGACGCCTCGTGTCGCAGCTACTCACCGAGAGCGTGATGCTCGCGCTGCTGGGCGGGTTCGCGGGGCTGGTCATCGCCCAATGGGGCGGCGCAATTCTGCGGACGCAATTTCTTCCGTCCAGCGAAACCTTGTCCATCGCCACGGATTCGCGCACCCTGCTCTTCGCCGCCGGCACGGTGCTGTTCGTGGGGCTGATCACCGGCCTCGCCCCCGCGATACAGTCGGGGCGCGGCGACCTCACCACCTCGCTGAAATCGGGAGCGCGCGAGGGCACGTATCACCGTTCGCGCACACGCGTCGCGCTCCTGGTCATTCAGGGGGCGCTGTCGGTCGTACTCCTGGTGGGCGCCGGATTGTTCGTGCGCAGCCTGGACAACGTGCGCGGGCTGCGGTTGGGATACGACATCGACCCGCTGTTGTGGGTGGGCGTCGAGGAACGGGGCGAGAAGCTCGATTCCGCGGCGAAGATCGCGCTGCGCGCGCGGTTGCACGACGAAGCCAGGACCGTTCCGGGCGTGGAGAACGCCGCGCGTGCGGTCACCGTTCCCTACTGGATGACCTGGGACGAGAATATCTTTGTCACCGGCATCGATTCCAGCGCGATGAGCCGTCTGGGCTCGTTTCGCATCCAGGCCAATTCCCCTGAGTATCTCGCGACGATGGGCACGCGCCTGATTCGGGGACGCAACCTGGAGCCCGGCGATCGCGCCGGCGCGCCGCTGGTCACGGTGATCAGCGAAGCGATGGCCAAGTCCCTGTGGCCCGGCAAGGATGCCGTGGGTCAATGCATCCGCGTGGGCGCGGATACCAATCCGTGCACTACCGTGGTGGGCATCAGCGAGAACGTTCGCGCGTCGGACTTCGACGACGACAATCTGCATTACTACTACCGCCCCATCGCTCAAATCGCGACGACGGATGGCGGGCTGTTCGTGCGCGTGCGCGGTGACGCCGCGCGGTCGGCTGAAACAGTCCGGCGTTCACTGCAGAAGGTGATGCCAGGTTCGGCGTATGTAACGGTGAAGCCGATGGCGGAGATCTTCGGGCCCAATATCAAGTCCTGGCGCCTTGGCGCCACGATGTTCGTGGCCTTCGGCGCGTTGGCCCTGGTGCTCGCCGCGATCGGCCTGTACAGCGTGATTGCCTATAACGTGGTCCAACGGACCCACGAGCTTGGTGTGCGTGTCGCCTTTGGCGCCCAGGTGAAGGACGTCATCCAACTGGTGCTCGGTGAAGGACTCCGATTGACCGTCATCGGCCTGGTACTGGGCGCCGGAATCGCGCTCTACGCCGGCCGGTGGGTGGCTCCACTGCTCTTCAAGGTGGAACCGGCCGATCCGCTGGTGTTCGGCGGCGTGGTGGCCATCCTGCTGGTAGCGGCCACGTGCGCCAGCCTGATTCCGGCCATTCGTGCGTCGCGGGTGGATCCGAATGTGGCGCTGAGAAGCGATTAGTCCAACCGCATCGCCTGCAGGATCTTGGTGAGCGAGTTGCTGTTGGGCAGCAACAGGAAGTAGCCGCGCAATCGCTCGGCGCTGCCGTGCATCAGGACCAGACTGGCGGCATCAGTCCTCGGCGTGACGTATCAGCTCGACGCCACCGGCGTTGTGGCGTCGTCGTCGCGCATCGTGACCTTACACCATCACGGGAGGCACCTGACCTATTTCCTGGGACGAACGCGCAGGACCCGGCCGTTGCTGTTGTCCGTGATCACGTACACCAGCCCGTCCGGGCCTTGCTGCACGTCACGAATCCGTTCGCGTATCTCACCCAGATAGCGCTCCTCTTTCACCACCGTGGCGCCATTCATCTGCAGGCGCACCAAACCGCC
>JANNJV010000495.1:0-2758 GCA_031395945.1 Gemmatimonadota bacterium | reverse complement strand
TGGGGATTGGTCGAGCCCAGGCTCTTCGTGAGAATATCCGAGATGCCGACGCATTCCATGATCGCGCGCACCGCGCCGCCGGCGATCACCCCGGCGCCGGGGGCGGCCGGCTTCATCAACACTCGGCCCGCGCCGTGCTCGCCGATGACTTCGTGCGGAATGGTGCCGCCCGTCAGCGGAATCTGGACCATCTTGCGCCGCGCGCCTTCCACGGCCTTGCGGACCGCTTCCGACACTTCGTTCGCCTTTCCGGTCGCGAAGCCCACGCGGCCCTGACCGTCGCCGACCGTCACGAGCGCGTTGAACGAAAAGCGTCGACCGCCCTTCACAACCTTGGCGACACGGTTGATCGCGACGACATTCTCGATGAGCTCACTGCCCTCGCGATCGCCGCCGCGGCCGCCATCACGGCCGCCATCACGGCCGCCGCGTCCACGACCATCACCGCCGCCCGGCCCACCACGGCCCCGACCAGCGCCACCGCCGCCACCGCCGCCCGGACCACCACGACCGCGGCCACCGCCGCCACCGCCGCCACCCGGACCACCGCGTCCGCGGCCACCACCGGCACCGCCGCCACCGCCGCCAGGGCCACGACCACCACCACCACCGCCCGGACCACGGCCGCGGGGACGCTCAGTCGGCGTCGCGGTCGTTTCCTTCGCGCCAGTTTCAGGACTCTGCGTTTCTGACATTATTAGAACTCCAGGCCGCCCTTGCGGGCGCCGTCAGCGACCGCCTTGATGCGGCCGTGATATCGGTATCCGGCGCGGTCGAAGACCACGCGGGTAATTCCAGAGGATTTCGCGCGCTCGGCGATGAGCTTTCCCACTTCCGCGGCGCGCTCGCCTTTCTTGCCCTGCTCGATCCCCAGATCGGAGACCGTCGCCAGCGTGCGCCTCGTCGTGTCGTCCACGAGCTGCGCGTAGATGTGCTTGAGTGAGCGGAATACCACCAGGCGCGGACGCTCCGGTGTTCCCGAAACCTTGTTGCGGACGCGGAGGTGACGCTTGTAGCGCCGCTCGGCACCCGTCTTTGGCACGCCACTACGCATTACTTACCTCCCGCCTTTCCGGCTTTACGGCGGATGATTTCACCAGCGTACTTGATGCCCTTGCCTTTGTACGGCTCGGGGGGACGCAGGCCACGGATCTCGGCGGCCACCTGACCGACTATTTCCTTGTCCGCGCCCTCGATCTGAACGGTCGTGGGGTTCGGCGCCGTCAGCTTGATGCCGGCGGGCGCGCGATACTCGATCGCGTGCGAAAAGCCCAGCGCGAACTGCAGCCCGTAGGGCCGCGGCTCCGCCTTGTAGCCGACGCCGGCGATCTCGAGCGTCTTGGCGTAGCCCTTCGTCACACCCTCCACCATGTTGGCGATGAGCGTGCGCGTCAGGCCGTGCAACGACTTGTGCTCCTTCTCGTCCGACGGACGCGCGACGACGACGTTCCCGTTCTCCACCGTGATGGCGAGGTCCGGGTGGAACGTCTTCCTGAGCTCTCCTCGCGTGCCCTTCACCGTCACCGTCGTCCCTTCGGCGGTCACCGTGACGCCCTTCGGGATCGCGATCGGCATTTTTCCAATTCTCGACATTGTCGCTCTCCTACCAGACCACAGCCAGGAGCTCGCCGCCGGTGCGCGACTGCCGCGCCTCCCGGTCGGACATCAGCCCCTTGGACGTGGAGAGAATCGCCATACCCAGCCCGTTCCGGACGCGCGGGATCTCCTGGACGCCGACGTACTGGCGGAGTCCGGGGGACGACACGCGCTTCAGTTCGCGAATCACCGGCTCGCCGCCGGAGTACTTCAGCCGAACGCGCAGCAGCTTCTTGCCGTCGTCCGTCTCGAGGGTGGTGTAGTCCTGAATGAAGTTGTTCTCCTTCAGGATGCGGGCGATCTCGGTTTTCATGCGTGACACCGGCATGTCCACGCGGCGATGCTTGGACTGACACGCATTACGAATGCGCGTCAACATGTCGGCGATCGGATCAGTCATGCTCATGCGTTCATACTCTCGCTTCCTCTCGTATCCCGAAGGACGTGGAGGATTCAGGTGAAAGACAACTGCAACTGCGTGTGACGTTCGAGGTTCGAAGTGCGAGGTGTGACGTCAAACTTCTCACCTGCGACTTCTGACCTCTAACGCCGTGGGTCTACCAACTCGCTTTCCGTACGCCGGGGATCATCCCGGACAATGCCAGTTCGCGGAAGCAGATGCGGCAGAGACCGAAGCGGCGCAGAAACGCGCGCGCGCGCCCGCACCGCGAGCACCGGTTCTTGACACGCCCCTTGAACTTGGGCTTCTGCTTGGCCTTCTCGAGTAGCGATTTTGGCGGCATTTATCGTCTCTTCTCTTCCGTCGTGCGGAATGGCATCCCCAGCTCCTTGAGCAGCGCCAGCGCGTGGTCGTCGCGCTCGGCGCTCGTGACGAGCGTGATGTCCATTCCGTGAATCATTTCGATGTCGTCGTAGTTGATCTCGGGGAACATCATCTGTTCCTTGAGCCCCATGGAGTAATTCCCACGGCCGTCGAACGAGCGCGTGGAGAGCCCGCGGAAATCGCGGATCCGGGGAATCGCGATCGCGATGAGGCGGTCGAAGAACTCCCACATGATCGGCCCGCGCAGCGTCACCGCCGCCCCGATCTCCTGCCCCTGACGCAGTCCGAAGTTCGCGATGGACTTCTTCGCCTTCTTCTTCACGGGATGCTGCCCCGTGATCGTCGCCAGTTCCTCAACGATGCCGTCCAGCAACCGCG
>JANNJV010000473.1:0-20503 GCA_031395945.1 Gemmatimonadota bacterium | reverse complement strand
GCCGCACAGTGGATCGAGCAGCGGCATGCCGCCGCCCCATCCGGCCGACAAAAGCAGCGCTGCCGCCAGTGTCTCGCGCAACGGAGCCTTGCCCACCGCCTGTCGGTAGCCCCGCATGTGGAGGAGATCGCCGGACGTGTCTACGCTGATGGTGAATTCATCGCGAAAGACACGCACCACGAACAGCTGTCCCTCTTCTGCGGCGGGACGTCGCGTGGCCTTGATCAGGCGTTCCGCGATGGCGTCGGAGTGATACAGCTTCGATTTTCGGGCGGTGACGCGAAAGGTGACGCCGCGGTCTGGCGTGAGGAAATCGTCCCAGCGGATTTTCTTCGCGCGCTGCTCCAGCTCATAGAACTCGATGGCTCGAAACCGCGCGACACGCACCAGCACGCGGCTCGCGGTCCGGAGCCAGAGGTTGGCGCGCATCATGGACCGCGCGTCGCCCTCCCAGCTTACTCCGCCGTCGTCAATGTGCGGCTGCTCGCCCAGGGCGCTCAGCTCCCGCCCGAGAATGGGCTCGAGTCCGGGCGCGGCGATCGCGAAGCAGGTATAAGACTCGGTAGCCAAGCAGCACCGTGAAGGTCGCGAGATACACGAGCGGAAAAAACGTGTCCTTCTTTACGGCCCAAAGGTAGTGGACCGTTCCTCCGATCGCCGCGACATACACCAGTCGATGCAGCTTTGCCCACCGTTTTCCCCCCAGTCGGCGCACCCAGCCTTTGGTGGACGTGATGGCCAGCGGGATCAGTGTGAGGAACGTTGCCATGCCCACGAAGATGTATTTGTGCTTCACCACTTCGTCGAGCATCGCGCGGACGTCAAAAAACCAGTCCACGCCGATCCATGTGCTCACGTGCAGACATGCGTAGAAAAACGTGAACAAGCCGAACATGCGACGGAACCTGGCGAGTGCGCCTAGTCCGAAAATCTCGCGTACAGGAGTCACTGTGAGCGTGATCGCCAGAAAGCGCAGCGTCCATAGACCGGTGCGGATCTCGAGGGCCTGGATGGGATTGGCGCCGAGATCGGTAAGCCCGGTCGTTCCCGATACAATCTGATAGGCGTTCCAGAACAGGAGCGCCGCGGGGATCAGGCAGATCGCGAAAACCAGCGGCTTGAGCCTGACGAGATCGAAACGCCGGTGCGTGGTACGTGGAGTACCTACGCCCAACGCCTGACTCCCAACGCCCATCGCCTCACGCACGGTCCAGGGCGCGTTGGGCGCTTGGCGTGCGGAGTTGGGGCTGTGGCGTGCATTCGAAGCGAGCTAGTAGGACTTGGAGAGATCCATCCCAGCGTACATGGACGACACCTGATCGGCGTATCCGTTGAACATCAGCGTCCGGCGACGGCGGAACTCCCCGATGCGACGCTCGCTCGCCTGCGTCCAGCGCGGATGGTCTACGTCCGGATTTACGTTCGCGTAAAAACCGTACTCGCCTGGATTCGTGATATTCCAGGTGGTGGGTGGTTGCCGCTCGGTAAATGTGATCCGCACGATCGACTTGATGCCCTTGAATCCGTACTTCCAGGGAACGATGAGACGGAGGGGCGCGCCGTTCTGATTTGGCAACGCCTTCCCGTACAATCCCGTCGCGAGAATGGTCAGCGGATGCATCGCTTCATCCATCCGCAGCCCCTCCACGTAAGGCCAGTCGAGATCTCTGCCCCGCTGACCCGGCATCTCGCTCGGCCGAAGAACAGTGGTGAAGGCGACGTACTTCGCGCTCGGCTGCGGCTGAAAGCGCGCGATCATCGCAGCGAGAGGGATCCCCTGCCACGGGATGATCATGCTCCAGGCCTCCACGCAACGCAGCCGATACGTGCGATCCTCGATCTTGTGCGGCTTGACCAGATCGTCGAGGGAATAATTCCCCGGCTTGTCGCAACGCCCATCGACCTGAACGCTCCACGGCAATGGCTTGAACCGTCCCGAGTTTGCCTTTGGGTCGCCCTTGTCCGTGCCAAACTCGTAGTAATTGTTGTAGCTCGTAATTTCCTCGTAGGAGTTGGGCTCCTCCGCCTGGAGGACTTCGCCGCCAGCGTCTGACTCCTCGCGCGCGCAGGCCGCCAGGAGCGATGGAGCGCCAAGCGCCTGCGCCGCCGCACCAAGCCCTGCATCGCGAATGAATTGGCGACGAGCGACGTAGGCCCCTTCGGGCGTGACTTGCGATGACGGAATATCGGTCGGACGTTTGATCAGCATTGGGTTGTTCGCCTCGTCGGTGCCTGGACCCGCTACGCCGCGGTGTGCTTCGGAATGACAGCATCCCGTTCAAGATGACAAGCGTACAATACCCGGAATTTGCAAAAATGGCGCTTCTTGAGTCATTCAACGCGTTGGACTTCGATGTTTGACGTTTGAAGCTTGGAGGTGAAGCGGAATCGGAACATTTGTTGCCCTTCCCAAGCTCATGCGAGCAGCGTCGAAGGTCCGCGCACGGGAAGTGCTCGAACACCGGTTCGGGCACGATGACTTCCAGATCGGACAGTGGGAACCCATTCGCGCCGCTCTCAGCGGTCAGGATGCCCTCGTGGTCATGCCGACCGGGAGCGGGAAGTCGATCATCTATCAGCTGCCGGCGCTTATGCTGCCCGGGCTGACGGTGGTGGTCAGTCCGCTCATCGCGCTCATGAAGGACCAGCAGGACAAACTTGCCGCGTGCGGTGTGGATGCGCTCGCAATGCATTCGCATCTCAACACCGCAGAGGCGCGCGAGACAGCACGTCAGGTGGAAGCGGGCGAAGGTGAGATCCTCTACCTCACACCAGAGCGATTCAAGGATCGCGATTTCTTCGATCGGCTGCTGTCACGGAAGGTCGCGCTGTTCGTGGTGGACGAGGCGCACTGCGTGAGCCAGTGGGGCCATGACTTCCGGCCCGACTACCTGACGCTCGGTTCCGTAGTGGATCGCCTTGGCCGGCCTCCAATCCTGGCGCTCACAGCCACGGCGACTGACGAGGTCCGTCAGGACATCATGCGCCAGATGGGAATGAAGGATGTGCAGATCACCATCACGGGATTCGCCCGCCCGAACCTGCGCTTCGAGGTCCGCCGGACCGTCAACGAGCGCAGCAAGGACGTGGAGCTGGAGAGCATTCTCCGGTCAACCGACGGCGTCGGCGTCGTGTACTGCGCCACCATTCGCGAAGCCGAACGGTTGTACGAAACGCTGTCGCAGAAATTTTCGGTCGGGATCTACCACGGCAAGATGCCCGCGGCCGAGCGAAAGGACATGCAGAACCGCTTCATGGCGGACGAGTTCCGGGCAATCATCGCGACCAACGCGTTCGGCCTCGGTATCGACAAGCCCGACATCCGCTTCGTGGTGCACTTCCATTTTCCGGGCTCCGTCGAGTCGTACTACCAGGAGGCCGGGCGTGCGGGCCGGGACGGGCTTCCGGCCACGTGCACCATCCTGTACCGCGTGGAAGACAGTCGCGTTCAGTCGTACTTCCTGGGCGGCAAGTATCCGGACGTGGAGGAGGCCGCGAAGGTGGCGTTGGTGCTGGAGCGCGTCCCGTTGGGCGATCGTGTGCTTCTCGACGACTTGGCGCAGCAGTCCGGCGTGGCGCGGCGGAAGGCGAAGATCGTGCTGGTGCTGTTGAAGCGCCACGGTTTGGTGCGTGAGTATCGTGGCGGCGCATGGGAGCGCACCAGCGAGCAACGGATGACCGACGTGAACCTCAGCGCCGATCTCACCGACTATGAGCAGCGGAGGCTCCAGGATCGCGCCAAGCTCCGCGCCATAGTCTCGTACTGTCAGTCCGCGCAATGTCGCACGCGCTTCATCCTCCACTATTTCGGCGAGCCGGCAGCGGAAGCGTGGGCGTGTGAGATCTGCGATATGTGCACGACGCCGCTGCCCACCCGTCGGGAGGCCGAGACGGCGCTGATCGCGTAGTTTTCGCGGCTGGTGCCCGACATCGAACTGCTCGATCGCGTGTGGTTTGGCAACAGCTTGAGGCAATGGCTGTTTGCCCTGTCGGCGTTTGGAGTTGCGTACCTGCTGCTATCGCTCCTGCGCCGGTTCAGCGTGCGGCGGCTGGGTGTCCTTGCCGCCCGATCCGCGACGCACCTTGATGACCTTGGCGTGGAGATCATCAGGAGAACGCGGCAGTACTTCCTGTTGGTCGTGTCGTTCAACGTTGCCGCCCGTCTGATCCATCTCTCGACGCCGGCCCGCGACGTCGTTCACGCCATCACCGTCGTCGCGGTGCTCCTGCAGGCGGGCCGATGGGGCAGTGGTCTGATCGGCTTCGCGGTGGAGCACTACTCCCGCAAGCGTGGCGACGGCGACGCCGGCACACGCGCCACCATCCAGGCAGTGGGGTACGCGGGACGATTCGCGCTCTGGGTCATTCTGCTCATCACCGCGCTGAGCGCGTTCGGCATCGACATCACTGCACTCATCACCGGTCTCGGGATCGGCGGCATCGCGCTCGCGCTCGCGGTGCAGAACATTCTTGGCGACCTCTTCGCTGCGCTTTCCATCGTGCTGGACAAACCGTTCGTGGTGGGCGACCCGATCCAGGTGGATGCCATCAACGGGACCATCGAGCACGTCGGGCTGAAGACCACGCGCATCCGAAGTCTCTCTGGGGAGCAGGTGATCATCTCGAACGCCGATCTGCTCCGGAGCCGGATTCGGAACTACAAGCGCATGGAGCAGCGGCGCGCGGTATTCACGCTCGACCTCGCGTTCGACACGCCGGCGGATAAGGTCGCGGCCATCCCGGCGATGGTGCGGAAAATCGTCGAAGCGCAGCCGCTCGCGCGATTCGACCGCAGTCACTTTCTCGCGATCGATGAATCCGGCTTGCGGGTGGAGTCCGTGTACTTCGTGCTCGATGCGGATTTCAACAGATATGCGGACATTCAGCAGGCGATCAATCTGGAGCTCCTGCGTCAACTGCAACGAGACCGGATACAGTTCGGGTACGACACGCGGCTGGTAAACCTGCGCCAAACTCCAAATGACCAAGCCATCTGACGTCACGTTCTTTCGTTGGGAGGAGATGCCGAAGGAACAGGTGTCGCCCATGCCCGATCGCCGGCTCATCACGGGGGAGCGCGTCATGCTGGCGCATGTGTACCTCAAAAAGGGGTGCATCGTGCCGCGTCATCAGCATGAAAATGAACAGATCACCTACATCCTCGAGGGTTCGCTCAGGTTTTGGATTGGCGAGGATGAGGGCCGCGAAATGACCATTCGGGCCGGCGAGGTGCTGCACATCCCTTCCAACGTGTGGCACAAGGCGGAAGCGTTGGAGGACACGCTCGACGTGGACATCTTCAGCCCGCCACGTCAGGACTGGCTGGCGAAGACCGACGCCTACCTGCGGCGCTAGCATGGACCTTGGACTCACAGGCAAGGTGGCGCTCGTCTCGGCGGCGAGCAAAGGGTTGGGGCGAGCCGTCGCGGAGGAGCTGGCGACGGAAGGCGCGCGGTTGGTCATCTGTGCGCGGGGAGCAGAGGCGCTCGCGGAGACAGGTGCCGCGATCGCCGACCGTACCGGCGCGGAGGTGGTCACCGTGACGGTCGATCTTGCCACGATGGACGGCATCGAGCGCGTGGCGGCCGCGGCGCTCGAGCGCTTCGGCCGCGTAGACATACTCGTGAACAACGCGGGCGGACCTCCATCCGGTCCGTTCGAGCAACAGACCTGGGAGCAGTGGGCCAGTGCGGTTGACCTGACGTTGCGCAGCGCTGTCGAGCTCACGCGCCGCGTGCTTCCTGGCATGCGTGAGCGCCGGTGGGGGCGCATTATCAATGTCACCTCCATCGCGGTGAAGCAGCCCGTGGATGGTCTGATTCTCTCGAACAGCATCCGCGCCGCCGTCACCGGGTGGGCGCGTACGCTCGCAAACGAGGTCGCGCGCGACGGCATCACCGTGAACAACGTGCTCCCCGGCTATACCCGCACGGACCGCGTGGCACAGCTCAATGCCGCTCGCGCGGAGCGCGAGGGCATTGCCGCCGAGGAAATCGAACGTCGCACTGAAGCACAGATACCAATGCGCCGGCTGGGCGAGGCACGGGAGTTCGGCGCCGTCGTGGCGTTTCTCGCCAGCGAGCGGGCCAGTTACGTCACCGCGCAGTCGATTCCCGTCGACGGCGGCTGGATTCGCGCGCTCCTCTAGATCATTTTTGCAGCTGCGCGCGCGGCCCGTCTGCGGCGAGAATCACTGCGAGTTGTTCGACATCGCGCGGGAACACAATGACGCCCAGGTGATACCTGATCGCGATGGGCTGCAGCAACTGCGTGTGCGCGGCGCTGCCGAAGAGGAAAATCCGCGTTCCCATCATCATGGCGGGTCCCAACAGCGCTTCGTCCGCGGCGTTCGCATCGGCGCAATCGATCAAAAGCACTGAAGGGCGCACACGGCGCAAAGCCTCGCGCGCGAACTCTCCTGCGCGCACGAACTCGATTCGGTGCCCGATGAGTTCGGCCGCCGCGCCAATCAACGCACCAGCGAGCGGATCCGGTGAAAGAATCAGCGTCGCTGTCGGCGTGGGGCGGTATTGGTTCGGGTTCACAAGCCGGTGGAGGCTATTGCCTGCGATCGCGCGGAGCAATGCCGACGGCGAGCTCGGCCTTGCCCTTGACGTCGGGGCTTTCGTCGTAAACATTCGGCGCGTGTGCTTCCCGCACGCGCCTGGTTCTACTCTGAGCCAGCGCGCTGCCCCACCGGAGTAGCAGCCGCATGATGATGGCTCTTGACTCGACGTCGAACGATCCCGCCCTGAGCAAGGAATCGGTTTCGGCTCTTGAGGCGGCACTCCACGCTTACCTGGCTGACGAGAATTCGACGGCTGCGCTGGAACCAGCAATGCGACGCATCGCCGCCGAAGCGCGTGAGAAGCGCATTCGTGCGGAGCAGTTGCTGATCATGCTGAAGGAAGTGTGGTACGCGATACCGCAGCTGGAGGCGGTGCGTGGCGACACGCAGACCCAGCTGCTGCAACGCGTTGTCACGCTCTGTATCCGCGAATACTACTCGGGGTAGCGAGCGCGTTACGTCGCTTGCCGGCCGTACTGCCTCACCGCGAGCGCCAGCACCACTGTCCCATACGCCGCGAGAATGCCGATCGGTTTGGCGACGTCCGCGACGCCAGCACCTTTGAGCATCACCGCGCGCATGATGCCGATGAAGTGCTTCACGGGATTGAGCTCGGCCATCCACTGCGCCCATTCCGGCATCGAGCGAATGGGCGTGAACAGGCCACTCATCAGCAGATAGATCATCAGAATGAAAAACGTGACGAACATGGCCTGCTGCTGCGTGTGCGCCAGCGTTGAGACAAAGAGGCCGATGCCCAGCGCGGCCACCAGGTAAACGGCGGCGGCGAAGAACACGAGCGCGATGCTCCCGACCATGGGAACGTCAAAGGCGAACCGCGCGACCAGCAGGCCGAGCGCCAACTCCAGGAGCGCGAGGGTCCACAAGGGCAGCAACTTGCCGGCGATGAACGTTCCGCGTGCCAGCGGCGTGACGCTCAGTTGTTCGAGGGTCCCGATTTCCTTCTCTCGAACGATGTTCATCGCCGTCAGCAGCGTGCCCACCACGGTCACCAGCTGCACGAGGATGCCGGGGATCATGTAGGCGCGGTAGTTCTGTTCGGGGTTGTACCATCCCCGCGCGTACACGTCCAGCACCGGCGTCGCGCGAACCTCCGGGCGGAGTTCGGCTTCGAGATCGAGCGCGTACGCCCGGATGATCTGCGCGGCGTAGGCCTGTGTGACGCCGGCCGCCGCCCCGTTCTCGGCGTTGAGGACGAGCTGCACGCTCGCCATGCGCGTGCGAACCACCTGTTCCTCGAAATCGCCCGGAATGTTCACGATCATCTCGACGCGGCGCGCGCGCATGGCGTCGTCCGCCTGCGCCATCGATGGCGACGCGTCCGTCACGACGAAGCGTCGCGAAGCCTGGAGCCGGTCCACCAGCGCCCGCGACGTCGCGCTGTGGTCGCGGTCCACGACGTACAGGCGCGCGGTCTTCACCTCGAACGTCGCGGCGCTGGACAGGATGACCAGCTGCACGATCGGCATCATGATGATCTGGCGCAGCATGAAGCGATCGCGAACGATCTGGGTGAATTCCTTCCGCAGCAGCACCGCCAAGGTTCGCATCAGGCGAGCCTGGGCTTGAAACTGCGAATCGCCGCCACGAGTAGCACTGTCATCATCAGGGTGAGCACCAGCATCTCGCGCCACAGGTGGGGAAGGCCCACGCCTTTCAGCATGATGCCGCGCGCCACGACGATGAACCACCGCGCCGGAACGATGTTCGTCACCGGCGCCAGCCAGGCCGGCATGCTCGCGATGGGAAAGATCATCCCGGACAGCAACGTGCTGGGCAGCATCGTTCCCAGCAGCGCGGTCAGCATGGCGCCCCGCTGCGAGGAAGTCCGGGCCGCGATCAGTACGCCGAGGGCCAGTGAGACCACGGAGAACAGCAGGCTGGCGGCCAGTAGCAGCAGCACGCTTCCTCGGAACGGGACGTGGAAGACGAGCCACGCGGCGCACAGCGCCGTGACGACATTGGCGAATGCGAGGGCCAGATAAGGCAGCACCTTGCCCACGATGATCTGCCAGGGACGCAGCGGAGAGACGAGCAGCACTTCAAGCGTGCCCCGCTCCTTCTCCCGCGACAACGAGATGGCCGTCATGAGCGCGGACACCAGCGTCAGCACCAGCGCGATGAGTCCAGGCACGAAGAGGTTGACACTCTCCAGCGTCGGGTTGTACCGCATGCGCGTCTCGACCATCAGCCGTACGCCACCGCGCGACGCCGCCCATTCCACTTCCTGCGACGCGATCACTGCGCGCGCATAGTTCTGCATCGTCGTACCTGTGTTGGGGTCCGACGCGTCGATGGCCAGCAGCACACGCGCCGGTTCTCCCCGGCCGAGGTGCACGGCGAACTCGGGCTCGAACACGACCGCGAGATCCGCCGCGCCACGCTGAAACAGCGGCTCGACGGTCTGTACCGTGCGGCTCACCGCAACGATGCGAAAGCGGTTCGCGGCCGCGAACCGGTTGCGCAGCGCCAGCGTGGCATAGTCAGGCGATGCGTCGACGATGGCCAGACGGATGTTGCGTACGTCGCTGCGCAGCGCGAATCCGAACAGCACGACCTGCACGAGCGGCATGAGCAGCAGGATCGTGAGCGTTTGCCGGTCGCGCAGAATGTGTCGGAACTCCTTCGCGACGAACGCCGCCAGCGCGCCGCGCATCAGCCGGTGTGCGCCGCGGCGGCTGGTCGGGCGAGCTGCACGAAGACGTCGTCCACACTGCGCGCGGCGAACCGGAGCTTCAACTCGGCGGGTGTGCCCAGGGCGGCGATGCGGCCGTCCACCATGATCGAGATGCGGTCGCAGTACTCGGCCTCGTCCATGTAGTGCGTCGTGACGAACACCGTGGTGCCGCGGGCGGCGGCGGCGTAGATCAACTCCCAGAACTGCCGGCGCGTGATGGGATCGACTCCGCCGGTGGGTTCATCGAGAAAGACGATCTTCGGCTCGTGCAGCAGGGCCACGGAAAACGCGAGCTTTTGCTTCCAGCCCAGCGGCAACGCGCCCACCAGATCGTTCGCGTGGCTCCCGAGGCCCAGTGCGTCGAGCAGCACGCCGGTGCGCTCGACGATCTGCGCGTCCGCGAGTCCGTAGATGGTTCCGTACAGCCTGATGTTCTCGCGCACCGTGAGATCGGCATACAGCGAAAAACGCTGGCTCATGTAGCCGATGTTGCGACGCAGGCGTTCGCGGTCGGTTCGCACGTCGAACCCCGCGACGTGCGCGTCCCCGTCGCTGGGCGCGAGCAAGCCGACGAGAATCTTCATCGCCGTGGTCTTCCCCGCTCCGTTGGCGCCCAGGAAGCCGAACACCTCGCCCGCGCCCACCTCGAACGTGATGTGGTCCACCGCGGTGAAGCTCCCGAACCGTTTGGTGAGTCCGCGCGCGACGATCGCCGTCACGCGGCACCCGTCGCCATGAGCGCCATGAAACTGTCCTCGATGCCGGCGGCGATGGGCCGCGCCTCCGACTGCGGATGGCCATTTGCCGCCAGGTACGCGAGCAACTCGGCGGCGATTGCGTCCGGCCGCTGGCCGGCACGACGATCCGTGTAATGCATGTCTTCGCCGAAGGGATACACGGACTGCGCGTGCGGAAAGTGGCGCAGCGTGAGTAGCAACTCGTAACGCCGCGCGCCGCGGACGGCCAGCAACGGCAACGCGTACCGTCGGCCGATGTCGAGCGGCGGATCGATCTCCAGGATCCGACCGCCCTGAATGAGCGCGACGCGATCGCAGCGCAGCGCTTCGTCCATGTAAGGCGTCGAGACCACGATGGTGAGCCCCGAGGCCTTCAGAGCGGCCAGCTGGTCCCAGAACTCACGCCGCGAAACCGCATCCACGCCGGTGGTCGGCTCGTCCAGCAGCAGAATGTCCGGCCGATGCACCAGGGCGCAGGAGAGCGCCAGTTTCTGCTTCATGCCACCCGAAAGCGCGTCGGCACGGCGGTCGCGGAATCGCTCGATCTGCCGGTACACAGGCGCGATGAGATCGTATCCGCGCTCCACGGTGGTGCCGAAGACCGCCGCGAAGAAAGCGAGATTCTCCGCGACCGAGAGATCCGGATAAAGCGAAAACGTCCCCGGCATGTATCCCACGCGCGTGCGGATGGCCCAGAAATCCCGCACCGTGTCGAGTCCCAGCACTGTGGCGCCGCCTGCGTCCGGCACGAGCAACGTGGTCAGAATCCGGAAAAGAGTCGTTTTTCCAGCGCCGTCGGGACCCACCAGGCCAAAGAGCTCGCCCTCGGCGACGCTGAACGACACCCCGTCGAGCGCGCGCACCGCGCCAAAGGCCTTCGACAGCGCCCGGACCTCGACGGCGTTGCTCACCGCGTGGCAACGGCGGAGAGCGTGATGTCGGCCGGCATTCCGATCTTGAGCAGTCCCCGCTGGTTCGGCACGCTCACCTTGATGGCGTATACGAGGTCCGCTCGCTCTTCGCGAGTTTGAATCGGCGTCGGTGTGAACTCGGCCTTGGACGCGATCCAGCTGACGACGCCGGGCAGCGCCAACAGCTTCCCATCGCCCTGATCCACGTTCACGTTCACGCGCTGTCTGAGCTTCACAGCCGCCAGTTGCTGGGCGCCGATGTATGCGCGCAGGGTGAGCGTATCGAGATTCGCGATCCGGTACAGCGGCTGTCCCGACTGCACCACCTCGCCCGCCTTCGCAAAGGTCGCGAGCACGGTACCGGCCTCCGGATTCACGATTCGACTCTTGGCGATGAGGTCCCTGATCTGTGCCACTCTCGCGTCCGACGATCCCAACTGTTGCGCCACCCCGGCTCGCTGCGCCCGCGCGGCCTCGATCTGTGCTCCCAGCACGCGATAGTCGCGCTCCGCCTGATCCAGCTGCTGCGCCGTGGCCGCTTGCTGCTCGTACAGTCGGCGTGTGCGCTCATAAGTGCGTTGCGCCACGTCCCGCTGGACCGACAGAACGCCCATCTGGCGATCCACTTCGGTGACACGCGATCCCGTCGCCTCACGCTGCGCGATGAGCCCCGCGCGCTCGAGCGCCAACTGCGTGGTATCCACAAGACCCACATCCGCGCCGCGTACGAGCTGGCTGCCTTCCGCCGCAAGGAAGGATCGCAATTGGCCCGTAGCCTGCGCCGAGACGACGACTTCGTTGGCCTCGAAGTTCCCGTACGCGTCGGGCTCACCGGCGCGACCGCAGGCCAGCAGCATGGGCGCCGCGAACACCAGCGCGAACACCCGTCGGAGTTCATGTGCGCGCATCAGCGGACCTCGATGCCCAGAGTGGTGAGCAGCCGCGCGCGCGCCTGGGCGAGCTCCACGCGGTGGGTGGCTCGCGTCATCCGCGCGCTCAGGACGTCGGTCTGGCGGTCCACGTACTCCGCGGACGTCACGGCCGCTTCAGCGAAGCGCGCGCGTGTTTCTTCGGCGATGCGCTCGCGCAGCGCGATGATGTCGTCGTCGGTAGTCAGCGCGGACTCCAGCCGGTCGATCGACGCCAGGTCCTGGGTGGTGGCGCGACGCACTTGTTCGGTGAACGCCTGCTCCTCTGACGCTACGATCTCGCGCTGCAGAGCCAGCACGGCCCGGTCGCGGCGGCTCGTGCCCCACGTCCAGGGATTCCACTGTAGTTGCACTCCCGCTAGCCAGTAGGAATCGAATTTGTCGTTCAGGGGATTGAGGCCGGGCCGGCCGTATCCGACGCGGCCGAACGCGGAGACACGTGGTCTGTCCTGCGCCGCGCGGACGCGCTCCTGGCCGGCCAGCGCGTCCCGGGATCGCGCGAACTGCTCGTACTCGGGACGGGCGCGCGGGTCGCCTATCGCGGCGCGTGCACGCGCCACGTCGTCCGCCAGGTCGGGCGCCAGCAACACGCTGGCGCTGTCCGCGGCTACACCCGTGAGTGCCGCGAGCACCGCCAAGGCTGCGTTACTGGACACGTTCCATTCGGCGACCAGCTGCCGGCGCTGCAGCAACTCGGCGCGAATGGCGCGCTCCTCGCTGGGAAGCGCGGAGCCCTCACGGACGCGGGCGGCCGCCAGCCGCAGTTGCGCCTCGAGGTCGGTGACGGCCGACGCCACCTCGTCCACCTGCGCCTGCGCGCGCAACGCGGAAAAGAACGCATCGTTCACTTGCTGGCGCACAGCATACAGGGTGGTAGCAACGCGCGACTGTTCCAGAGCGAGCTGCGCCGACTCCAGCGAGCGACGAGCGCCCAGCGTTGGATCGAACAGGCGCTGATTGGCGGCCAGCCGCGCGTCGTACGTGTCGTGCGGCGGCGTCGGCAGTGTCACGCCGGGAAGGCTGATGGGAATGCGCGCGACATCCGATTGGTACTGCGCCATGGCTTCGACCGCGAGCGTGGGCAGGCGCTCCACGCCGATACTGCGGAGGCGCAGGCGTGTCTGTTCGTTCAGCAGGTCCGCCTGCCGGCGTCGGGGATTCGCGTCGAGCGCGGTGCGGAGCAGTGCGGTCAGCCGCAGGGTGTCAGGCGCCCGAGTTTGCGCCGTGGCGCGCGATGCGGTCAGGCACTGGGCAAGCAGGGCCATGACGGCCCACGGCAGGCGACGGATGATCATGGGCGCAGGGCGTTACGGAAGAACCCGGGCAGTTCGACCTTTCGCAATGCGATGAAACGCTCGAACGCGGCGTCATCCATTCCGAAGACGATCGACAGCATCGGCCGCGCGGCGAACGGAAAGATGCAAAGCGAAATCAGATTGATGGCGAACTGCTGTGCTGAAATGGGTCGCATGGTGCCAGCGCTCACGCGCGCAGCGATCTGGAGCCCCAGCTTCTCGAACAATGGCGGAAGTACCTGGCCTGGCGCGGCGCCAGCGACCGCCGTCAGCAGCTGCTGCACGCGCTCCGGATGGTGATGCAGCTCGGATATGAGGTATCCGGGCAGGAACGGATTGCGCGTGAGATTCTCGAGGTACAGCGCGACCAATCGATCGATTTTTTCGTCCAGCGATGCGTCCGAACCCAGTGTCTGGATCAAAGCCGGAAAGAGTCGTGAGGCGAATTGCTCGAACACCGCCGCGCTCAGGCGCTCCTTCGAACGGAAGTAGTAATGCAGCAACGCCTGATTCACTCCGGCTTCGGCGGCGATCTCCTGCATCCGCGCTCCCGCGGTGCCGCGCTTGATGAAGACCGTCCGCGCCGCGTCCAGAATCTTCTGTTCGGTTTCCCGGTCCGGAGCGGGCGTGCGCCGAGCCGCCTGCTTTCTGGTCGCGCGCTTGGGCATTTGATTTAACTGTTTGGTTAACACACACGAAAATGCAATCTTCTCGGCTGAAGCGCAAGGGTGTTGCGGGAGAGCGGTTAGACCAGCTCTGCCTGGACCTGGATGTCCACGGACTTCAACGCCTTGGACACCGGGCACCCAACCTTGGTCTCCTGGACCAACCGATCGAACGTCGCCTTGTCGAGCTTCGGTGCCGTGGCACGAACGGTCAGTGCGATTCGCGTGATCGCGAATCCCTCGCTCCCCTTTTCCACGGTGCAGCCGGCGCTCGTCTCGATTTTGGTGGACGGCGTCCCGTTCCTCTCGAGCGCTCCGCTCAAGGCCATGCTGAAGCAAGCGGCTTCCGCGGCGGCCAGCAGTTCTTCGGGATTCGATCCGGTGCCGTTCTCAAACCGCGAACCGAAGTTGTAGGCGCCGCCGAGTCCTGATTCGCCCTTGAACGAACCGTTGCCGCCCTTCAGGCCACCGTTCCATACCGCGCTCGCTTTTCTCGTAGGCATCGCCTGCTCCATCTCGAGTGGACTTCTGGTTGCTACCTAACCTGGCATGATTCTATCAGGTTTTGCGTTATTCCCGAATCGACCCCTCGAGCCGAGTCCAAATGCCGCTTGTCATCAAGGTCCGTGAGAATGGACCGTACGCCATCGACGTCACCACGGGCGACTTCATCCTGGTTGATCACAACGACGTCCCGATTCCGATTCCTCCGTTGAAGCCGGGGAAGACCGCCGTCACCCTATGCCGCTGCGGTGCATCGGTGAAGAAGCCGTTCTGCGATGGCACGCACAGCCGCATGGGCTTCAGAGCCGCCGAGTCCGCCGTGCAGCAAAGCGAGGGGCAGCCACCCAAGGTCGGATGACCGCCCCAGCGCGCGCCGTTCCGGAAAGCGAAGCGGCGCTGGATGATCTGTTGTCCGAGCCGCGTGATGCCACCGTCACGGCGCTTCGCCAGGCGCCCGGCGACATTGTGATTCTTGGCGCCGGTGGCAAGATGGGACCGACCCTGGCGCGCATGGCGGCCAGGGCGGCGGACCGCGCGGATAGGGGTGGGTCGCGACGGCGACGCGTGATTGCCGTCTCGCGATTCACGTCGAAGCACGTGATGGCCGCGCTCAACGCCCATGGCGTCGAGACACTGCAATGCGATCTGCTCGACGCCGATGCGGTGTCGCGTCTGCCGGACGCCCCGAACGTGATCTTTATGGCCGGCCAGAAGTTCGGAACGACCGACGCGCCGTCGCTAACCTGGATGATGAACGTCGTGGTCCCCTCGCTGTGCGCCCGCCGCTATGCGTTGTCGCGCATCGTCGCGTTTTCTACCGGGAACGTTTACCCCCTCGTCAGCGTCCTGGGCACCGGCGCCACCGAACGCACCCGACCGCATCCCGTGGGGGAATACGCCGCATCATGTCTGGGCCGCGAGCGTGTGTTCGAGTACTACGCGGCCACCGAGCACACGCGAGTGGCGGTGATGCGGCTCAACTACGCCATCGACCTGCGGTACGGGGTGCTCGCGGACCTGGCACAGCGTATCGCAGCCGGAAGTCTGGTGCCGATCGCCATGGGCTACGTCAACCTCGTGTGGCAGGGTGACGCCAGCAGGTACGCGCTCGAGATGCTGCCATTGGCCGCCGCGCCGCCACATGTCCTCAACGTGACCGGACGCGAGACACTCTCGGTCCGTACCCTCGCCACTGAGTTGGGGAATCGCCTGGGTAAGATGCCGTACTTCGACGGCGCGGAAGCTCCCGACGCGCTGCTCAGCGATACCACCAGACTCCACGCGGAGCTTGGCGAGCCGGAAATGCCGCTCGATACCATGCTCGACTGGGTGGCGGCGTGGGTGCACGCGGGACGGCCACTGCTTGGAAAGCCCACCCATTTCGAAACCCGTGACGGCGCGTTCTGAATCATGATCGAGTCACTGTCCGTCTCGGCGCGCGAGCATTTGCGAAGTGGCGTGGCCATTCCGGCACACCCGTTGTCGCTCACCGCGGCGCGCCGCCTCGATGAGCGCCGCCAGCGCGCGTTGTCGCGCTACTACTTCGACGCGGGTGCCGGCGGGCTCGCCGTGGGCGTACACACCACGCAGTTCGCCATCCGCAACGCGAGTCATGGTCTGCTCCGTCCGGTGCTGGAACTGGCGGCGGAGACGATTCGGGTCCAGCGCCAGCGAACGCCGCGGCCGTTCGTTATGGTGGCCGGTTTGTGTGGCTTGACCTCGCAGGCGGTGGCGGAGGCGGAAGAGGCGCTCACCTTTGGCTATGACGTCGGGTTGCTGAGTCTCGGCGCATTACGCGACGCCACCACGGATGAGTTGCTGGCGCATTGCCGGGCCGTCGCGGACGTGATGCCATTGTTCGGTTTCTATCTTCAGCCGGCGGTCGGCGGACGAGTGCTGGACTACGCGTTCTGGCGCGACTTCGCGGAGATTCCGAACCTATGGGCGGTCAAGATCGCTCCGTTCGATCGGTACCGCACCTTCGATGTCGTTCGCGCCATCAGTGAATCCGGGCGTGGGGACGTGGCGCTTTATACGGGCAACGATGACAACATCATTGGCGATCTCATCGCGCCGTTTCCGGTCCAGAGCGGTGGCGAGCGCCGTGTTCGGTGGATGGACGGCGGTTTGCTGGGGCAATGGGCGGTCTGGACGTCGCGCGCGTCCGCGTTACTGGATCGCGCCAAGGCCGTGCGCGCGGGCGGAGCGCTCGACGTCGAATTGCTGAGCGAAGGCGCGGCGCTCACCGATGCCAACAGCGCGATATTTGACAGCGCAAACGGCTTCGCGGGATGCATCCCGGGCATTCATGAAGTCCTGCGTCGCCAGGGACTGCTGGAAGGAATCTGGTGTCTCGACCCGCGCGAGTCGCTCTCTCCCGGACAGGCGCAGGACATTGACCGCGTGTACCGGTCGTATCCTTTCCTCAATGACGATGCGTTCGTCGCCGAGCGGCTGGACGAATGGCTTGCTTAGGCGGGGGCTGCGAGTAGCGATGCCACCCAGGTATCGCGCGCCGCGCGTTCGAACCGTTCGCGCCACGCCCGCGCGTCGGTAACGCTGGTATCGAATACCGAAGAGCTCTCGGTGAATTCGCCGGTCTGGCGAAGCTTTGGTAACTCAGCGCGCAATGCCAGCTGCGGTCGACCCTTGGCATCGCGATAAAACACGCGACCGCCCGCCACCAACCCCGTGGCCAGGCGCCTTTCGAGGTCCCGCAGGCCGCGGAATAATCCGTCGATCGAGCAACCCGAGGCTTGCTCCGCCGTGGGATCAACTCCGATCGCGAGGAAGCGGTCGTGGCGCCACTCGCGTGCGCTGCGCAGCGGCGCCCCATGCGCTTTCCATTGCGCCAGGAATCCGTCCACTTCGTCGAGCAGGAGATTTGCCTCGTCTCCTTCGAGCGGGCGATCACTCGCGAACACCCAGACCCGCGATTCAGGCGGCAAGAGATCAAAGTTCACAGCTGGCATGCTGAAATAATAGCGCGGTCAGGTCTCCTCTGGCCGTCCGAACATGAGCAGTATGAACTGTCTGTCCTCGGGGCGCGCAAACAGATACAGGTGATCCCCAGGCATCAGCACGGTTGTGCCCCGCGGCGGAATCATCTCGTCGCCGCGAATGATGAGCGACACCGCGGCTCCGTCGGGAAAAGGCAGCTCCGCGAGTGGTACCCCCGCGACCGCGAGTGCCTCGTCCACGTAGAACGTCAGCAGCTCACCGCGAAGCGGCGTCATGGATTCGAGTTCCAGGATCGCGTGGGGCTTGGGCGGTTCGTCCACTTCCATGCCGAAACGCCGCGTGGCCCACAGCACCGTGCTACCGGGGAGGAAAGCGTTCACCACCACGATAAAGAACACGACGTTGAAGATTTCATACGCGCCGGGCGCGCGCGCGAGGACCGGAAAGATCGCGAGCACAATCGGCACGGCCCCCCGCAGCCCAACCCATCCGCAGTACCCGATCTCCCGCTTGGAAAAACGCAACGGTGCCAACAGTAGCGCGACCATCAGCGGCCGCGCCACGAACACCAGGATGAATGCCAACAGCAAACCCGTCGTCGCCACCGGCGGCAGCTGCTGTGGAAACACCAATAGACCGAATACCAGGAACATCACGATCTGGCTCAACCACGCCATCGCATCGACCGTCCGAAAGACGCCGACGCGATACGGCACCTGGCCGCTGCCAAGCACCACTCCGGTCGCATATACCGCCAGAAATCCGCTGCCCGCCAACAAAGTCGTAGCGCCGAACGAGAGCATGGCCATGCCCAGCGTGACCACCGGGTAGAGTCCCAGCGCGCGCAAACGGAGCCACCCCAGCACCTTCCTCGCCGCGCGACCAATCAGATAGCCCAGCACTGCACCGATCAGCAGCTGCTGCACGACTTCGAGCACGAGTCGCGCGATGCTGGGTGTTTCCCCCAACACCAAGGCTTCGGTGAGCGCGACGGTGAGTATCACGGCCATCGGGTCGTTGAGTCCCGACTCCACTTCCAGCGTGGACCCCACGCGACGGCGCAAACCGATGCCACTGTTCCGAAGCGCGGCGAAGACCGCGGCCGCATCCGTAGATGACACGATGGCGCCGAGCAGCATTGCCTGAGGCCAATCGAAGCCGAGCAGTTTTGCCCCGATGGCGGTGATCATCGCTACGCCGCCGACGCCCACCGTCGCCAGCAGGCCCGCAGGCAACAAACCGCGTCGCACCGATTCGATCGGTGTATTCAATCCGCCGTCGAACAGAATCAGAACCAGCGCCGCCGTCCCAATGCGAAACGCAAACTGGTAATCGGCGAAAGCGATCCCGCCTATCCCGTCGGTTCCCGCCAACATGCCCACGCCAAGGAACAGGAGCGCGATGGGCAGTGTGGTACGCTCGAACGCGCGCGAAAACACGACGCTCGCCACGATGAGGGCGGCGAAGGTGGTGAAGAGCAGTGCCGTCGCGAACGGTTCGTGGAGCACTGAAAGCCAGTCGGAGGTAGAAATGGGAAGTGGGAATACCGCGAGTGGGAAAAAAAAGAGTGGGTAGTGGGGAAGATTACTTCGCTTCCGGCAACCCACTACCCACTACCCACCAACCTCCATCCAATTGTCGCCCCACTACCCACTTGCTCTGCACTACTCAGTGCCTTCCGCTCAGTCCTGGATGGTCAGCGGAATCGGGTTCCTGAGATAGATGGGCTTCTCTTCGTTGCGGAAATGCAGGATTCGCATGAACCAGTTTTCCTCGCGCGGCTGACCGCCATGCTCCATGACGTAGCGAGCGACTTCCGCGATATGCTCGGGATCCATCCGGATGCAGCCGTGTGAGGCCGCATCGCCCAGCCGGCCGGTCTCAGCCGTGCCGTGCAGGTAGTAATCGGGTTCGCGGAAGAAGATCTTGACGACCTTCATCGGATTGCCAACCGCGCCTGGACCCTGCGGCGTATACTTCCGCGCCCAGGCCGCGCCCGGCGGCGGTGTCCATCGCGGGTTCCAGACCAGCTTCCGAATGTGGTAACTCCCACGCGGCGTTGGATACCCGGCGGTGCCATCGGAAATCGGATACTGCCAGACAAGCGTGTCCGCCTCGAACATCTTCAGGCGCTTGTCGGACAAGTCGGCAACGAGCTGCAGTGTTGGCGGGTCTGTGCCAACGGCCGCCTGCGCGTCGCTGCGTCGCGCCAGGGTGGTCGCGCTCGGCGCCACCGCTGCAATGAGCGGAATGGCGGCGAGAAAAATCCATCTTGATTTCAAATGCATCGTGCTGCTCGCTTCCCGAAAGGCGTGAGTACCGGCACAAAGGCAAGCGACGTTCCAGCGCGCGCCGGATGTTTTCGAGCAGCTTGCACTCGGTGCGCGTAGGACGTACGGATAAGCGACCCCAACCTGAACGCGCCATGACTTCTGAAGCACGGACGCCCCCCGACCGGCGGACCTTCCTGGCCTACTTCGCATCCACGGGACTTGGCTCGACGCTCCTTCCCGGCGTGCTCTGGAGCAAGGTCGCGAGCGGCGCTGAGATCACGAAGGAAACCATCGCCAGCGCCGAGGAGATCGCCGGCGTTTCCTTTACCGACGAGGAGCGCGCTATGATGGTGCGCAACCTCAACAATCAGAAGCAGGCCATTGACGCGCTGCACAAAGTCGCCCTGGATAACAGCGTCGCGCCCGTGCTGGTATTCGAGCCGCTGCCTCCCGGTGAGTCGCTGCCCTCCAAGCGCAAACAGGCAATCGTGCGCGGGCACGTTCCTCTGGCCGCCAGGCCGGGATCGCTGGAAGAGCTGGCATTCTGGCCAGTAACCCGGCTCTCCGCGCTCGTGCGCACCCGCAAAGTGAAGCCGAGCGAGCTGACGGAGATGTATCTCGACCGGTTGAAGCGCTACGACCCGCAACTCCGGTGCGTCATCTCGCTCACTGACGACCGCGCGCGCGCCCAGGCGCGAGCCGCCGATCACGAGATTGCCAGCGGCAAGTATCGTGGGCCGCTGCACGGCATCCCGTGGGGAGCGAAGGATCTTCTCTCCACGAAGGGCTACAAAACGACGTGGGGGGCGGGACCATATCGTGATCAGACGATCGACGTGGACGCCACGGTGGTACAGCGGCTCGACGCCGCGGGCGCGATTCTCGTGGCCAAGCTGACGCTGGGCGAGCTGGCGCAAGGTGACAATTGGTTCGGTGGCATCACGCGCAATCCCTGGTGGCCC
>JANNJV010000470.1:0-17580 GCA_031395945.1 Gemmatimonadota bacterium | reverse complement strand
CTTGCGCTTGTCCTCGCCGGCGTTCTTGTCCGCTTCCTTGACCATGCGGTCGATGTCGGAGTCGGACAGCCCGCTCGATGCTTCGATGCGGATCTTCTGTTCCTTGCCGGTGGCCTTGTCCTTGGCGGACACGTGCAGGATGCCGTTGGCGTCGATGTCGAACGTGACTTCGATCTGCGGGATACCTCGCGGAGCCGGCGGAATACCGGTGAGCTGGAATTTTCCAATCGTGCGGTTGTCGCGCGCCATGGGGCGCTCGCCTTGCAGCACGTGAATCTCCACCTGCGTCTGGCTATCGTCCGCGGTCGAGAAGACCTCGGTCTTTTTCGTGGGAATCGTTGTGTTCCGCGGGATGAGCGCGGTCATCACGCCTCCCAGCGTCTCGATGCCAAGTGAGAGCGGAGTGACGTCGAGCAACAGAACATCCTTCTGCTCGCCCGTGAGCACTGCGCCCTGCACGGCCGCTCCGATGGCCACGACTTCATCGGGGTTGACGCCCTTGTTCGGCTCTTTCCCGAAGAATTTCTTGACGATCTCCTGAATCTTGGGGATGCGGGTTGATCCGCCGACCAACAGGACCTCGTCAATCTCGGTGGGCTTCAGCCCCGCGTCCTTGAGTGCCTGCTCCATCGGGGGAAGCGTTCGCTGGATGAGATCGTCCACCAACTGCTCGAACTTGGCGCGCGACAGCGTATAGTGCAGATGCTTGGGGCCGCTGGCGTCCGCCGTGATGAACGGCAGGTTGATGTCCGTGGACTGGGTGGTGGACAGCTCCATCTTCGCCTTCTCGGCGGCTTCCTTCAGCCGCTGGAGTGCCATCGGATCTTTGGACAGGTCGATCGCCTGGTCCTTCTTGAACTCGGCGACGATCCAATCGATCACGCGCTGGTCGAAGTCGTCACCGCCAAGATGCGTGTCGCCGTTCGTGGACTTCACTTCGAACTGGCGCGATCCCTCCACTTCGTAGAGTTCGAGCACCGAAATGTCGTAGGTGCCTCCGCCAAGGTCGAAGACCGCCACCTTTTCGTCCTTCTTTTTGTCCAGGCCGTAGGCCAACGCAGCCGCGGTCGGCTCGTTGATGATGCGGAGCACGTCCAGGCCAGCGATCTTGCCGGCATCCTTGGTGGCCTGTCGCTGAGCATCATTGAAGTACGCCGGCACGGTGACGACCGCTTTCGTGACTTGGTTGCCCAGATAGTCCTCGGCGGTCTGCTTCATTTTCTGCAGGATCATCGCGGAGATCTCGGGCGGCGTGTAACGCTTGCCTTGGACCTCGACTCCGGTCATGTCGTTGGCGCCCGACAAAACCTTGTAGGGCACGCGCTTAATCTCCTCCTGCACCTCGGAGATCTTGCGTCCCATGAAGCGCTTGATCGAGAAAACGGTATTCTGCGGGTTCGTTACCGCCTGACGTTTCGCGACCTGGCCGACCAGTCGCTCGCCGTCCTTGGTGAACCCCACGACGGACGGGGTCGTTCGTCCGCCCTCGGCGTTTGGAATCACGACCGGGTCCCCACCCTCCATGACAGCAACGACAGAATTAGTGGTGCCCAGGTCGATACCGATGACTTTGTCGGCCATTTCTTCCTCGATTTTTGAGTTGACAGTCGCAGAGGCGAGGGGGCAAGTCCGAGACCCATCAATCGCGCCACTTTGGCAGGAAAAAAGCTTCAGTTTCTGGGCCATTCGGCCCTGGGGATTGCCATAATTGGCTGCCGGCCATCCAATTCTGCCAACGCCTTCCGCTCACAACCGCCGGCCAATGTTCCCGATCAGCGACGATAACGCGACCCTGCACACGCCATGGATGACGTATCTCATCCTCGCGACCACTTTCGCCGTCTGGGTCCTATATCAGGGCGCCGGTCTGCAAGACGTTCAGTTGGCAGCGAGTGTCTGCAATCTTGGCCTCGTCCCCGCGGAATTGATGCACACCAGGCCTGCGGGCTTCGCCGTGCCGCTCGGCGGCGGGCTCGCGTGCGCGGTCGATACCAGCGGCATCAACTGGCTCACCCCGCTGACTTCCGTATTCCTGCATGGAAGCTGGGGGCACATTCTGGGAAACTCGCTGTTCCTCTGGGTGTTCGGAAACAACATCGAGGACAGCATGGGCCCTGGCCGCTTCCTGATCTTCTACCTGCTATGCGGCTGTGTCGCATCCGCGGTGCACATGGTGACAGATCCGGCGTCCGCCGTTCCGACGGTCGGGGCGTCTGGGGCCATCTCGGGTGTCATGGGCGCGTATCTCGTGCTCTATCCTCATGCCCGGGTCAACATCCTGTTTTTCTTCCTTGTGTTCGTCCGGGTCGTGCCGGTGCCTGCCTGGATGGCGCTCCTCTGGTGGTTTGCCTGGCAGGTGGTCGCGGGATTGCCGCAATTGTCGCCGATGCGGCCGGAGGTATCTGGGGGAGTGGCAGTTTGGGCCCACATCGGCGGGTTCGTTGCCGGCCTCGTCCTCATCAAGCTCTTCGAGAATCCAGTGCTCGTGGCAAAGCGGAGACTCATCCATGACGCCCGCGCCGCCCAGCTGCTGTCCGTCTGAGCGGCCGAATTGTGCTTTGGCGGTCGGGCTGTGAGGTTTGTAACGGATTCGTCACGCCCTCAGAGCCCTAGCCCCAGAGTCGAATGCTGCTCGGACGTCTCATCCCTCGCGACCAGGAGTTTTTTACCCTCTTCAACGAGTTGGCGACGCATCTTGTCAACGCGTCGCGGATCCTTCGCGAGTTATTCAATCACCCGTCCAATCTTCAGGAGCAGGTGCGGGCGATCAAGGAAGTGGAGCACAAGGCCGACCAGCTCACGTACGAGATCAACGCGCGCATCGACCGCAGCTTTGTGACGCCGTTCGATCGTGAAGACATTCACGCGCTTTCCACTCGTTTGGACGACGTCATCGACCTCCTGGACGGCACGGCGCGGCGGGCGGAAATCTTTCATCTCGGCGAGATCCGCCAACCGTCGAGACAGCTGTGCGAGCTCCTGGTCCAGGCGACCGAGCATCTGCAGCGCGGGGTGAGCGGGATAAAGCGCCCCAAGGACGTTCAGTCCTGCGCCATCGAGGTGAAGCGCATCGAGGAAGAGGGTGACGCGGTCTACCACGAGGCGGTGGGCCAGTTGTTCGTTGGCAAACCCGATCCGCTGGACGTGATCAAGTGGAAAGAGATCTACGATCGCCTGGAACAGTCCATCGATAACTGCATGGGTGTCGTGCACGCGCTCCAGAGCATCTCGATCAAGAACGCCTGACGTGATCTACTACGTCATCGCGATCGTACTGATCGCGTTCGTCTTCGATTTCATCAATGGCTTCCACGATTCAGCGAACTCGATAGCCACGATCGTTGGAACGCGGGTGCTCAGTCCGTTGCAGGCGGTGGTGTGGGCAGCGTTCTTCAATTTCGCGGCTGCGTTCACGGTGGGTACCGCCGTCGCCAAAACCGTCGGCAGCGGCATGATCGACGTCAAGATCGTGGACCCCAACGTGATTCTCGGGGGTCTCCTTGGCGCCATCCTCTGGAACCTGATCACCTGGTATTACGGCCTGCCTTCCAGCTCGTCGCACGCGCTCATCGGCGGATATGCCGGTGCCGCGGTTGCAAAGGCGGGGTTGGCCGCGATCATCTGGGGAACCAAATGGATCCAGATGCTGTCGTTCATCGTCCTGTCGCCGATCATCGGGATGATGCTCGGCAGCGTTCTGCTGATACTCGTGACGTGGGTATTTCAGCGCACCAACCCAAATCGCGTCAATCGCTTCTTCAAGCATGCTCAGCTGGTGAGTTCGGCCGCTTTTTCGCTGGCGCACGGCGGCAACGACGCGCAGAAGACGATGGGGATAATCGTGGGGCTGCTCGTGTCCACCCAGGGATTGTTCGTCAATGAGACGGGCTTGCTGCGCCACCTCCACGTCGCGAGCGCCGAGACCATTCCATATTGGGTGGAGATCGGCGCCTATACGGCCATCGCGCTGGGGACGCTGTTTGGTGGATGGCGGATCGTCAACACAATGGGGTCCCGGATTACGAGGCTGCGGCCGGTGGGCGGATTCTGCGCCGAGACCGGCGGCGCAATCAGCATTCTGATCGCGACGCGGTTCGGCATTCCGGTGAGCACCACGCACACCATTACGGGGTCGATCGTCGGTGTTGGCGCGACGATGCGCGCGAGCGCCGTCCGATGGGCGCTTGCCGGACGGATTGTCTGGGCGTGGCTTCTGACGATTCCCGCCGCTGCGGTGATGGCCGCAATGAGCTATCTGGTGCTTTCGCTCATCGTGCGGATGTAGGCGGTTGGTGGCGGATCTTTGCGACGATCATCGCGATGGCCACTTCGTTGTGCCCTCCGCGCGGAACGATGACGTCCGCATACCGCTTGCTGGGCTCAACGAACTCCAGGTGCATCGGTTGCACCGTCGTGAGGTATTGCTCGATGATTTCGTCGAGGGGCCGACCACGCTCGCCCATGTCCCTTCGCAACCGGCGAATGAGGCGGATGTCGGCGTCGGCATCCACGAAGACCTTCACGTCGCACAGGTCGCGCACCCGGGGATCGGCAAGCAGCAGGATGCCATCGATCACCACGACATCCGCGGCCTTCACCGGGATGGTCTCGTGACTTCGTACATGTTCGACAAAGTCGTACTGCGGCTTCTCGATTGACTGGCCGGCGGCCAGCGCCTCGAGGTGCGACAACAGGAGGTCCCAATCGAACGAATTGGGATGATCCCAGTTGATCTTGCGTCGCTCCTCCATGGTGAGATCCGCGTAATTGTTGTAATACGCGTCCATGTCCAGGAAGGCGACGGACGATGTGTCGAGCGCGTTGGCGATCTTACGGGCGAACGTGGACTTTCCCGATCCGGTGCCGCCGGCGATACCGATGATCAGAGGTTTCATCTCCGGAAAGGTCGCTAACTTAGGCCGATGCGTCGATTCCTCCTTGTCGCGCTCGGCGCGGTGGCGTGCGCGCGGCAGAACAACCCGCAGGTTGCCGGCGCGGTGTCGTTGCCGGATTCGCTGGAGGTGGTTGTCGCGGGGACGACCGACATTCACGGTTGGCTGCGCGGTTGGGACTACTTCACCAACGCCGTGGATTCGACGCGCGGCCTGACGCGCCTGGCGACGATCCTCGATTCATTGCGAGCCGCACATCCCGATCGCGTGGTGCTCGTGGACGCTGGCGATGACCTCCAGGGGACGCCGATCACGAGCATCGCCGTGCGCGATTCGCTGCTGCCAAACCCCATCATCGTCGCGATGAATGCCGTTCGTTACGACGCCGCGGTCATCGGCAACCACGAATTCAACTATGGCCTCGGGTACCTGAACCGGGCCATCGCGCAAGCCACTTTCCCCATGCTTGCGTCCAATGTGTACGCCCCGGATGGGCGACAGGCGTACCTCCCATGGGTCATGCTCAATCGTGGCGGCGCACGGATCGCGGTGGTCGGCGGCACCACACCAGGCTCGATCATATGGGATCGTGACAAGCTGCGCGGCCATGTGGACGTGCGCGACATTCTCCCCAGTGTGCGCGGGTCCGTAGCCGATGCGCGTGCGAAAGGCGCGGACATCGTGATCGTGGTGCTGCACTCCGGGCTGGACGAGCGGTCCTCATATGACACCGTGACAACGAGCGTGCCGAGCGAGAATGTCACCGCTCGAGTGGCACGCGAAATCCCCGGCATCGACCTGGTGGTATTCGGCCATAGCCACAAGGAATTGGCGGACACCACGATCGGCGGAGCGCTGGTCACCCAGCCCAGGAACGGGGCGGGAAGTCTCTCAGTAGCGCGGCTCAGGCTCGTGCGGGACGGCCGTCGGTTTCGCGTGACGTCCAAGCATGGCGGCGTGATCCGCGCGCGCGGTCACGTCGAACAGCCGGCACTCCTTGCGGTGACGGACGATGCGCACGCCCGCGCGACAAAGTTCGTGGCGGAGCCCATTGGGACAACGCCGGCTGCGTGGAGCAGCGATTCAGCGCGGGTGCGCGATACGCCGATCATCGATTTTATCCTCGAGACGCAACGCCGCGCCGCCGGAACGGACCTCGCCGCGACGTCGGCGTTCAGCCTCAACTCGGCGTTCGGCCCTGGTGCCATCACAATGGCGAACGTCTCCGAACTGTATCCCTACGAGAACAATCAGCTGCGGGCTGTGCGCGTTACCGGCAAACAGCTGCGCGACTACCTCGAATTCAGCGCACGGTACTTTCGCGCCAATCCGAAACCGGATTCAATGATCGACCCAAGAATTCCCGGGTTCAACTTCGACATTGTGTCGGGTGTCGAGTACGTCATTGATCTCACGAGGCCTATCGGGTCGCGCATCGTGGCGCTGACACGGCAGGGCAGCACCGTGGTAAACACTGACACCTTCACGATGGCGTTGAACGACTATCGGCAATCGGGTGGCGGGGGATACTCGATGCTGCAGGGTGCCCCGGTGGTGTATGACAAAGGACAGCTCATCCGCCAGCTACTCATCGATGCGGTACGCCGCGCCGGCACATTGCTACCGGCTGACTACTTCGCGCAGAACTGGCGCATCACGCCCGACAGCCTGGCCGAGGCCGCGTATCGCTCCATGCGCCGCTTACCCTATGATCGGCCACGAACCGCTCCACGCAATCCATGAGCGGCATTCGCGCATTCGTGAATGCTTCGGCGGTCGACGTGGCCACGGGGGCAACAGCGTTGGACTGTGTGCGCCAGTGGCGAACTGAGGAAGCGGACGCAGTGGCGGCAGGACGTCGCATCATCACCGACAGTCGTGGTCTTCCGATTCCGTCCGATTCTCCCGCGCGCGCCGGATCCATCTTTCGAACCGTCTCGAATCGGACCGCCGCCACACCGGATGACTGATCCATCGAAGCCGATCGACCGCGAGCTGCTCCGGCGATTGCCGAAGGCCGAGTTGCATTGCCATCTGGATGGGTCGGTTCGTCCGCAGACGCTGCTGGAGCTCGCTCGCGAGTACGGCGCAGATATGCCGTGCACAGACACGGAGTCCCTGCGCGAGTACATGACGGTGCGCGACGCGAGAAACCTGGAGGAGTACCTCGAGCGGTTCGACGTCACCCTTTCCGTGATGCAGCGCGCCGAAGCCCTGGAGCGCATCGCCTATGAGTTGGCCGAGGACGCGCACCGCGACGGCGTGCTGTACATCGAGGTGCGTTTCTCTCCGGTGCTGAACATGCGCGAGGGGATGCGCCTGCACGATGCCGTCGAAGCCGTCGTCAAAGGCCTGGCGCGCGGAGAACACGAACATGGGATCATCGGCCGGGTCATCGTGTGTGGCTTGCGTCACCTCGACCCCGCAGTGTCGCTCGAGCTGGCCCAGTTGGCGGTTGCGTATCGCGACAAGGGCGTCGCCGGCTTTGACCTCGCCGGCGGGGAGATGGGAAATCCCGCCAGCCGGCACGCGAGAGCATTCGACTACGCGCGACAGCACGACATGGCGTGCACCTGTCATGCCGGCGAAGGCGACGGTGCGGGATCGGTCCGCCAGGCGATACACATCTGCGGCGCTAACCGGATCGGCCACGGGACACGGCTGTTCGAGGACCGGTCGCTCATGGATTACGTGAATGACCGCCGCATCCCCGTCGAGATCTGCATCACCAGCAATATCCAGACGCGAGCCGCACAGTCGTACGAGACGCATCCGGTGCGGAAATATTACGACGCCGGTCTCAATGTCGTGCTCAACACGGATAATCGGCTCATGAGCGCGACCACGCTCACGGATGAATATCTGCACGCGGCTCGGCATCTCCGGTTCACCCGTGCAGAATTGGCGAGGATCGCCCTCAACGGCTTCGAGAGCGCGTTCCTCCACTGGACCGAACGGCAAGCACTCGTAACCCGGGCCCGCAGCATGATCGCCCTGCTGGAGCCAGGCGCGTGAGCACGCCCTTCGGCGCGGACGCCGCGCGTGCGGCGGCGGACGCCATCCGAAAGCAGATTCCCATCGATCCGCGCGTTGGCATCATTCTCGGCTCGGGGCTCGGCGGAATCGCGAGCGTGATCGAACGTCCCACCCATGTTCCGTATCGCCTGGTGCCGGGATTCCCGTCCGCTACCGTGGTTGGGCACGCCGGGGAGCTTATCGGCGGTACGCTGGCTGGAACGCCCGTGCTAGCCCTGTCTGGCCGCTTCCATATCTACGAGGGGCATGACGTGGCGCTCGCCGCGTTTCCCGTTCGCGTGCTCCACGCACTTGGCATTCAGACACTCATCGTGTCGAACGCAGCCGGCGGCGTCCGTACGACTCTGTCGCCGGGGACGGTCATGCTGCTCAAGGATCACGTCAACTTCATGTTCCGGAATCCCCTGATCGGCGCCCTCGAGGACGGGGACACTCGCTTTCCGGATATGTCCGAGCCGTACGATCACGAGCTCAGGGCGCTCGCGCACCGCGTGGCGAAGGAGCAGGGAGTTCAATTGGCGGAGGGCGTGTACTTCGGGCTTCTGGGCCCGACGTATGAAACGCGCGCCGAAGTCCGGATGCTGGCGCGGCTGGGCGCCGACGCCGTCGGAATGTCCACGGTTCCGGAGGTGGTCGTGGCGCGCGCGCTGGGAATGCGCGTGCTGGGCTTCAGCTGCATTACCAATCTGGCGTGCGGGCTCACCGCCGCCCCGATCACGCACGCAGAAGTGATCGAGACGACGGCGATGGTCGCCACGCGACTACAACAACTCGTCCGCGGAATCGTGGCGAGGCTCTAACGCCTCGCGCCCACCTCGGGGCTACCGATTCGACGCGGTGGTTGGTGCCGGCAGCGAGCGGACCCGTGCCTTGAAAGACGTGTAGTTCGACGTATTCGTGGTCAGTGAGCGGAGGATCGCGGGTTCGATCTGCGAGACCAGCGCCTGCGTCTCACGAATCCGTTCCTCTTCACCAGGGTGCGTGGCGAACCATCCCTCGACCGCACTGGGATTCCTGGACTTTTCAGCCAGAAGGATCTCGAACATTTGCGGGACGCCTAGAGGGCTGATGCCCGCGCGAACCACGTTCTTCACGGCCTCGACGTCCGCTTCACGTTCATCGTCGCGTCCGAACTTGGCGAACAACGCAGATCCGCCCACCTGGATGGCGGCTTGCGCGGCCTGGCTGCCGCAGACGTTCAGGAGCGTGCACCCCAGCATCAGGCCGATGTTCGCGCCCTGAGCCTTTTCCATTTGCTTCACGGAATGGCGGCGAACCACGTGACCAATCTCGTGGCCGAGCACGCCAGCCAGCTGGCTGAGGTTCTGGGTCCGCTCGATCAACCCGCGGTTGACGTAGACGAAGCCACCGGGAACCGCGAAGGCGTTCACCTCGGCGGCGTTGACCACGTAGAAGTGGTAGTCGAGGCCGCGATTATCGGCGAGATTGGCGATGGAGTCACCGAGTACGTTGACGTAGCGGTTGATCTCGGCGTCCTGTACGATGGGCAGTTGTGCATTGATCTGGGCGGAGTAATCCGCGCCCATTTGCACTTCCTGCTGTGTAGAAACGCCACACGCAGCCGTTGACGCCGCCAGCATGGCACCGATGAAGATCTTTCTCATAGTTGGGTATCCGTTGGGACGCAGAGTCGAACGTGGAACTGGCAAGAGCTATTCCCTCCATCAGCCCTGAACTTGAAACTCCTGACTCTGGCTCGCGACCTCAAGAGGCGGAAGTCGCGTGAAAAGCATCGCCTGTTCGTGGCCGAAGGCGTTCGCGCGGTCGAAGAGCTGTTTCGATCGCCGCTGACGATCCGCGGTGTGTTGGTCGCGCCGCAGCTGGGTGACGCGCCCAGAGGCGCCGCACTCGCTTCGGCGCTAGCCGCGCAAGGCGTCGAGACCCAATCGGTAGACGCACATGAGTTTTCCTCGGCTGCGGAAACCGAGTCGCCGCAAGGAGTTATTGCCATCGCCGAGGTCCCTGACCGATCGGTTGCATCTTTGAACGGGGAATGGAAGGGCGTCATTCTCGTGCTGGACGCAGTACAGGATCCGGGGAACGTGGGAACGATCCTTCGAACAGCGGCTGCGCTTGGCGTCGTTGCAACGATTTCCATGCCGGGCACTGTTGACCTCTGGGATGCCAAAGTCGTCCGTAGTGGAATGGGAGCTCACTTCCGACATCTCGCATTTTCTTCTACCTGGAGCGAGCTCGACACGTTCCGTACGCGTACCGGGACCAAAGTGCTCGCGGCGGATGTTGGTGGCGTGCCCGTTTCCTCGATACAGCAAGCCACGCGCGTGGCGCTGGTGGTCGGCAACGAAGGCGCCGGCCTGTCGTCCGAGGCCCGGAGCCGCGCGGACACGACTGTAGCGCTGACCATCTCTCCAGCCGTCGAGTCGCTCAACGTGGCTGTGGCCACGGGCATTCTCCTCTACTCGCTCACGAAGTGATTCTACAAACGTTCGTCGCAATCATCGCGTTCGTGTTGGGCGCGATCATGGGGTCCTTCCTGAACGTGTGCATCGCACGGTGGCCACGGGAACTCTCTGTCGTACGTCCGCGATCAAAGTGTCCGTACTGCGGACATCAGCTCGCGTGGTTCGAGAACATTCCGTTGGTGAGCTGGTTGGCGCTTCGCGCCCGATGCCGATGCTGCGACGAACCGATTTCCATCCAGTATCCGCTGGTGGAGCTCACCGTCGGGCTCGCGTGGATGTTCAGCGTCTCACAGTACGGCGTGACATTGGTCGCGCTGCAGGTCGCGGTCTTCTCCACCGTGCTCCTCGGGGTCGCAATCACCGACGCGAAGCACTACCTGATCCCGGACGGGTTCACGGTCTTCGGGCTCTTCTTCATGCTCGCGGCGTCGATCGCTGCGCTCTTTCTCGGACAGACGAGTCCTTTCGCGGGGCCTTATGATGCCGTTGTGGGCGCGTGCGCGGGGGCGGGGCTCATCGCCATCGTGGGTTGGCTGGGCGAGGTAGCGCTGAAGCGCGAAGCCATGGGGATGGGAGACGTCACGCTCATGGCATTCGTTGGCGCGGCGCTGGGTCCGTCCCGCGCGATCATGACGGTGTTTGCCGGAGCGCTCCTCGGTGCCGTCGCCTTTCTCGCCGTGGTGTATCCCATCGCGAAGTTGCGGCACAGTGGCTACCGCGAACAAACCGAGCTCGCGCTGGGTGGCTCGTCCTTCGAAGTGCCGCTGGTACCGTTCGGCGTCTTTCTTGCGCCCGCCGCATTGGCCACCTTGCTTTGGGGTGACGCGCTCCAGGCACTGCTGCTGCGAGGCTGAAGCACCGAAGGCCGGCATTGCGTACGTCCTCCTGAAGCGCGTGGCGAAAAGGACTCTCCCTTTCGCCCAACGACTGGCCCGCTCGGAGATGGCAGCCTGAATTCAACGCAATGATAGACGACCCTCGTGACACTCCCCGGCACAAAGGCGGTGGCGAGCTCGCGCGCTTTACGCGCGATCTCACCGCGGACGCGCGCGCAGGCCGCCTGGAACCGGTTCGCTGTCGCACCGAGGAAGTGGCGCGGCTCATCGACATTCTCTTGCGGCACGGCAAGAACAATCCCGTGCTCGTGGGATCCGCAGGCGTCGGCAAGACCGCCATCGTCGATGGTTTCGCGCAGCGCATCGCGACAGGCGGAGTGCCACTGGTATTGCAGGATGTCCGTGTGCTTTCTCTCGATCACGTCGCGCTGCTGGCTGGCACCACGTATCGGGGCCAGTACGAGGAGCGTATCCGCGTCATCGTGGAAGAGGTGACGGCGTCGCCGGACGTCATCCTGTTCATCGACGAGCTGCACAATCTGATTGGCCAGGGGACTGCACAGGGTGCCGCAATGGACGCGGCCAACATGCTCAAGCCCTCGCTGGTGCGCGGCGACTTTCGCGTCATTGGCGCGACCACGGACGAGGAGTACGAACGCTGGGTCGCGGGCGATCCCGCGCTGGAACGCCGGTTCCAAAAAGTGATGGTGCGGGAACTCGGCGTTTCCGACACCCTCGACATCCTGCGCGCCAGGAAGGAGCGGTTGGAACGCCATCACAACGTGGTCATCACGGACGAAGCCATCACCGCCTCCGTGGACCTCACGGATAAGTTCGTGACCGACCGTCGCCGTCCTGACAAGGCCATCGACGCCCTGGACGAAGCGTGCGCGCATACACAAGCGATCTCAAAGTATCCGGAGCGCGCCGAGCGTCTCATGCGCGAGCGTGTGCGAAAGCTGCGAGAGGCTGCGGCGGCACCGCGGAGATCAGCCAACGGTGCGTGGCGGGACCAGCGCACGGCTGAGCTGGGCGACGGCCAATGGCAGCAGATGGCCAAAGACGGCATGAGCGCCATTGAACGTTTTGGCGCCGAAATCGAATCCATGTTTTCCGGAACTCCTGCCGAGCCGTCGATGCCTCCCAAACCGGCGCAGCCCGCGTCGCACTCGGAGTCGGAGTCGGAGTCGGTCGTGGTCGACCCATCCGTCACCATGGGTGAGCTCGAGACCGAGCTCGCACACGTTCTGGCCGCGGAAGGGATCGTCGTTCGCGGTCACGATGTGGCCCGCGTGGTCAGCCTCATGAGCGGGCGACAGATCGTGTGGGAGCAGGCATGAACGTTCGCGTGGCATGCCTGGGTGCCCTGCTACTGGTGTCGGCGTGCGACCGGCGCAAGAATCTGGGGGGTGGCGCTCACGAGGCACGCGTGGCCCAGGCGATTCCCCAGATCGAGAAGGCCACCGGGCTCACGTTCAAGACGCCGCCGAAGCTCGAGATGCGCTCGCGCGCGCAAGTGCGCGACTTTCTGCTTCGAAAATTCAACGAGTCCACGCCGGCCGAGCAGCTTCGTGGTGAGGAGCAGGCATACAAGCTGTTCGGGCTGCTTCCGGATACGATGGATCTGCGTCGCTTCCTCCTGGAGCTGCTCACCGAACAGATCGTGGGGTACTACGATCCCGCCACAAAGGTGCTGTACGTCGTGGAGGGTGCGCCCGACGACCTCACTGGCATCACGATCACCCACGAGCTGGTGCACGCGCTGCAGGACCAATACGTCAATCTCGATTCGATTCAAAAAATGAAGGGCAATAGCGACCGTCAGGCAGCGGCGCAGGCGGTGCTCGAAGGGCAGGCGACGTACGAGCAGATGAAGATCATGCTTGGCGGCGCCAACCTCGCCACACGAATGCCCGGCGGTTGGGATTCCATTCGCGAGGCCATCCGCGAATCACAATCCTCCATGCCGATTTTTGCGGCGGCGCCAATGGCGATTCAGGAGACGTTGCTGTTTCCGTACCTGAGTGGCGCCGAGTTCGTACGTCGGTTCGACCAGCACAAGCCGGCGCGCTCTCCACTGGAAGCGATGCCTGTCTCGACGGAGCAGGTTCTCGACGAGTCCGCGTACTTCGGGGCGACGATGGACATGCCCACCCAGGTGACGCTCCCCGCCGCACGCGATGCAGTGCATGAGGAGTCAATGGGCGAGTTCGGGACGCGCCTTCTGCTGTTCCAGCATCTGAAGAATCACACCGACGCCATTGGAGCGGCGCAGGGATGGGACGGCGACCGCTATCGCATTGTCCGCACTGAAACCGGCGCGGGGATCGTTTGGGTAAGCATCTGGGATACGCCCACGGACGCGGCGCAGTTCGTGGACGCCATGGGCCAGGCCGTCGGCCGCCGCTATCGCACGGGCGCGCCGACCGTGTCCCGCAGCGGCGTCCGCACCTACCGAGGGTCCGATCGGGTGGTGGTGCTCACGCCGCTGGAGCGGGATGGACGCAGTCTGATCATGTACGTGGACGTGCCGAGGGGCGCGCCCACGTCGCTCATCGATCCGGGGCGGATCTCGATTGGCAAGTGACGGGGCGACTGGCGCGGTGGAGCAAGTGACTCCGCCGCCGCAGCTGGCGCCGGTGCCGGACGAGGTCGAGCGCCAACGGCGGCTTGATCACATGAAGGGCCGCGCGACCGGCATGCTCGTGGTCGCGACGGTCATCTTCTTCGTCACGCGTCTCCTCGAGCCCCGATTCGCCTGGCTGGGATTCGTTCGCGCCATGGCGGAAGCGGCGATGATTGGCGGACTCGCGGACTGGTTCGCCGTGACGGCGTTGTTCCGGCATCCGATGGGGATACCGATTCCGCACACCGCCATCATTCCCGCGCGCAAGGATCGCGTCGCACGGACCCTTGGCGCGTTCGTGCAGCACAACTTCCTGACGCGCGAGGTGATCGAGGCGCGTCTTCGCGGACTGCACATCGGCGAGCGGCTGGCCACGTGGATTGCCCAACCAGCGAACGCCCGCACCATCGCGCGGCAAACGGCATCGGCGCTGTCCGCCGGCGCACAGGTCTTGAAGGACGAAGACGTGCAGGCGCTCATCGATCGCACGCTCGAAGAGCGCATCCGCAAGACGCGCATCGCGCCGATCGCGGGCAAGCTGCTGTCCGTGGTGACGGAGGACAACCGGCACCAGGAGCTGCTGGACGAGGCCATCAGTCTGGTCGCGCGCACAGTCGAGCAGAACCACGATCTCATTCGGGAACGCGTCCAGCGCGAATCGCCGTGGTGGGTCCCGACGGCGGTCGATGAGAAGATCTATCAGAAGATCGTGACGTCCATCGAACGAACGCTGGTGGAGATCCGGGACGATCCGCAGCACCCCTTGCGTGACCGCTTCGATCAGGCGCTCCGCGCGTTCATCGACAACCTGCAGCATTCACCGCAGACGTTGGCACGCGTGGAGGCGCTCAAGACGGAGTTCCTCGACGCCGAGGCGGTGCGCCGGTTTTCCGCGTCGCTCTGGGTAGACGCGAAGGCGGCGCTGCTGCGTCACGCCGAGAGCGCCGAGGCATCGTCAAAGGAAGGCGGCACCATCGAGCGGACGCTCACCAGCTTTGGCGAAGCCGTGCTGGCCGATCCCGCACTCGTCCAGAAAGTGGACGAGTTCATCACCGACATCGCGGCCTTCCTCGTGGAACGGTACCAGCGCGACATCGCCGATCTCATCACGCACACCGTGCAGAACTGGGACGCCGACGTGACCACGCGCCGCATCGAGCTCGCGATCGGGCGTGACCTCCAGTACATCCGGATCAACGGCACGCTCGTCGGCGCGCTCGCGGGACTGCTGATCTACACGATCTCGAAGTTCATGCCCTGACCGGCGTCCCGCACGCTACGTCAGGCCGAGGGACGGTGGTCAACGTGTATCGTGTTGCCGGACTCCGACCCCGACATCATGTCCGCCATGCCGTGCACCGGTGGCAGGAGCGCCAAGTGCAACACCTCGTCCATTTTTCGACGAACGTGAAGGCCATGTGATCCTTCACTTCCTGCGGAACGTCGCGCAGGTCCTTTTCATTCGATTTCGGCATGATGATCTGCCGGATGCCGGCGCGATACGCAGCCAGCACCTTCTCTTTGACTCCGCCGATCTCGAGCACCTTGCCGCGCAGCGTCACTTCGCCGGTCATGGCGACGTCGCGGCGCACCGGACGACCGCTCAACACACTGGCGATGGCGAGGGTCAGCGTGATGCCCGCGCTCGGACCGTCCTTCGGAATGGCGCCGGCGGGCAGGTGAATATGGAGATCGATTTCCTTGAACTCCTTGTCCTCGATGCCCAGCGCTGACGCGCGGGAGCGAACGTACGAATAGGCAGCATCCACCGACTCCCGCATCACGTCGCCGAGCTGTCCGGTCACGGTCATGCGCCCGGTGCCCGGCATGCGCAGCGCCTCGATGACCATGAGATCCCCGCCGTTCGACGTCCAGGCCATCCCCGTCACCACGCCGATTTCCGGCTGCAACTCCGCTTCCTCCACCGCGTAGCGTGGAACGCCGAGAACCTCCTCGACCTTCTCGTTGTCGATGACCCAGGCTCCCTCTTCGCCTTCCGCTTTCTTGCGGGCGCGCTTGCGCATGATGGCGGCGACGTTGCGCTCAAAATTGCGCAGGCCCGCTTCGCGCGAATACCGGCTGGAAATAAACGACAACGACTCGTCCGTAAATTGAATGTCCTTGTCCGTGATTCCGTGCTCCTCGAGCAGACGCGGCAACAGATAGCGCCAGGCGATCTCGACCTTCTCTTCGACCGTGTAGCCCGCGATTTTGATGATCTCCATGCGGTCGCGCAGCGGCGCCGGGATGTCGAACAGGTTGTTCGCCGTGCAGACGAACAGCGCCACCGAAAGATCGAAGGGCAGGTTGAGGTAGTGATCGACGAACTCGTCGTTCTGGGAGGGATCCAGCACTTCGAGCATCGCGGCCGTGGGATCGCCTGATGGGCCGCCGCCCGACATCTTGTCGATCTCGTCGATCATGAGGACGGGATCCTTCACCTGGACGCGGCGCAACGCCTGAATGAGCAGACCGGGCATGGCGCCGACATACGTGCGACGGTGTCCGCGTACCTCCGCTTCGTCGCGAACGCCGCCGACCGAGATGCGGTAGAACTCGCGGCCGATCGCGGCGCCAATCGCCTCGCCCAGCGACGTTTTTCCGGTCCCCGGCGGCCCAACGAAACAGAGAATCGGCCCATGCGGATCGCCACCGCGCAGTTTGCGGACGGCCAGGAACTCGATGATGCGCTCCTTTGCCTCATCCAGGCCGTAATGCCGCGAGTCCAACGCTTCCTGAACCTTCTTGAGATCGATCTGCTCCTGGCCAGATCGCTTGTTCCAGGGCAGCGACAAGATCCAGTCCAGGTACGTCCGCACAACCTGATATTCGCTGGAGGCGGGCGAGAGCATGCGCATGCGCTCCGTTTCGCGTCGCGCCTCCTGGCCCACCCTTTCTGGGAGCTTGGCCTCGTCGATCTTCTTGAGGATCTCGATCGCTTCCTTCTCGCCCGGATCTGCCTCACCCAACTCGGCCTGAATCGCGCGCAACTGCTGGCGGAGATAGAACTCGCGCTGGTGCTGCTCGATCTTGATTTCCGTCTGGCGCTTCACGTCCTCCATCACGCGAGCCCGCGCTACCTCGCGCTCGAGTCGGCTGAGGATGAAGCGCAGTCGCTGGCCCACGTCCAGGCGCTGCAGCACCTCGTCCTTGTCGGAGATCCGGAAGTTCATGTTCGTCGCGGCCAGATCGGCGAATCGTCCCGGATCGGAGACGTTCATCTTCAAAATCGCGGGCACCTCGTCCGGAATGCGATCCACCATCTCAGCCAGCGTCTCGGCGGCGGTGGCGACGCGCGTGATGAGATCCGTGACCTCGTTCGCGTCGGCGGCCACGTCCTTCGCCGGATGCACGACCGCGATCGGGTAGGGATCGTTCTGCTCGATGTCGTCCACGACGATGCGCCGCAGGCCCTGCAGCGTGATCTGCACCGTGTCGCCGGGCAGATTGATCCGCTCGTGTACGCGGGCCGCGACGCCCACGCGTCCCACAAAGCGCGAGGTGTCGATCGGCTCATCGTGATCGCCGCTGGCGACGACGAGGGCGACGATCAGCCCCGACTCTTCGTGCGCACGCAGCAGTGCCAGGTTCTCGGGGGCGCCCATCTGGACGGCGATCGTTCCAAGCGGGTAGACGATCGTCGACCGCAATGCCATCAGCGGAAGTGTGGGCGGGAGCTCGGACTTGAGAAGGTCTTCCTTGCGCTGGGCTCGGGGCATGAACTCCAGTGGGAGTGACTAGTGGGG
>JANNJV010000444.1:0-1530 GCA_031395945.1 Gemmatimonadota bacterium | reverse complement strand
CCAGCTTGCCCGTGCCAGCCGGGAGGACGGACGCACTGTCGCGCTGCCACGCATTGCGATCCAGCCCTCCGAACGCGGAAACCAGGCCATCATACGCCGACACGGCCTCACTGCTGAACATCGTCGCATCGCATGTGGCGGTCGAACGGCCCTCTTCCACCTGGAGCACACAACGCCACGGCGTTGGCAGCGATTTGCGCAGGATGAACTGACCGGGCCCCAACAACGCAGGACCGCGCAGGTCGAGCATGGCCGCGGCGCCGCGGCCGGCCAGCGTTGTCAGCTCGGAGAGGAAGGTGCCCATGGACGAATCGCGGCTCACCGCCACTCCCTTGTCGCGATCAACCACGCTGCCCGCGGAGGTGATCCGCCGCGATTCGGATAGCGACCACCCGGTCAGCTCCTCGGCATCCGTGAACTTGCTCCCCTGCCCCACCTGGATGCACTGCATCCGGTGCTCCCGGATTGGGTGCGACGTGCCGTCCAGCCAGTTACCGGCGCCAATCTCCCAGCCGAAGTTGGCCGTCGCCGCGAGCGCCGCCTCCAGCACCTTTCCGTCGCCGAAGCGCGCCCGCGCGTAGCGCTGGTGCAACGCCGCGCCCACGATGTCCGCGGCGCATTCGATGATGCGGGTGGCGTTCACGCTCTCTACGGACTCGCGCGGGAGCAGCGCATACTGCACCAAGTGGGCGTACTCGTGCCCCACCAGAAACTGGACCACGTGATTCACGCGCCGCTCGATCTCTTCATTCGGGACGCCGGCAAGTTCCTTGTGGTCTTTCAACAGTTTGAGCAGACCATCCACTTCGGGACGGTCGACGAGAATACCGGCGACCGGATGCGCCTGGGTGGAGAACCCCTCCCAGTTGCGGATGCGCGCGGGCTCAAGCCCCACGCCGGGAGCATATTCCACATTGAGGTGATCGAGCATTTGAATCATGAGAGAGTCAAAACGCTCGCGCGGATTCAGCGGCCGCATCTCCGCCGAGTCCATGAGCGCCGTCGTGTCGAGTTTGGCGAAGGCGGCGCGCGACCGGAACTGCCGCTTTGACTGTGCGCCGAGATCGTTCGCCGCGAGCGCGACGATCAGGAGAGCTGCGACGACGGTGGCGTTGCGTCTCATGGCTTGGCCTTTTCCGACAACACCCAGTAGGACGCGCCCGACGCGGACTGCAGCGCGCGCAGCCGCGGTCGCGGCGGCGCCTGGCCGTTGATGACTTGGAGCAGATCCTCGATCACTGCGTCGGCGGAGCCGATGTAGCCGTGGCCCAGCAGGTCCACCGGTATCGCGGACGCATCGATGGTCTCCGTGCCGTTCACCACAAGGATCGGCGAGCTCGCCTCGCCCAGCCTCAGGTTGCTGGAGAGAATCCGCGACGCGCGCAGCGCCTTGTCCTGGCCGGACACGTACACCGTCATGCGACGCACAAGCGGCCGGATGCGCGGCGCGATCTGCTGGTCGAAGCGGACTGCGTCCACGTCCGCGGCAGCCAGCACCATGTTGTTGATCAGGGTGTCGCGTCCCTGCAG
>JANNJV010000382.1:0-3823 GCA_031395945.1 Gemmatimonadota bacterium | reverse complement strand
AGCTCGCGCTGCAGCCGGCCCGTCTTGGCGCTCGAGATGAACTCGTCGCCAGCATCCTCTCGTGAAACACGCAGGTCCACGCCATTGATCGCGGCGATCCGATTTCCCTCCTCAAGCCCGCTCTTGGCCGCCGGACCGTCGTCATCGAGCCCGATGATCAGCACACCAAGCGTGTCGCGCTTGCTGCCAGTACTTCCGAGGGACACGCCCAACGCGGCGCGATCGTCCGCATCGATGCGTCCTTTCCGCGTGGAGCGGTACAGGCTGTCCGATGCCGCTGTTTTCACCCGAATGCTACGGGTCTGACCGCTGCTGTAGACGCGAAGCTCGACATCGTCACCCGGCTTCAGCTTGCCGAGCTCCCGGGTCAAGCGACGCGTCATGGCGTTCGCCATGTCCCAGTCGCCGACGTCAACGGCCGCCAACTTCAGGTTCACGCCGTTGACCGCCGCAATGCGGTTGCCCTCTTCCAGACCGGCCTTTTCCGCGGGGCCGCCGGGAGTGACCGAGCTCACGAGCACGCCCAGCGTATCGCGCGTGCTGCCGGTGGACGTGGTGATGCCTATAACGGCACGGTTCTCGTCGTCGAATGAGTAGGCAAACGCGCGACTGGGCTCAGTACGGTAAACGCGTGCTTCCTGGGCATTGGAGGCATCGGGCATGGCGATCGACGCCGCGACGCCGAGCGCGAGGATAAGTCTGCTGTGCATTAGGACCTCGTAAGGCAGGGTTGAAGTTCTGCGAGTAGGACACGCCGGAGGCCGCCAAGGGTTTCCGGTGTCTTATCTTTCCCGCGTGACCGCGCCCGCTTCGACCCCCGATCTCCACGCGTTCGAGCACCATTGGCAGGACGAGGCTGATGCCGCGTTCCTGTATCGGGTACTCGCGTCGGCGGAGTCAGACCAGCAGAAAAAGTCTCTGTACCTGCGCCTCGCCGAGGTGGAGGACAAGCACGTGCAGGTGTGGGCCTCGCTCCTGTCCCAGCACGGCCGGCAGCTTCAACGTCATCGGCCCAGCGCGCGCACCCGCCTACTGGCGACGCTGGGACGCTGGCGCGGGCCGAACTTTCTGTTGCCCATGCTGTTGGCGGAGGAAGGGCGTGAGGTCAAGGCATACATGGACATGCACCGGAGCACGGCCTCCGGTGTCGCGGGAAAAGGCGAAGCCCTGACGTTGGCGCGCGAATCCGCGGAACACGCAGAGGCGCTCAACAAGATTTCGGGGCGCACCGGCGAACCATGGCATCGCGCCGAATCCGGCGGGTTCCTGCGCAATGTGGTGTACGGATTCAACGATGGGTTGACCGCAAACTTCGGCCTTGTCGCCGGCGTCCTCGGCGCGACCGCGACGGCGCAGCACAACACCGTCATCGTGGCAGGCGTGGCCGGGCTCATCGCGGACGCGCTCTCCATGGGAAGCAGCGGGTACCTCGCGGCCAAGAGCGAGCAAGAGGTATACGCCCACGAAATCGCGATGGAGCGCGACGAGATCGCGCTGATGCCTGAGGTCGAGCGTGACGAGCTTGCGCTCATCTACGAAGTGAAGGGGATGGACCGCGAGTCAGCCGAGCGGCTCGCCACGCAAGTGATGGCGGACCCGGAACGAATGTTGGAGGAGCAGGTACAGGAAGAGTTGGGCATCGGCGAACCGCACATGTCGCCTATGCGTGAGGGGTGGGTGACGGGAAGTGCGACCGCCGTCGGCGCATTCATTCCCGTGTTTCCATTTCTGGTGTGGGAGGGCAAGACCGCGATCGCCGTCTCGTTCGGGATCTCCATGTTCTCGCACTGGCTGGTGGGCGCGGCTCGCTCGGTGTTCACCGGACGCAGCGTGTTTCGTTCCGGCCTTGATATGTTCGTGGTGGGTCTGGGCGTCGCGATCGTCGGATACTTCGTCGGCGATTGGATCAGTGCCTGGCTCTCGTAACCTTCAGCCTGACTCTGGATATGAATCGGTTCGTCGTAGTGGTGCTCTGTGGACTCGCGCTCCCGTCGGTGGCGCACGCGCAACAAACAGTTCCTCCCGCCGCGCCCACCATCGGCGCATCGGCTGGCTTCGGCGCCGGCATCGTCATTCCGATCGGCGCGCTCTCGGACACGCACGCGGCAGGCTACACGCTGTCGGGGCTCGTGGACTTTTCCGCCGCGGATCAGCCGTATTCGTTTCGCGCGGAGCTGATCTATCAGCATTTCGATCGCAAGTCGTCGGTGCCCGCGACGGTCAGCAGCATGAACATGATGTCGCTCGGCGCGTCGCTGCTGGCGCGGACACCCAAACAGGGATCGAGCGCATTTCTCCTGGGCGGAATCGCGGTATATCGGGCCACGGACAACGGCACGAAGCCGGGGGTCAACATCGGGGCGGGACTGGAAGTACCGCTCACGTTCTTCATCGGGCTGGCGGACATCCGCATTCACTACGTGCTCACGGAAGGGCGGCCGATATTGACGATTCCGATTACGCTCGGGGCAAGATTCTAGAACTGCGCACGCCGTTCCCGCCTCACTTCACCACGATGTTCAACAAGCGCCCCGGCACGAATATCACGCGTGCGGGGTCGGTGGTCACGAACCGGGCGACGCCCGGCTCGGCCATCGCCGCGGCAAGTGCCCCCTGCTGTGTGACGTCCGGCGATACCTGAATCGTTCCGCGCGTCCTGCCATTCACCTGAACGGCCATCGTCACCAGTTCGTCCGCGGCCAGTTCCGGATCGAACGCCGGCCAGCCGGCGTCGAACACGCTGCGCTTGTGGCCGAAGCGCTCCCATAGTTCCTCGGCGATGTGCGGCGCGAACGGCGCGACGAGCTGTACCAACGGCTCCACCTCGTTGATGTGCGCAGCGCGCTCGCTGGCGCGGAGCACTTTCATGTACTCCATCATCGCGGCGATCGCGGTGTTGTAGCTCAGGGCCGGGATGTCTTCAGTCACCTTGCGGATGGTCTTGTGCAGCTTCCGCATCACGCCGGCATCGGGCGCGCCGGACCGCTGCGCGTCGACCGCGGCGGCCCAGAGCCGGTCGAGGAAGCGTTTGACGCCGGATATGCCACGATCCTGGAAATCGCCGCCCTCTTCGAACGGACCCAGAAACATGAGGTATGCGCGGAACGCGTCGGCGCCCCATTCCTCGATATAGTCGTCGGGGTTCACCACATTGCCCCGGCTCTTCGACATCTTGGCCCCGTCGCGCACGATGGTGCCATGCGCGCGAAATCGGATGAACGGCTCTTCGAAAGGCGTCAGCCCCGCGTCGTGCAGTACCATGGTGATGAACCGTGAGTACAGCATGTGCAGCACTGCGTGCTCGTTCCCGCCGATGTACGAGTCCACCGGCAGCCATTTGTCCGTCAGCACCGGATCGAACGCCACGTCGTCGCGAGGCGCGCTGGGGTAGCGGAGGAAATACCACGCGCTGTCCAGAAACGTGTCTGAGACGTCGGTCTCCCGGCGCGCGCGGGCACCGCACTGCGGGCACTTCACGCGATACCAGCTCTCGACGCGTGCCAACGGCGAAATGCCGCTGTCATCGGGCCGGAAGTCGTCGACCTTGGGCAACACCACGGGCAACTCGCTTTCCGGCACGGGGACGGTGCCGCACACGTCGCAGTACACGATGGGAATGGGCGGACCCCAGTAGCGTTGCCGGGAGATACACCAATCATGCAGACGGTAGTTCACCACCCCCCGCCCGCGGCCATGCTCTTCCAGCCAAGCCACGATCGCGGACTGCCCGTCTGCAACCGACAGGCCGGTGAATCGGTCCGAGTTGACGAGTCGGGCTCCCCCCTCAGACCCGGGGTACGACTCCGTGAGAGGTGTGTGTGCG
>JANNJV010000301.1:0-6025 GCA_031395945.1 Gemmatimonadota bacterium | reverse complement strand
CTGGATGGAACCATCGCGGACTATTTGACGGGGGTCGCGGTACAGGGTGCCGAAGTGCGAGTGACCTTCGAAGGCGCCGAGGGCAGCTGGGAAACAGTGGACACCACGAACGCCGAGGGACACTGGAGTGCGCGCGGATCGACGAGTTGCTGTGACCGCATTCGCGCGAGCGCCGTCGTTGCCGCGCCCGGACAGTCACCGTACTTCATCCCGGGGTTTGACGTTCGAACGCTGAACCGCGCCGGAGATGCGCAGTTGATGGGACCGTGGATCAACCGTCCCTTCGTTCGCTACGGCTTCTTCCTCGAGAAGGACGGCAGTCCACTGGCGGGCGCCAACGTCACCTTCGAGCGAACGGGCGGCGCGCCCTACACCCAGGTCTATATGGATCCCGGAACCGATCAGCGGGGCCTGGTTCGCCTCGACGCCGCATCGGACCGGCTGGGCGCAATCCTCGGGACACTTGCCGTCAGTCATCCGTCGTTTGCCGCACCTGTGCGCATTGAAGGAGTTGTCATTCCACTTCAGCACACGCTGGCAGTCCCGCGCACGGCCGTCATAGTAGTCTATGACAGGATGCCTTTGCCGGCCTCACCATGACGGCAGCAAGCAGCCCGCTCGGAGCACTCACGAACGAGCGCCTGCTGAAGCGCAACGTCATTCTCAACCTCGCGGGATGGGCGCTCCCCGCCATTGCCGCGATGGTGAGCATCCCGCTGCTCGCTCGCGGTCTCGGACCGGCCCGATTCGGATTGGTCGCGCTCAGTTGGGCGTCGGTCGGGATCTTCTCTCTCTTCGATTTCGGGCTGGGCCGCGCGCTCACGCGCATGGTCGCGGAACGCCTGGCTCGCGGAGCCCAGGCGGAGATCGCCGACCTCGTATGGGCAGCCAGTGCCGTGCTGCTGGGCCTCACGAGCATTCTGGCCGTTGTCGGATGCATCACGGCTCCCGCCATCGTTACGACGCTCCTCCATGTACCCGATGCCCTTCGCGCCGAAGCCATCGGGGTGGTATTGCTGCTGTCTGCGAGCATCCCCTTTTTGGCGCACGGCGTTGCGCTGCGCGTAGTCCTCGAGGCCGGCCAGCGTTTTGGACGCGTCAACCAGCTTCGCATTCCCCTGGGGCTGGTCAGCTACGCCGGACCGCTGCTTGCGATTCCGCTTGGAGCAGACGCGCGGATTGCCGTCGGGATCGTGGTGGCCGCGCGGGTGTGGTACTGGCTTGCACACTTCCCGTTGCTGTCGGAGGTGGCTCCCGATATCGCGCGGCCGCGACGGCCCTCGCGCGCGGCGATCCACGAACTGGCGCGCGTCGGCGGGTGGATCACGGTATCGAACGTCGTGAGTCCCATCATCGTTCAGGCTGACCGTATCGTGGTCGCGATGGCTTTTCCGATCGCCGCGTCGGGGTGGTACGGCGCCGCGGCGGAGGTGGCCACGAAGCAGTGGCTGTTCACCGCGGCGCTTCTTCCAGTGGTGTTCTCCGCCCTTTCGGCCATGCTGGCCACGGACAGGCCGCGCGCCGTGGAGCTGGCCGAACGTGCCGCGCGGACCATCCTCCTGGCACTGCTGCCCATGGTCGCCGTGCTCGTCGCCTTTGCGGAGCCGGGGCTCGAGCTTTGGCTTGGCCCTGCATACGTGCCAGAGGCGGGACACGTGCTGCGACTGCTCGCGATCGCCGTGTATGTCAACGCGCTTGCCCAGGTGGCCTATGCTCTGCTCCAGGGTGGTATCGACGCGCGCTCCCCTGCGCTGCTGCACCTGGTGGAATTGCCCGCGTATCTCGCGCTCATGGCGGCGCTCGCCGCGACCATGGGTGTGCGCGGTGTAGCGGTCGCATGGTTTCTCCGCATGCTGGTGGACACCGTGGCGCTCTGGTGGATCACGTACGCGCGCATGCCCGATTCACGCCCAGCGATTCGACGGACCACACGGCTGGCGGTGCAGTGTCTCGCGGTGGTCGCGCTCGCCGCGCTATGGGGCGTTATGCGCGCTTGATGGTCTCGACGGGCGCGTAGAACGTCTGCTCACCGATTTCGACACCGGACGTCATCGCCAACCACGGAGGCGTCGTTCCGGGCGGGGCCTCGCGGCGCGCGATGAGGATTGGCGTATGGCTGCCGCCCACCCACGACCGCGCGAGCCAGCCGGACAGCTTCGTGGGCAGTGGATAAAAACCGACGCCAACTGCGCGCTGGACGCTGAAGAATCCGCCGAACTGCACGAAGTCGCGCGCTTGCCGATAGGTGAATCCGCGTATGTGCGGACCAAAGGTCCGGATCGAGCTGGGTTGAAAACCGAAACCGAGCATGACGCGGTTATGCACGCTCGCCAGATTCGGCACGGAGAAAATTAGATAGCCTCCGGGCGCCATCACCCGAGCGATCTCCGACATCGGCACCCAGACATTCTTCAGATGTTCGAAGACCTGGTTGACCACGACGACGTCGATGCTGCCGTCGCTCCAGGGCAGCGTGCCGTGCTCCAGGTCCACGCTGGCGACGTCGATGCCCCGCGCCCGCGCGGTCGCCGCCTGAGCCGGAAACACCTCGACGCCCCGCGCCCACCCCCCAAGGATGCCGCGATACACCGCGGTTCGCTCGCCGTCCCAGCAACCGATGTCCAACAGGTTGAGCGGCTTCGCCGCGTCATGCTGACCACGCAAGCGCTGCAGCTCGCGCTCGATCGCTTTGTGGATCTCCGCGATCACAGCGGAGCAGCGCTCGCTCATCGTTTCCCTAAGCCGTCGGTGTCGGTGCCGTTCCCGCGCGCGCCGCCGTTCGCACGGAACGCGTGATGTTTGGCGTATGCCCCACCCGCTTGCGCACCACCTGGAGCAACCGGTCCACGTTCTTGACACCGAAGAGGGAAATTCCCCAGAACCAGGCGTGATACGTGGCATACCGGTTGAGGCCCAGCGCGCCCATATCGCGATAGTACTTGTAGAACTCCTTCCACGGGATGTGCGCCTGCCCCGAGAAAATCGGGTAGGAGTAGTTCGCGTAGTCACGGCGCAAGTCGTCCATCAAAGGCACGCCGAATTTCTTCTCCAGCGCTTCGGCGATCTCCAGCTGCCACTTCACCATCTTCACATGCATGTGCGGTGGCTGCACGCCGGGCGTGTACAGGTTGCGCTCGGCTTTCGCCATGCCCCACATGGACGGGCTGCCGCGGCGGAAATACACCATGATCTTCGGGACGTACACCGCGTCCTTGACCGCCAGGATGTTCCCGCCAATCCAGTGCTGGTAGAACAGCGAACCGTCCCAGCGATCGGTGGCGCACGCATGCGCGAGATCCCGGTCCATCACCAGTCCGCTCATGACGACCAGGCGGCGGAAGCAGGCCAGAATCGCCTGTTGTCCAGCGGGAAACTTGCACTCCTCGGGATAATACTTGGTGATCTGGACCACGTTGTCGGGCGTGTCCACGAACCAGGCAAACGACCGCAGGATGAGCCCCACATTCGGATAGCGCGCAATCACATCCGCTGCCGCAGTGAACGCGCCCGGCGCCACGTAGTCATCATCACCCATGACGAACAGGAAGCGGCCCTTGGCCTGATCGATCAGCCCGCGAACCCCACGATCGTAGCCGAGGTTCTCGGTGTGGAGGTGCAGACGCATGCGCCCGCGGCTCTTGGTAACGTAGTCCGCCATGATTGCCTTCACCTGCTCGCGCGCCGGCGAGCAGTCCTCACCTACGATCATCTCCCAATCATCAAAATCCTGCTCGAGCACCGAATCCAGCAAAGGCACCAGGTGCTGCGGCCGGTTGTACGTCGGGACTATGACCGATAACAGCGGTCGTGACATATGCTCCGTCTTATCGGGAAATCGGCACGAATCGCACGCGCAATTGCGGGATTCTCACGTCCACGGTCGGCAGACCTGGGATGTACGAGCCGTTCTGAAAAAGATAGTTGAGGCGCTTACCCGTGCTCAATTCCATGGTGGCCTCGTACGGCCCGAAAACGGCCCCGGCTTTTATCCCGAATCTGAGCGACACATCGTGGCGATTGGGATACGGCAGATACTCGCGCAAAAACGCGTCTTCGTGCCAGCGCACGCGCTCGCCAAACACGCCGGACGACCATCGGCCGGCCACCCAGTCCACGCCGAGCCACTGCGATTGGGTGCCCGGCCCGGCGGTGCCCAGTGGGCGGCCACGGTGGCTCCATCCGTGCGCGATTTCGTCACTCGTGTAGAAATCCTGCGGCCGCGCGTCACGGTTGTCGGTCGGCTGTTCCAGATTCGCCGCTTCCGCCGAGACGAGCACGACTCCGCGACCCACCGGCGCGCCGTACTCGAACCCGGCCAGGTAGGCGATACCGGAATACGGAACCCGGAGAAATTCGCCCAGCGGCGGAAGCCCCATCCGCCCCACTTCGAGCCAGGCACGTCCCGTCTCCTGGGGCGAGCGCACCTCGGCGTACAGTGTGGTCATCATTTCTGATGTCCGGCCCGGCGCCTCGCTCCACATCACACCATTCGTGAACCCGAACGTCGCGATGCCCGACTGTCCCGGGCTGTAGGCCGCCGTGAGTCCCCAAAGCCATCTCGTATCGTTGGCCGGATCGAAATCGAAGAATCGCGACTCCACCAGCCTCCCCAGAAACGTGACCGCGGAGATGCTGCCAGCTGGCGTCATCAACGGCGCCAGGCTCCCGGCGAAGAAACGCGGTATCCCCGGCGCGTCCTGCCCCAGCAGCAAACGGCCCCGAAGACCGGGCCCCCATCCTTGCGTGCTCGTCGAAACGCCCGCGCGAACGTTCTTCCATTCTCCCCAGATCGCGGACTCACCCGGATCCAGCGTGACAAAAGGAGCAGCGCCGAAGCGGAGCGGGAAATCCATCGAGTAGTCGCCCGAGTACCACGGCGACGCAAACACGTTTCGCGAGGTATCACGCGATCCGTAGACGTCGAACCAGCGGTTCTCGCTCCACCACAGCGCCGGTGCCACCAGGACGTGCAGCGCACCGACGTCCAACGATGCGCCTCCACTCAGCTGGAGATTCGCGCCGCGGCCGCTCCACATCGCTCCATCGGTTCGGGCGTCGGCCACTCCACCCAGGAAAGCCGACCGAACCTCTGGCCAGTGAATGGCGCCGCGCGCCCGGTACGGTCCCAATGCAAGCGCTCGAACAACAAGAGCCGCGGAATCGCGCACGCACGAAGCGCCGTCTCCAATGACGTCGTGATGCACACGCGCGTCGCGCAGCTCTCGAATGCGTGCTCGCGGGCTCTGCGCGGCGAGACCGCGAATGGCGGCGACACATCGGTCCTGCGCCCTCGACGGCGACGGAGCAAGCAGAACGATCGCGGCGATGAGAACACCGACGCCCCGTGACTCCACAGTCACGTGTTCAGCCGGTAAGTTGCGAGATGCACGTCCGCTCCATTCTCCGAAGTCTATTCGTGAGGCGTATTGATTCCAGTCGCATTTGATCTTCGCGACCCGGTTCGATCCGGCATCGCGCGCGTCGCCCGTTCGCTGGCGCGCGCGTTTGTGCATCAATCGAACGGACGATTCAAGGTGACGCTGGCTGGGCCGCGCGCGGCGCTCCATGAGATTGGCGCCCACGAGTGGGGCCGGCAGAATGGGCCGGACAACCAACGCCCCCGCATCGTGGATTGGGACGCCGACCGGTACTCCGCACGCGCGGAGGTGGCCTGGGGCGGTGTCCGACGCGACGTGGGAGACGCCTCCTGGTATTTCCCGCATTGGGACGTCCCCTGGCACGCGCTTCCCAAGACGTTCGTGGTCACCATCCATGATCTGGGGCATCTGCGTTTGCCCAATGTCTCAGTGGCGCGGCGCGCCCTGGCTCGCCGCTGGATCCGCCGCGCAGCGTCTCACGCCGGCCGAATCACCGCGGTGACGCGCTTCACGCAGCGCGAGCTGCTCGCCAAGTGGCCGGATCTGAAAGACAAGATCGAGGTGGTGCCCAATGGGATCGACGAGCGCTTCTTCGCGGCGCCGCAACCCCTGCCACAGGCGATCGCGAGCCTCCTGCCGGCTGGTCC
>JANNJV010000281.1:0-5146 GCA_031395945.1 Gemmatimonadota bacterium | reverse complement strand
ATTGTAGCCCAGGCCGATTTTGAAATTTTCTCCGATATCGCGGTAGAGCGCCGCCAGCAAACCAAAGTCCGTTGTTGCTGGCGGTGGACGGCGGCTTTCTCGCCAGCGGCGTGAATCAGTGACGACAGCCCCTCACTCTGTTCACTCCTGATCACAACCTCGATGTCGCTTGGACTGAATCGCATCCGGCACCTTTTTTCCTCGCTGGACTTCAAGGTCGGCCTCCGCATGCTGGCGCGGTATCCGGGGCTTACCATCGTCAGCACGGTGGCGATCGCGGTCGCGATCGCGCTGGGCTCCATCTACTTCGAGGCGGTCAACAAGTGGCAGAACCCGCAGTTGCCAGTCCGGGATGCCGACCGCGTCATCTCGATCCGCAATTGGGACGTGAACGAGTTCAGGCCTGAAGGGCGACTGCTGCACGACTTCGCGACCTGGCGCGGGCAGGTGAAGACGGTAGACAACCTGGGTGCGGCAGTGTCTTTCGTGCGCAACCTTGCCACCGAAGACAGGCGGGTGGAGCCTGTGCAGGGAGCCGAGATCACGGCGAACGCCTTCCGGCTGATGGGCGCTGCACCGTTGCTGGGTCGTACGCTGATCGAACAGGATGAGAACCCGGCGGAGCCGCCGGTGGTGGTCATCAGTCATGCGCTGTGGACCACCCGCTTCGAGAGTGATCCCGCGGTGGTGGGTCGCTCGGTGAAGCTTGGCACTGCCGCCGCGACGATTGTCGGCGTGATGCCACATGGCTTCGGCTTCCCCGTGAACCAGCGCATCTGGACGCCGCTGCGCGTGAACGGAGCTACGCTCGCGCCGCGCACGGGTCCGGCCGCGTCGATCTTCGGCCGACTGGCGCCCGGGGCGTCCATCGACGATGCCCGCGCCGAGCTGGGCGCGATCGGGGCGCGGCTTGCGACCAGTTACCCGGAAACGCACAGGCACCTGCGGCCTCGCGTCACGACGTACGCCAAGCCGATCACCGAAAGCGGCCAGATGCTCATGGTCAGGAACGTCCTGTACGTCGTGAACGTCATCTTCCTGATGCTGCTGGCCATCGTCTGCACGAATGTCGCGACGCTCGTGTTTGCGCGGACCGCCACACGTGGCTGGGAGATCACCGTTCGAAGCGCGCTCGGAGCCAGCCGTGGCCGCATCATCGGCCAGTTGTTCACCGAGGCGTTCGTGCTCGCCGCCATCGGCGCGATCGTCGGGCTGCTCCTGGCGAAAGTCGCCCTGCGCTTCGGGATCGGCATGCTGGCCGGCAGTGATGCGCTGCCCTTCTGGATCAACGACAGTGTCTCGTGGAAAACCGTGGCGTACACGGCGCTCCTGACTTTCTTCGGTGCGGCGATCGTCGGCATCCTTCCCGCGCTGCGTGTCACTCGGGTGAGCATCCAGGATGCCTTGCGCAGCGAGGCAGCGGGCCGAGCCGGGCTGCGGTTCGGCGGATTCTGGACCACCGTGATCGTGCTGCAAGTCGCGATCACCGTCGCCTTCATGCCGCTCGCCGCGGGCGGCGTATTCGAGTCCAACCGGTTCAACCAGCGAGCCGAAGGCATTGGTGCCGAGAATTACCTGACCGCCAGCGTGGGCGTGGATCGCGAGAATTACGCGCTGGATTCCACCGCGCTCGCCGCGCGCGCGCGCCAGAGCTTCGACGAGTTGGAACGACGGCTGGGCGCGGAGCCCGGTGTCCAGCACGTCGCATTTGCCAGCCGGCTGCCAGTGATGGACCAGTTCAAGTATCGCATCGAGGTCGATACGACGACCGGCGTTCCCGCGACGGGCCTGCGCACCAGCACCTTGGTGCAGGTGTCCCGCGGCTTCTTCGGCGCCTTCGGCACGTCGGTGGTTGCAGGCCGCGACTTCCAGCCGCTGGACTTCGAGACCGGGCGGGTGCTGATCGTGAACGAGGCCTTCGCGCGTCACGTGCTGAGCGAGCGCAACCCCATCGGCCAGCGCGTCCGCATCCGGAGCGGTGAAGAGATGCGCGGCATCGACAAGGAGGAATGGTTCGAGGTGGTGGGGATGGTGAAGAACTTCGGCTGGCAGCTGCCGCAGCGGCACGAGCAATCAGCGATGTATCGCCCCACCCTGCCCATGCCTGGCGCCCGTGTGAGCATCGCCGTGAAGGTGCGCGATCCGGGAGACTTTGCAACGCGCCTGCGTACGGTTGCCGCCGAAGTCGATCCCACCATCCGGCTTACCGATGTCCAGCCGCTGGGCCAGGTGGGCGGCGGCGAGGCAAAGGCGAACTGGGCGCTGACCTCGGTTGCCTGGCTGGTCTCGTTCATCGTGCTGCTGCTGTCGGCGACCGGGATTCACGCACTCATGTCGTTCACCGTCGCGCGACGGACGCGCGAGATCGGCATTCGCGCCGCACTCGGCGCGAATCCGGGGAAGATCGTCGCAGGGATCTTCTCGCGCGCGTTCCTGCAGATCGGCGCGGGCGTTCTGGTGGGCAGCGCACTGGCTGCATTGGTGGGACTCGGATCGACGCGCCAGGTACTGCTGCTGCTTGCCGCGGACGGCATCATGTTGCTCGTGGGACTCACGGCGTGCGCGGTGCCGGTCAGACGCGCGCTTCGAATCGACCCGACCGAGGCACTACGAGCTGAAGGTTGACGGTAGCTGTCCGTCGACTACGGGCTGATCGTCGTGCCCGATCGCACCTCCTGCTCCGCGCGTTTCGTCCGCCATGGCTGCGCCGGCAGCGACTGCTGACGCGGCCACACTTCATTGAGCGTCGCGCCGTCGTACAACCGGCCGTTCTTCATGACGAATTGCGTCTTCACGCTATTGCGCAGATCGGCGAGCGGATCGGCGTCGAAGACGAGCAGATCGGCGTACTTCCCCACCTCGATGGAGCCGATGTCCTTGCCGAATCCAATGGCCTCGGCACCGTAGATAGTCGCGGCGCGCAGGACGTCGTGGTTCGACAGTCCGCCGGAGCCTATCGCCCAGAGCTCCCAGTGGTAGCCCAGTCCCTGCAGCTGCCCGTGACTGCCCACCGCGGCGCGCGCGCTATCCTCGATCAGCCGCTTGGTGAACTGTGCGTGCTTCTTGAACACGTACTCCTCGTCCAGGAACCATCCGGCACCGCCGGGGTTCGCGCCGCGGCGACGGCTGCGAACGTCGATGTTGTCCTCGGGCGCGAAGAAGCGCAGCTTCGCGTCGTCGTGCACGTTCTCCTTCGCGTAGAAGTAGTTCTCGCCGAAGGGACCACCGTACGAGACGAGCAAGGTGGGAGTGTTGGTCGTCTGCGACGCCTTGAACAGCTGCACCACGTCGCGATAGATCGGGGCGATGGGCAGCGCGTGCTCGATTCCCGGATAGCCATCCAGCGCGTGGGTAAGATTGAGCTTGTAGTCCAGGCCACCTTCCGTCGTCGGCATCAGGTGCAGCTCCTTTGCCGCCTGGATGATCCACTGCCGCTGCTGCCGATTGCCCGACATGTACATCTTGAGCGTCTTGGTGTCGTAGTACTCGCTGTAGCGACGCAGGACAGTCTTCGCGTGCTCCGCATCACGGATGTTCTCGCTGATGAAGACTCCCGGACCCGTCGAGTAGTTGCGCGGTCCGAGCATCCCGCCGATGTCCACGCGGTCCTGGTAGCTCAGGATGTCGGTGGATGCGGTCTGCGGATCGCGCGTGGTGGTGACTCCGTAGGCAAGGCTGGTCGTGTACTGCCAGGCCTGCTTCGGATGGATCTCCGGGATCAGCCACTGCGCGTGGTAGTGCGTATCCACGAACCCCGGGGTGATGGTCTTTCCGGTGACGTCGATGATGCGCGCGCCGGCGGGAATCGCGACGGAATCGCGCTTCCCCACGGCGACGATCCGGTTGTCCGTCACCACGATGTCGGCGTTGTCGATGATCTGTTTCCCCTTCATCGTCACCGCGCGGCCGCCGCGAAGCACGACCGTCCCGCGTGGCACGTCGCGCGGCAGCGTCACGCGAATGCGGCGCTCTTCGGCGCGGTAGCGCACCGTGTCCGGCCGGAGACTGTCCAGCAAACCGAGGCGCATGGAATCCGCGCGCGCCCGCACCGCCACCTCGCGATCGGCCAGGGCCTTCATGTCGGCCAGCACGGAGTCGGCAGCGAGCAGCACGGAATCCGCGCGCAGCCGGTTCAACCGGTTGCGGAGCGAATCAGGAAGCGGCGCTTCGGCCTTGCGCACGCTGTCGATGGAGGCGCGGGTCGTCTTGATGCTGTCGAGCACCGCACGTCCGCGCACCACGCGCACCCCGCGCGCATGGCCCACTGTCTTGACGCTGTCCTCGATGCTCTCGATGCGTGCGAGGTCATACGTGAAGATTGCGTTGCCAATTCCCCACATCACCTTGCGGCCGTCCGCACTCCACGCCGGGAACTCGCCGCCCACGTCAGTGAGCTTGCGCACCGGCACTGGGGCGCCGGCCGGGTTGGCGACACTCACGGCAGGCGTCGTGCTGCTCATCGGTGGGATGTCCACCGTGTAGATGTCCTTCCCGATCTGCGCCAGCGCGCGGTTGCCGCGCGGCGCCATCATCACCAGGTCGGCCGGTGGCGGACCACCCGCCTCGAGCGCCGCGGCCGCGAGCATGGCCGTCGCCACCGGGAACACGCGGCGCGGCATGAACTGCCACTCTTCCGGATGCGGCGTCCCCTGTCCGGGGTTCGGCGCCCCGCGCACCATCAAGTGCTGCTTCACGTCCGTGCCGTCCCAGCGGAAGGACACGAGACCGTCCACGGGACTGTAGGCATAGATGCGATCCGGCGTGTCCGTCTTGAAATGCGCAACATCGCGCGAGCCGGTGGTCGTGATCACCGTGACGGCGCCGCCAGCGGCGGGCACCCACACGAACTCGCCGCCGATGGGACCGAAGAACGCGCCCGCAGCTTCCTTGAGCTCGCGCGCGGCTCCGCGCGTCGCGACGATGCGCTGGCCGTCCGGCGACCAGGCGAGGTTGTAGTACAGCGCGGACACGCGCGTCAGCGCCTGTGGCGGCACCCTGCCATCGGCGCGCGCCTTCATGATCTGCCCGCCCACGCCGTCCTCCCACGTGGTGTACGCCACCGAGAGTCCGTCCGGCGACCACACGGGATGGTCTTCGCCAACGTCCGCGGTGCTGACGCGACGCGGTTCGCCATCGGGCATGTCCT
>JANNJV010000256.1:0-1603 GCA_031395945.1 Gemmatimonadota bacterium | reverse complement strand
GATCGCCAGCGTGATGGATGATCTGCGAACGCAGCTCGGCGAGGCGCCCCGCGAACTGGCCGACGCGGCGCTCGACCGGCTGCTCAAGTACGCATGGCCGGGCAACGTGCGTGAGCTGCGCAACGTGCTGGAGCGCGCAATGATCCTGGCCAGAGGCGCCGAGCGCCTCGGGCCGGAGCATCTACCGCCCGAGGTGCGCGAGGCAACCGGGCACGGGGTGGAGCATCACATTCCGCGGTCGCTCGAGGAAGTCGAGCGCATGCACATCGAGCGGACGCTGCGCGCGCACGACGGGAATCGAACGCACTCGGCGGAAGAGCTGGGTATCTCGCGGGCAACCCTGATCAAGAAGATCAAGGAGTACCAATTGAACGCGTAGAGCTGGTTACGTGATTCGCTCCGGCTCCAGCACCCGTTCCACGACTTTGCCGCCAACGACGCTGACGTAGTAGACCTTGGCCTCCGGCCGAGTGTTCACGACGCGCTTCACTTCGTTGTCCTCGAAATAGATGCCCGCGTCGTTGTCGCACGCATAGCCGGGTTTCATCTGCCCCGTGCCGATCAGCTTCTGATAGAGTGGCCGCCGCCCCGGCTCGCGATCGTAGTGCGGCGAGTGGCTGCCCTTCAGGAACCCCAGGCATTTGACCGTCGTCAGCTCCTTTGGCCGCGAGTCCGTCGTTCCTTCCTCGAACCAGCACAGCGAGCCGGCGCTGGCTCCGCCGAGCACGATCCCGCGATCCCACGCTTCCCTGAGAATCACGTCGATCCCCTGGGCCTTCCAGATCGCCTGTTGGTTCAGCGTGTTGCCACCCGAGGCGACAATGCCATCCATCGAGAGGAACACCTCTTCCCAGCTCTTCGTCTGCCGAGTGCTGGCGATGAAGCTCTCCTGAGCGTACGGCTCCACGTCGAGCGCCGCGCAGTTCCGAAACCACGAGACGATGCCGGCTGGGCTGTCGGCGGACGCGGTCGGGAGATAGCAGAGCTTCGGGCGCTTCTTTCCAGTGAGCGTGGCCATGTAACGGATGAAGGCCTCGCCGTACCCTCCGCCGGCGATGAGGATCTTCCGCGTGGCGGCGCGGCCGCCGAATCCCGGATTCATGCCGGAGACGCCGGCGAAGGAGTGATTCGCGGCTCCGAGAGCAACGGAGCTGAGCGCAGAGGCGACGAACTCTCTTCTCTTCATGATGGTCGGCTCTCCCGCCGGAAAAGGAATGTGAGTGAAGGTGATAGAGTATGCGGAGCGTCGGCGCCGTCGGCAACGAGGCACGGTGATTGGGAGCGAGGTCCGCTTTCGGCTTCGAGGTCCCCGCGTGCAGATTACAGGCGCAGCAACAATCACGGAGTCAAATGACCGAGCTACACGAGCGCGATTCGATGATCTGCCGGGCATGCGATCGAGAGGAGCGCGCGTCCGAAGGATACCCGTGCAGCAACTGCGGCACGTTCATCTGCATCATCTGCTCGTTCCGCGGCATCACGCTCTGCTCGGCGTGTGCAGGCGTTCCCGGCGGAGCGGTGGGCGGGAAGGCAGCGGACGCGCCGAGCAAGCCGGCAGGTGGCACCGGTCCGACGACAGGGGCCTGACGATGGCGCCTGCGGC
>JANNJV010000248.1:0-8003 GCA_031395945.1 Gemmatimonadota bacterium | reverse complement strand
GCGATGGTTCTCCATTGCAGTCCATCGTTCGAAGCACGCAAGCGAAACCTCGTGACCACGCTGGAGTCGGTGCCGTACTTGCCCGACTTGTAGTCGGCGTAGTTGACCTGGATCGCTTTGAGATCGTACGCCTTGCCCAGGTCGATCGTTACCGTCTCGCCGGCACGGTTCTGCCGAGCCACCCAGAATGTCCGTGGGTTTTCATCGGTGATGTTGGCGGCGGGGAAGCTGTCGCCGATAGCGGACGACACCGTCGTCCGCTTTCTATAGCTAAGCAGCATCCAACCCGTGAACGTCTCGTCGCTGGTGCGCCACCGTTTCGTGGGCAGCCAGTGCGGGAAGTCGCCGAAACGCGTGTCCGCGTACATCTGGCCGTCGGCGTCGAAGCCAGCGGGGTGCATCCCGATGCGGCGCTCGAAGTTCCAGTTCACGGCCACCCACGGCGTGCCCGTATTCCACCAGTTGCCGTGCACGTCCTGGAACGTGTTGCCGTGTCCCGCGCCCTGCACGAATCCGCCCGGCTTGTACGCCACGGGATTGTACGGGGCATACGTGAAGGGGCCCAGCGGGTCGTCGCCGACATAGACGCCGTTCGCGTACACGTTGTATTCGGTGCCCGGTGCGCCGTATTGCAGGTAGTAGCGGCCGCCGTGCTTCGTCATCCATGCGCCTTCCATAAAAGGCTTGATCGTCGTATCGCGATGATCCTGACCGAACCGTTCCCACCCGTGCTTGTCGGGCTCGAGACCGAACAGCCACTTCGGCGTGCCCTTGTAGGCGAGCTTTTTCGATTTATCCAGCTCGATGCCGTGCAGCGGGTACGCATTGGAGGAGTTCCAGTACAGGAACCAACGCTCGGTGTCAGGATCGTGGAAGAACTGCGGGTCCCACGGGCCGGGTTGCACCGAGTCCGGCTTCGCCAGTACGTCCGCCTCGTTCCAGCGCCCCATCGGCAGCAGTGGCAGAAAGCGATTGTAGAAATCCACGCGGCCGGTCTTCGGCTCCGTGAGCATCAGGATCGGCAGCGGCCGCGTCGTACTCGGCAACAGATAGATCGTGTCGCGCACCGACAGCGCCGCTGGCGCGACGACGTCCGTCAGCGGCCACTTCGACGGCGTGATGTGTCGCCAGGTGCCGAGGTCGCGCGAGTGCCAGTAGCCGTCGCCGATGGTCTCGAAGAGGTAGTACTCGCCGCGCTGAACCACGATGACGGGATCGGCCCCCGAGCGGTACGAGATCCCCTCGTTCATCTGCTCGAAGTTGTAGCGGTAATCGATGTCGATGGGATTGGCGTATGTGCGCGGGCGCGCGGGCTGGGCCCAGGCGCCGGACGTGGCCAACGTAAGAATCGCGGCGAGGTATCTCATGAGTCGGGAAAAACCTGATCAAAAACGCCCTTATTGACAACCAACACCTCAGGCCGTAAATGACCTGTGCCCGAGCGCCATTGCGCTGATGCTGGCTCGGGTCCCGCGATGTAAGCAGGCAGAAGTGACTTCCTCCCAGGGAGTTCCTACGCGGCTGCACTGTTGTTTCGCCCTGATCCTCCTCTGCGGTCCGCTTGCGTGCGCGCGGACCCCAGTTGTCGCGCAACCAAGCGCGACGAGCCCGGCGTCTGCGCTGGATCAGGTGTCCCTGCTCATTCGTACTGACGATGCGGGGATGAGTCACGCCGTCAACATGGGGCTGCAGCGACTCATCGAGAGCGGCCTTCCCGTCTCCGTGTCGATCATGTTCCCGACGCCCTGGTACCAGGAGACGGTCGACCTGCTGAAGCGAAATCCCCAGGTGAGTGCCGGCATTCACCTGACGCTCAATTCGGAGTGGAAGCACTACCGGTGGGGACCCGTGGCCGGCCGCGGTACCGTGCCGTCGCTGGTGGATGCCGATGGCTACTTTTTCGCCTCCGCCGACGCGCTGTACCAGAACCGCCCAAAGCTGCGCGACGTAGAGACGGAGCTGCGGGCCCAGATCGATCGGGCGCTGCGGTCGGGGCTCAGAATCGATTACGTGGATTACCACATGGGCACCGTCATGCGGTACCCCGAGTTCCGCGATGTGACCGAGCGGCTGGCGCGCGAGTTTGGTTTTGGGATGTCACAGTACTTCGGAGAGATCAGCCACGATCCGCAGTACGCCGCGCCGCCACGGGAGAAGACCGACAGCCTCGTGGCCATGCTCGCGCGCCTGCAGCCCGGCTTGAACATGGTCGTCACCCACGTGGGGATCGACGGTCCGGAGCTGGGCGCATTAGTGGACATGAACACGTCCGGCCCGCTCCCCGACATGAGCAAGCACCGCCAGGGAGAGCTGGATGCCCTTACCTCACCGACGTTCCGCGACGCCGTCAAGGCGCGGAACGTCCGCCTTTTGACGTATCGCCAAGTGTTGGAGATGCAGGGCCTGAAGGCAATGCGACGACCCGGAGGATGAGAACGCATGCACGCAACTGGGAGAGTTACCATGGAAAAGATGCTGCCGCGTAGGGAGTCAGTCTGGACGAACCGCCCCCACTGGCTCCGTGCCGTGGCCATGGCGCTGCTGTTGGTCGTGGCGCTCAGCGGAACCGCGTGGGCCCAGCAAGTGGCCGGCACCGTGACCGCGACCAGCGGTGAGGCGCTTCGCGGGGTACGGGTTCAGGTCAAGGGGACCGATACCCGCGCCATCACGGACGCGAGCGGGAGGTACACACTGCGAGCTCCCTCAGATGCGGTGTTGAGCTTCACCCTCCTCGGCCGCCGTGCCGTGGAAGTGGGTGTTCTCTCGCGCGCTACGATCGATATCGCGATGGACCGGGTTGCCTACCTGGATGAAGTGACGATCACCGGGTACACGGAGCAGCGGCGGTCGGATATCACCGGCGCGGTCGGCAGTGTCGACATGGAGACCGCCTCACGCCAGACCGGCGCAAGCGTGCTCCAGCGTCTCGATGCCACGGTGCCCGGCATTTCAGTGGAGGCCAGTGGTTCGCCGGGTTCGCGAAGCACGGTCAGGGTTCGCGGGTTCAGTTCATTCCAGAACAACGATCCGCTGTACATCGTCGATGGCACTCCCGTTCAGGATACGTACGTCAACTTCCTGAACCCCAACGACATCACGTCCGTTCAGGTGCTGAAGGATGCGTCGGCGGCTTCGATCTACGGGTCCCGCGCCAGCAACGGCGTCATCGTGATCGAGACTACGAGAAAGGGAGTGGAAGGACCGCCGCGTGCCACGCTTCGCGTCAGGACGGGCATGACTCAGCCCACGCGCGGCTATGACGATTTCCTGATCAGCAATTCTCTCGATTACCACAAGATCCTCAGGGAGAGCTACATCAATGCGGGGCAGGCGGTCCCGACCAACATCTACGGGGACCCCAACAACCCCACGGTCCCCAACTACATCTGGCCGAACAACTGTGGCGCAGCCGGAGCACCCGGTGCCTGCGCGACCGTCAATCCGGCCAGCTACGCCTTCCCCAACACGTTGATCATGCCGGGCAGCTCCGGCACCAACTGGTGGAAGAGCGTCTTCGGGTCCGGAAGTGTCGCCGATGTCAACCTGGATGTCGCAGGCGGCGGTGACGACAACCAGTACGGGATGTCCTTCAACTACTTCAATCAGGACGGCACCGCGGCCTACAACAACTACAAGCGCGGCAGCGTCCGAGTGAACACCGCGTTCATCAGAAACAAGCTGAGCTTCGGTGAGAACATCGCAATCTCCGCCGATCGTGCCTTTGGCGGAATCGGCGACGACGGTTTTGGCGAAGGATTTATCCTCGGGAAGAACATTCTCTCGCAGCCCGTGGTGCCGGTGTACGACATCAACGGCAATTTCGCCTCGGGGAAAGCGGTTGGTCTGGGCAACAACACCAACCCGCTCAAGGCGGCCTTCTTCGCCAAGGACAACGTCAACAAGAACAACCGCATTTTCGGAAACGTGTTTGCGGGGGTTGACCCGCACCCGCGGCTGGCCCTCAGAAGTCGCATCGGGTTCAACCTGGCTCAGGGCTCATTTGCGGGCTTCAATCCCATGAATCCCGAGAACTCCGAGCCGACGTTCACCACGTCGATCAACGAGAACACCAATCAGTTCACGGACTGGACGTGGAGCAATACGCTGAAGTACGACCACAAGCTGCTCGAGCAGCACACGTTCAACGTCCTGCTTGGTCAGGAAGCCAATGCGAGCACCAACCGGTTCCTCTCGGCGGGGATGAGCAATCTGGTGAACGACGATCTCAATTCCAGATACCTGCAGGACGCGTTGGGCGACGCCGGTACCAAGACGGTCTTCAGCACCGGTGGCAAGAGCGCCCTCCTTTCCTTCTTCGGAAAGGCGGACTACAACTTCGCCGACAAGTACGTCGCGAGCGTGACGCTGCGAAAGGACGGCTCCTCCAATCTCGGGCCCAGCCACCGCTGGGGCACCTTCCCGGCGATCGGGCTGGGCTGGAGACTGTCGAAGGAATCGTTCATGGCGGGGAACACCATGTTTTCAGACGTGATGCTCCGATATGGATGGGGCGTGACGGGCAACCAGCAGATTCCCTCGGGTCGCATCGTGTCGCAGTTCGGCGGCGACCGTGGAGACACCTTCTACGACATCGGCGGAACCAACACCAGCCTGGTGGCTGGCTACCGGCAGACGTCGTTGGGGAATCCGGACCTGAAGTGGGAAGAGAACAGATCGCAGAACATCGGCGCGGACGTTGCGATGTTCGGCGGCAAGATCAACTTCGTGCTCGACGTGTATCAGCGGAACACGAATAACCTGCTGTTCGATCCGCCGACGCCCGGAACCGCCGGCGTCGCCGCACCCCCGATCGTCAACATCGGGAAGATGAAGAACAGCGGCATCGATTTCTCCATCGGCCATACCAGCGCGACCTGGAGTGCCACGTTCCAGGGTAGCCACTACAGCAACAAGATCGTGTCGATCGACGGCGTGCAGGACTTCTTCTACGGCCCGGGATCGATTCGATTCGGTCAGCTGAACATCAACCAGGTGGGTTCGCCCATCGGGGCCTTCTACGGTCTGGTCGCGGACGGCATGTTCCGCGATGCGGCCGATGTGCTTGCCCATGCCACGCAGGACGGCGCGGCGCCTGGCCGGATCAAGTTCCGGGACGTCAATGGCGACGGGACCGTCACACTGGCCGACCGCTCGATCATCGGCAGTCCGCATCCGGACTTCACCGCCGGTCTCGATCTTGGCTATCGCTGGAAGGCCTGGGATCTGAGCGCAACGGTGTTCGGGACCTTTGGCAACGAGATCTTCGATGGGCAGAAACAGTTCTACATCTTCCGCAATTTCTCGACGAACGTGCGGGAGGACCTGCTCACCGATTCGTGGACGCCAACGAATCTCGACGCCAAGTATCCACGGCTGGACGTGAACGACAACTACAGCCATCAGATCAGCAGCTACTACGTCGAAGACGGCTCGTACGTCAGAATGCGTAACCTGCAGATCGGCTACAACGTGCCACCCGCGCTGGTCCGGTGGATCTCGGCCACGAGAGTCTACTTCCTCGCGGAGAATCTGTTCACCATCACCGGCTACAATGGCCTCGATCCGGCATTGCCCGCGTTGAATTCATTCGGACCTGCTGGCGACATTCGCGATCAGTATCGCGGTGTCGATCAAGGCACGTATCCCAGCAATCGGACGTTCAGTATCGGCCTGGTCACCTCCTTCTAAGCAATCGTCATCTTCCAAAGGATATGGAGACGATGAAAATCGTATCGAAGCATCCTGTGCTCAGCTGGTCAGCCTCGCTGATACTTGCGTCCGTGACCCTCTACGGCTGCAAGGACTTTCTCTCCGACGCTGCTGCTCCACAGGGAACGCTGAATGAACAGACGCTCGCGACCGCGAGCGGCGTCGAGGGCAACCTCATCGCCACGTACCGGGCGCTGGACTGGAACAACGGCGTCGGCGGAAACTGGGGGAACGCCGCCAGCAACTGGGTCTGGGGCAGCGTCACCAGCGACGACGCCTACAAGGGCTCGGAGGCCAGCGACCAGTCGCCGATCAACGACGTGGAGGCCTATCACTGGTCCACGGCCGACGTCTCGGGGTACCTGAACGAGAAATGGCGCGGGGCCTACGAAGGCGTCGTTCGAAGCAATGCCACGCTGCGTCTCCTCGCAGACGTGGTGGCAGCTTCGCCGGGTGCGCTTGCGGCGGTTGACGTCGCCGGTATCGAAGGAGAGGCGACCTTCCTCAGGGCGCATTTCCACTTCGAGGCGTGGCGGATGTGGGGGAACATTCCTTACTACCGTGAAGGCGATACGGATTTCCGCAAGGCGAACGGCACCAGTGCCGCAACCCTCACGGAAATCCTGGCGGACCTCGACGCGGCCATCCTGCTGCTGCCGACCACGCCGCGAAAGAACCAGGTTGGACGCGTGACATCGTGGGCCGCCAAGGCTTACAAGGGACGCGTTCAGGTCTACGCCGGACAATATGCGGCCGCCTTGACCACCTTGCGTGACGTCAGGACGAACGGTCCGTACCTGTTGGAATCCAGCTTCGATCGCGTCTGGACCGGGTTTTCGACCGCTCAGAACGGGCGGGAGACAATCCTCGCCTATCAGGCCTCCTCGAACGACGGAGAGCCGAACGGCAACAACGCCAACTTTGGTGAGCGGCTCAATTTCCCGCATTCCGGCAGCCATTTCGGTTGCTGCGGGTTCCACCAGCCGTCACAGAACCTGGTCAACTTCTACGCGGTTGACGCCGCCGGGCTTCCATTGGCGACGTCCGCGCCGACCACCTGGAACGCGAACAACGCCACGGTCATCGGCGGATCGGCCACGGCCTTTGATCCACGGCTCGACTGGATCGTAGGCCGGGACAGGGTGCCGTTCAAGGACTGGGGAATCCACGAGGCGGGTTGGATCAGGGCTCCGGCATATGGAGGTCCGTACAGTCCCAAGAAGCACATCCATGAAGATGCCAGCGGCGCCGAGCAAACCGCGGGCGGTTGGGCGCCGACGCAACAGAGTTCGGTGAACATCCACATCTTCCGTTACGCCGACATGTTGCTGCTCCTGGCCGAGGCGGAGGTGGAAGCGCCCACCGGGTCCCTTGCGACCGCTCTGGCGATCGTCAACCAGATCAGAACGCGGGCAGGGGTTCGCGTGCAGGGATGCGGCTTACCGACGAATGCGGCAGCGGCCGCCGCCTTGGTCGCGGCTTATCCCATATGTGCGGGCGACACTCGCATGGCGGTGCCGATCAACGATCCCTCGGCTGCCGCCTGGGCGACGTACCGTGTCGGCCAGTACGGCGCGTTCGGAAGTCAGGCTATTGCGCGCGAAGCCGTGCGAAATGAGCGCCGGCTCGAGCTACCGATGGAAGGCCAGCGGTTCTTTGATCTGCGCCGCTGGGGAATCGCCCACACGGTGATCAATGCTTACATCGATGGCGTCGGGGGCGGGAACGAGGCGGCTCGTCGACCTTACCTTGTGTCGGCGGACCGCTGGACGGGGGGAGCCACAGACAAACACTATCTGTATCCCATCCCCGCGCTTCAGGTGGAATTGAGCAAGGTAGGAGGTACGCCCAGGCTCACACAGAACCCGGGCTGGTAAGCACCACGTTGGCGTCGGCACTGGTGTGTGGTGAACATCCAGTGCCGCCCTAGTGCTTGCCGATTGAGAATGTCTGCAGGGAATCGCCGGTATTGGCGACCAGTAGCGCCATGCCGGACGGTGTACGGATCAGTGCAAGACCGGAAACATTGAGAGGTGTCAGGAGGCCACTTTCACTCGCCGGCACGGGAATGAAGTGGCCTCCTTCTTTTCGCGCTCCGGCACCCCCCCCCTTCAGCCAGAGACCGTTGCCCGCGTCGGCCCGCGTCGTGTTCGGCTCGGCGTCGTAAATGTTGCCCGCTACAATCATGTCGAGGTGACCATCGCCGTCCACGTCGTGGGAGATGATCGCTTTGATCGGCGCGATCTGCGCCAGGTTGGGCAGCGCGACCGAGCTGAAGGTTCCGCCGCCGTTGT
>JANNJV010000242.1:0-2040 GCA_031395945.1 Gemmatimonadota bacterium | reverse complement strand
GCTGCGCCATCCCCGGCGAGTCGTACAGATGGATGAGGTAGTGCGTGCCGCCCGGGTGGTTCGCGTTCACCGCCACGACGCGTTGCGACAGCGCGATGGCCTCGCGGAACAGCGTGTCGCGCGACGCGCCGTTGCTCATGTACCCGGCCAGCATCAGCGCGTGCGACGCGAACGCGGCGGCCTCCTGATCGCTCGGCCCGCTGGCGGCATGCCGCCGCATCGAGTCCGCGTACGCGCTCACCCGGTTCGCGAGCGTCCCCTTCATATAGAAGGCCTCGACCGCGGCGCCGAACGAGCGCTCCCTCGAAGTCTGGGCCTTCGCCAGCCGCGCCTCCGGCGTGGCGCCCAGGCGCTCCAGCGCCGCGCGGGACGCCTTGAGGTCTTCTACGCGCCACACGACGTGGCTGTACGTCAGCGCCTCGCCCCAGAAGGCCAACGCCAGCGACGGATCTGCCGCCTGCGCCTGACGAAACGCCTCGGCCGCCTGATCGTACTCGAAGCTGTGGAGCAGCGCGACGCCCTTCAGGAAGGCCGGCTGTGCGGCGGCATTGCCGGAGTTGGGGAACACGATCGTGCCGAGCGCCGGGGTTTTCGCGTGTGCGTGCCCGGCCGGATGCGCGTCCTGCGCCACGGCAGGCTGAGTGCGAGACGAGAGCGCAACGAGAGCGACCAGCAGGCAGGCGACGCGCATGAATCCATCCGGTAATTGGTGCACCGGGACTATGTCTGGCGTCACGGCGGCTCGCAAGCGATGCGGCCTTCAGGCCTACAGCCAAGGATTACGCTACTTCCATTCCATTGTCGGAACTCTTGCCGGCAGCCGGAACACGCCATTCGCGAGCATGGTGAAGAGGCCGGTGTTCCTGGCCGAGCCGTACGAGAACACGCTGAACCCCTTCACGCGGCGTTCGCGTCCCATCGCGATCTGCCGCACCATCTCGTCGGCGCCCAGCGCCGCGCTCATCCCGATATACGCATGCCGGCCGGACGCCTGGAATCCCGCGAGGTGGTCGTCCACCAGGCAGAGCCAATCGGTGAACGCGCAGTACGTGCCCTGCAACTTCCAGTAGATCATCGGGACAGCGACGTCCAGCGTCCCCGCAGCGGCCCACGCGCGCGGATCCTGAAAGTACTGGTCAAATCCCTTGGACGAGTTCCAGCTCCACTTGTCCTGGTAGATCCCCCAGACCGCGGCCGAGAGTACGGCGGCCGGTTTTGCAAGCGCCAGACTGTCGTGCGTTTCGCGGACGGCCGCGGTCACTTGGTCACGACGGAACTGCGACCATGCAACCGCGTTCGCGACCGGATCCTGAGCGAACGCCCTGAGACTCGCCGTGTCATGGGACCAGGCGGGTCCCGGATAACGGATGAAATCCAGGTGGATGCCGTTGACGTCGTAGCGACGCGCGATGTCGGCGGCCACGCGCGCCAGCTGCGTGCGCACACCGGCCACGCCCGGGGACAGCCACACGCTTCCTTCTGGATTGGGGCATGGGTGCGCGGCGCCGCCGTTGTCCACCACCTTCCACTCCGGATGGTCCAGCAGAATGTGCCGCGGGCGTCCCGCGTCGGAATTCGCCAGCAGCGCGCAGGTGCTCTGGTCGCCGGCGGCCCATCCGATGAACGAGTTGATCCACGCGTGGAGCTGGATGCCGCGTGCTTTCGCTTCCGTGATGCCCATGGCGAGCGGATCCCACGTGGGAGTGCCGCCGAGTTTTCCGCAGAGGCGCACGGAGCAAGGCTCGAGGTCGGATGCGTAAAGTGCGTCCGCCACTCCGCGCACCTGGAGGTACACGATGTTGAAGTTGGCGCGCTTGGCGTCGTCCATGATGCGGACGAGGTCCGCGAGCGACGTGTACTCGTAGCGTGAGACCCAGAGCGCGCGCGCCTCGACGGTGTCGGAGCGCGCGAGCTGGGGCGGCGGCGGAGTTGTCGTGGGATCGTTGCGGCAGGCAGAGGCCGCAGCAAGAGCTGCGAGGGCTACCGCGCTCAGTGTGCTCGATGATCGCATTACATCAAGCTATCGGGCCTCAGGCCTGA
>JANNJV010000224.1:0-5424 GCA_031395945.1 Gemmatimonadota bacterium | reverse complement strand
GCCGGCGCGTCGTTCCTCCGCCGGGACGGTACCGTCTGGACCACCGACAAGGACGGCCTCATCATGGGGCTGCTCGCTGTCGAATCGATGATCCGGAGCGGCCGCGACCCTGGCGAGCAGTATGAGGACCTGGTGGCCGATGTCGGCGAGCCATTCTACGCGCGCATCGATCTTCCAGCGACGCCGGAAGAGAAGACGGCGCTGGCGCGCCTGACGTCGAGCGATGTCCCGGTCGCCGTGCTCGCGGGGGATCCTATCCGGGTCGTGCTCACGAGCGCTTCCGGAAATGATCGGCCGATCGGTGGCATCAAGGTCGTTACCGAACACGGCTGGTTCGCGGTGCGGCCGTCCGGGACCGAAGCGCTGTACAAGCTCTATGCGGAGAGCTTTAAGGACCTCACCCACCTGCGCCGCATCCAGCAAGAAGCGTCTGCCATCATCCAAGCCGCCGTCGCGACAGAACCCGCGGGCTGAGCCGCCGGTGGCGCGGCGCTCACCCGCCACTCAGCGGGGCTTCAGCCGCTGGCCCGATATTCCAGGCGCACCTGCTCTTCGACACGATCGACCTTTCACGGGGTGAGCATGAATCAGATCACCATTCCCATCCATGGGATGAGCTGCGGTGGCTGCGTCCGCAACGTTCAGCAGGCGCTCGGCAGTCTTCCAGGCGTGCGCGTCGACGCGGTTACCGTCGGCTCCGCGGCCGTGTCATACGACCCATCCATCACCGACCGCGACGCCATCTTCGCCAGCATCACAAGCGCCGGCTACACGCCGCAAGCGGCCTGACCGTGGTCGAGCCTGCGCGCCAGTCGCACGAGTACCGACCGACACATTGGAGGAATCATGAATTGGCTCTCGCAGAACTGGTTCTGGCTGCTCATTGGAGCAGTGTTCGTCTTCATGCATCTCGGTGGTCACGGTGGTCACGGTGGTCACGGGAGTCGCGCGCCAGAGAAGCCGCGCGAGAAGAACGCTGGCGACCCGCCTCGCGAGGCAGCCTTCGATGAGGCCGACAAGGGGCGCCCGAGCACCGGACACCAACACTAGCGGAGGCACAGTGCTCGACACGAAGCTTGTCACCTGGGCGCTCGGGATCTGGAGCGCCGTCGCGTTCATCGCGTGCGTGGTCTATGGCTTGGTCACGCCCCAGAGCCTGCACATGGCCTCGTTCCTGGAGCAGGTCCTGCCGGCATTTCAGTGGCTCACATGGCCGGGGTTCCTGCTCGGGCTTGCTGAGAGCTTCCTGTATGGCGTGTACGCGGGCCTGACCTTCTGCCCCATTTACAATCTGCTTCACGGTCGCCGAGCCCGTAGGGCGCACGGCGCGCACGACTGAAGGGAATCGCGCTTGCGCACTGCGCCCGCATCTCAAGACTGGAGCGTCACATGTACACCTCGATCGTCGTTCCGCTCGACGGCTCCGCGTTTGGGAAGCGCGCGCTGCCCGTCGCGCTCGCGCTCGCCAGCCGCAGCGATGCGGCTGTGCACCTCGTGCACGTACAGGAGCCGATCGTGCATCCCGGGGGCGGGCCGATGTACGACACTCGGCTCCACAACGAGCTACAGCGCGAAGCACAGTCGGACCTGGCCGCAGTCGCCGAACAGCTTAGTCGCGAGACATCACTGCGGATCAGCGCGGAGTTCCTGGAGGGGCCAGTTACTCCCACGCTCCAGGCGTATCTCGCCGACGGGCGCCATGACCTCGTCGTGATGATGACTCACGGACGTGGCGGGCTGAGTCGTGCGTGGCTGGGCAGCGTGGCGGACGGACTCCTTCGCCACACACCTCTGCCGCTCCTGCTCGTGCGACCAGGGGCGGAATGGGCGGTCGACCTGGGAGAGCCGCTCTTTCGCCACGTCCTGGTTCCCCTCGATGGCTCGGCGATGGCAGACGAGGTGCTGGATCACGCCGTCTCCCTCGCTACGCCACACGTGACGGTGTACACTCTGCTCAAGGTCGTGGCGCCGTTACCTCTGCTTGGACGGCCGTTTCCGAACGCCGAGGGGTTCAACAACTCCTCGAATGTCGATCACGAGCGCGACGCGGCGCAATTGCACCTGGCCAATATGGCCAAGGAGCTGCGTGTGAGCGGCGTGCTCGTGGAGACGGTGGTCGTGACGCACCCCCAGCCGGCCCAGGGCATCCTTGACGTGGCGGAACAGCAGCACGTCGATGCCATCGCGCTCTCCACACACGGACGTGGTCGCGCGGCGCGGTTTCTCATCGGCAGCGTCGCCGACAAAGTCGTGCGCGGCGCGACCGTGCCGGTCCTTGTCTACCGGCCGGAGAGCGCGCGTGCGGAGTCGGCTGAACGGGGAAATGAACGCGCCATCCCAGCGACTGGCGCGACGGTAGCGATGCCCACGCGGGCCGCTGGCGTCGGGGGCTAGACTGACCGCGACGTCACCTGGCCGCACGCGGTTCCCGTATCGCATCCGCCGGCGCCTCGGTGCGGGCATGCGTTCCCCGCGCGAGTTGCTCGAGCGGCTCCGCCATATTCGACGAAGGCTCGCATGGGCGGCGGTCGTCCTGCTGATCGTCGCCATTCCCCTCGCGTTGTTCGCCCTCGTCGGATTGCCGCATCTCTTCCGCGGCTCGCTCGTGCGGAACGTCATCGCGCGCGAGCCGGGGGGCGAGCCGCCGGACGTCGCCTCCGCGCACTTCGCGCCCGCGTTCGCGCTGCTCACTGGGACGCCATTGACCGCGGGCAACGCCGTAGAGGTGTTGGCCAACGGCGGTACCTTCTCGCGCCTCTGGCGCGACCTCCGTTCGGCGCGGCGCTCGGTCACGGTGCAGATGTACTACGCCGGTCCCGGCGCGGTCGCTGACAGTGCAACGCGAATCCTCGCAGGCCGGGCCCGTGCGGGCGTGGACGTCTACTTCCTTTATGATGCATTCGGCGCGCAGGACCTGCCGACGCGCCACCTCGACACGCTGCGCGCAGCGGGCGTCCGCGTCACGGAGTTCCGGCCGATCCGGTGGTACGCGCTCGACCGCGCGAGCCACCGCTCCCACGTCCGCGGCATCGTCATCGACGGCGCGGTTGCCTATACCGGAGGGTTTGGTTTGGACGACAGGTGGCTGGGTCGCGGGCGGCGGGCGAGGGAGTGGCGGGAGACGAACGTACGGTTCGCCGGGCCCGCCGTCGCGCAGTTGCAGGCCGCGTTCATCGCCCAATGGGCGGAGGCAACCGGTGAGCTGCTCACGGGCGAGCGCTTCCTCCCGTTCGACGACATGCTCGCGACAACAACCGGGGGTGCGGTCGGTGCGACCAAGGCCGCACTGGTCTACAGCCCGCCACTCACAGGGAGCACCACGGCGGAGCGACTCCTCGCGCTCTCGATCGCGAGCGCGCGGCTCCGGCTCTACATCGCCAACGCCTATTTCATCCCCGACGCGGACTTCGTGCAGCTCCTGGTCGACGCGGCGCGTCGCGGCGTTGACGTGCGCATCCTGACCAACAGCGAGCAGACCGACGTCAAGACGACTTGGCTTGCAGGCCGCAGCCGGTACGAGACCCTGCTCGCGGCCGGCGTGCGCATCTATGAATACCGGGCCGCCACCATTCACGCCAAGACGTTCGTCGTGGACGGCGCGTGGACGGCTGTCTCCACGATGAACTTCGATAACCGCTCGCTCGCGTACAACAACGAGGTCGCACTGGTGGCGCTCGATAGCGCCGTTGGAGCCACCATGGAGTCGCAGTTCCTCGGCGACCTCCGCTTCGCGGACGAGATTCGGCTCGGGGCGTTCCAGCGGCGCCCACGCACGCAACGCCTCCTCGAACGCGCGGCAAGCGTTCTGGCGGGGCTGCTGTGAAGTACCACTATGTCTGGTTGATGTGGGCGAGCGCGTTTCTCGTGCCGTGGGTCGCGCTCTACCTGGCTAGTGCTCAATGGCGCCCGGTGATGTGGCGCGCGAGCCTCGCCACGGCGCTGTTCGGGCTGACCGAGCCGATCTTCGTTCCGGCGTACTGGCTCCCGCCCAGCCTCTTCGACTTGGCGCAGCGGACGCGGTTTGACATCGAAAGCGTGATCTTCTCGTTCGCGATCGGCGGCATCGGCGCCGTTCTGTACAACGCGCTGACCCGGACGCATCTGGCTCCGGTACCAGCCGTGAAGCAGAGGGAGCCGCTCCATCGTTTTCACGCGATCGCTTTGCTCGTGCCCGCTATCACGTTCGTCCCGCTCGCCTTGCTGCCATGGAACGCGATCTACGCCGCGGTCGTCGCGCTGATCCTCGGCAGTGCTGCTTCTGTCATCTGTCGTCCTCGCCTCCTGAAGAAGACGTTCACCGGTGGTGCGCTCTTTCTCGGGTTCTACGCCGTGTTCATGGTGGGGCTCGTCTGGTTTGCACCCGGATACATCGCTCAGGTCTGGAATCTGCCGGCGCTGAGCGGCGTTCTGGTCTATGACATTCCGATCGAGGAATTCCTGTTCGGGGCGGCATTTGGGCTGTATTGGAGCGGCGTTTACGAGCACTTCACATGGACCGAAAGCGTTGCGCACGTGAAGACGATCGGTCGTTGACCGACCAGAAGCCGTGCATGCTGGGCGATACGACGCTCGCCAACACACACCATAGAGGAGTACCGCAATGACCGGATACGTCGGACCGATTGAAACGCAGACCCTGAAGAACGCTTACTTCCGGCAGGTGCTATTCACGGGCAAGCCGCCGAACCACGCCGATGGCACGGTCCACAAGACCAAGGCTGAGGCAGAGGCCGCAGAGGCGGCGGCACATCATCCGTAGCATGCACACCATGTATAGCCAGCATGAGGAACACAGCGCAACGATCACCGCCTCGGTCGAACAGGTCTTCGATCAGCTCGACGATCAGACGCGCCTCTCTGCACACATGAGCAAACGCTCGTGGCGAATGGGGTGGGGAAAGATGGAAACGGTGCTCGATGCGCAGCAGGGACGCTCGGTGGGATCACACATCATCATTCGTGGCCGGGTATTCGGGATTCCGCTGTATCTCGATGAGATCGTGACCGTGCGCCAGCGGCCGCTTACAAAAACCTGGGAGACCGTCGGCGAGCCGCGGCTGCTCGTCATTGGCCCGTACCGCCTGGGTTTCGACCTGAGGCCGGACGGCACTTCCACGCGGCTTCGGGTGGCGATCGACTACGAACTGCCGGCGAAGGGGATCTCGCGCTGGCTCGGCCGACTCTTCGGCCAAGCGTACGCGAAGTGGTGTACCCGGCAAATGGTGCGGGAAATTCAACGGTGACGACATGAAGAAGCACCTGTTCGTGCTGCTCGCCTGCCTCTTCGTCGTGATGATCGGCTTCGGCATCACGCTGCCGGTGCTGCCGTTCTACGTCGAGCGGCTCGCGCTCGATTCGGGTGCGTCGCAACAGGCCATAGTGCTGCACGTGACATTGTTGACCAGCGTGTATGCGCTGATGCAG